>CAVAMP010000020.1:0-44567 GCA_963589825.1 Flexilinea sp. | reverse complement strand
AAAGGTTGCTCCGGTATTGGGCGTCGTCGAGAGCCTTGTATCCCATCTTTTTATTCAACCTCTACTATAAGATTGAACTAAAAGCGGCCTCTTTATATACACCCCTCCCGTCCCCTTTGTAGGGGAAGTCGTGCTCCATCTTCCCTATCAGCACAGGCTCCCCCTTCAAAGACTCCGCACGGCGCTGATGCGCCTGGGTCTTTATATACACCCTTCCCGTCAACGACGGCGCAGGCGCGGACATAGTAGGTTGTCCCGACGCGGAAAGCGGAGAATTTGAATTTTTGGGGCGTTTGTGCGGTTTTACGGTAAATATTTTCTATTTTTGCGGTTCGTACGTTTCGGGGGACGGATTTTAGCGGCGAGGTTTTTGCCTATGATACCCCCGGCACTAAGCTTAAAATGAACATAAATTATTGATTATGAAGAAAGTATTACTCGTTCTTGCAGCATCACTCGCAACTGCGGTCGCTGTTTCTGCGCAGGATATGGCGCAGGCAACTGAAACTTACAACAACGGAGCTATGGCCCTTCAGGCCGGAAACGACGCCGAGGCTCTCGATAACTTCAAATCCGCTCTCACAATGGCTGAGGCTTGCGGCGAGGAAGGTGCCGAAATGGTAGGAAACTGCAAGGAGTACATCCCTAAGATTATGTTCAACATCGCAAAGGCTTCCATCAAGGACGGCAACTACGACAAAGGTCTTTCAGAGATTGACGAAGCTGTCGCAGTGGCTAAGGAATATGGAGCCACAGATGTTGTTGAGGACGCTGAAGCCCTTGTGCCTCAGGTTCTTATGAACAAGGCCAACGACCTTCTGAACGCAAAGGATTTTGAAGGCGCAATCGCTGCCTACAACAAGGTGATCGAGCTCAACCCGACAAATGCAACCGCGCAGCTCCGTCTGGGAATGGCATACACCAAGGCCGGCAAACTTGACGAGGCCGAGCAGGCATATCTTGCCGCCGCTGAGAACGGTCAGGAGAAGGCTGCCAACAAACAGCTCTCAAATATGTTCCTCAAGGAGGCTCAGACAGCGCTCAAAGGCCAGAAATATGCTGCCGCTTACGACGCTGCAATGAAATCAGACGCCTACCTCGAGAACGGCAACGCCCTTTATTTCGCAGGTATGTCAGCCCAGAAACTCGGCAAGGACGATGATTCAATCGCCGCATTCGAGAAATTCCTCACCGTCGCTCCTAATGACAAGAAAGCTGACGACATCCGTTGCACCCTCGCTGTAAGCTATCAGAAGAAGGGCAACAAAGAGGCTGCTGTAAAGTACTACAACCAGATTCTTTCAAATCCTAAGTATACTGAGGTCGCCAAGGCTCAGATCGCGGCTCTCAGCAAATAAATCTTACGGTTCAGAGCAACTTCAATGAGGACGCTTGAACTGCTTGCTCCGGCAAGAAACAAGGAAATCGGCATCGCGGCCATTGACTGCGGTGCCGATGCCGTTTATCTTGCAGGGCCCGCATTCGGGGCAAGGCAGGCGGCAGGAAACTCTCTTGAGGACATCCGTGAACTGTGCGAGTATGCCCACAGGTTCGGCGCGAGGGTGTTCGTGACTCTGAACACAATCATCTACGACTCCGAGCTCAGCGATGCTCTGTCTCTTGCCGAGAAGCTCCAGGAGGCAGGAGCGGACGCGCTGATTGTGCAGGATATGGCGCTTCCCGCCTACTCCCTCTCGCACCTGGAAAGGCTCGCCATTCCGCTTCACGCCTCCACGCAGTGTTCAATCCGCTCCCTGGAGGAGGCGCGCAGGTTTGCAGCCCTGGGTTTTTCCCGCATTGTGCTTGAAAGGGAGCTGCCTTTTGAAAGGGTCCGGGAGATTTGCTCCAATGTGGAGTGCGAAGTGGAGGCGTTTGTGCACGGGGCTCTCTGCGTCTGCTACAGCGGGCAGTGCTATCTTTCGCAGATGCTGTCCTCGCGCAGCGCAAACCGGGGCGAGTGCGTCCAGGCCTGCCGCTCCCGCTACGACCTTGTGGACTCGGAGGGAAGGCTTCTAAAGTGGCCTGAGAGCGCTTCAAAGGGCGCTTTTGCAGGCTCTGCGGGCCCATTCGCGGGCTCGGTGGCTCCGAAACCCGGGCTGCCCGTGGCCGAAAACAGAACGCTTCTCTCGCTTCGCGACCTGCGGCTGCTGGAAAGGCTTCCGGAAATGGCCCGCGGCGGAGTCACTTCGTTCAAGATTGAGGGCCGCCTGAAGAGCATTTCATACGTTCGGAACATTGTGGCGGCATATTCCCGGGCGCTTGACGCTCTGGTCGCCTCCGCTCCCGGGGAGTTCACGAGGGCGTCCTTTGGCAGAGCCGTCTGTGCATTCACCCCTAATCCGGTGAAGAGTTTCAACAGGGGATTCACCGAGGTTTTCTTCGACGGCAAAAGAGGCCGCTGGGCCTGCCTTGACGCCGGGAAAGCGCTCGGGGAGGCTGTGGGCACAGTCGGGGAAGTTTCCCGCACAAGGGGCGGCGGAATGAGAATCAGTGTCCTGCCGCTACGAGGCGAAGGCGGCTTGAGCCTCACGCACAAGGGCTCGGTCAGGGCCGATGCTGCGCTCCAGAAGCCTCACAATGGCGATACTCTCCCCGAGCTTCACAACGGCGACGGGTTCGCTTTTCTGGGCCTTGACGGCACTGAGACAGGTTTCCGCGCCGATGTCTGCGAAGGGCAGTTCATCCATTGCAGGGAAGTCCCCGGTCTTTCAAAGGGAGCGGTGCTTTACCGCAATCTTGACACCGCTTTTGAAAAGCAGGTCGAGCGGGGAAGTGTGCGCCGCATCGCCGCCTGGGCCGGAGTAAGGATTGAGGCTTGCGGCAAAGAGGGAGGATCGTCCGGCGTTGAGGGCGGTCTCGGCGGCAATGCTTCAAGATACAGAATTATCCTCTCGGTCCGAAGCGAAGACGGAAGGAAGGTTCAGGCGGAAACCGTCATTGACTCCGAGCCGGCCAGAAACCGCGAAAGAATGATGGAGGGAATCCGCAGTCAGCTTTGCAAAACCAGCGGAATCTATTCCTTCTCGCTTGATGGAAATCCCGAGAGCACGAATTGCGAGCTCAACGGGGGTTCAGTCGCCGGAGAAGGGATAATCATCAATGGAGACATCCCTATGATTCCATCCTCCGTTCTGAATGCCCTCAGGCGCGAAGCCGCAGAAAAACTCGACTCTATGCGGTGCATCGCGAAGCCGCTGCTGAAGGCAAAAATCAGGGGCGAACTTCCGGAGGATTTGAAATTCCCGGCAAAAATCACTTATAAGTCCGATGTGGCGAACGCGAGCGCTGCTGCCTTTTACCGTTCTCTCGGCGCGAAGGAGGTCGAACCCGCCTACGAACTCACTTCCCGGGGTGAAAAGCCGCAGTGGGGATGCTCCCCGGCTGCAAACGAGTTTGGAGGCCTTGAGTCGGTGGAGCTGATGCGGAGCAAATACTGCCTCCTTTATGAACTCGGCCTTTGCCGCAAAACTTCCGCATACGCCGCCTTTGCATCCGCAAACAATGGTCTCAAAGATGGTCTCTACCTTCGCAACAACGGCCGCCTTCTGCGCCTCGGGTTCGATTGCACCGCCTGCGAAATGACAATTTCCCAGCTTTGCACTAAATTTGCAAGATGAATTGAGATTTGCACGGACGGCCTGAAGGCAGTGATGCCGGATGCGCCGTCTGCGGTCAGTAGAATTAGTGTATTCAGCGAAATTAGTGTAGAAAGTTATGGTTATGAATAGGAAAAATCTGATTTTTACGGTTTTTGTAGGCGCGATGCTTTTCCTCGGGGGGATTTCCCTCTCCGGAAGGGATGTGCCGAAATTGCCCGTGGACTCTAAAATCTCGGCGGGAGTGCTTCCCAACGGGATGAACTGGTATGTTGTCGCAAACAGCGGCGAGAAGGGATTTGCGGATTTCGCGCTTGTGTGCCGCGGAGAGGGGAATTATGTCTCCGCCTGCCGCGAGGTTCTCTCCTTGGAGGGCCGCATTGAGGGTCGCCCCCTTCAGAAGTTCCTCTCTTCCAATGCCGTTGCCCCTTCATACAGCGGCTATGTCTCCTACCGGGACGATGCTGTCGTTTTCAACTTTGAGGATGTGATGCTCTCCCGCAAGGCTTCCCTTGCAGACTCACTGCTCCTTGCGGTTTTCGACATCGCCGACGAACTTTCCCGGGGCGTGGACTCCGTCTGTTTTGCTCCTTCGGATATGGCTGTAATGGTTTCCGGAGATGTGAATGCAGGGGATATATCCTCGAAGATGCGGACTTTCTCCCTTATGATTCCGCGCGGGAAGGCGGCCTCCTCCACCGGCGACACTGCCGCCTCTACAGGCAAAACTGCAGCCCAAGATGCTTCAAAAGATGCCAGGGGAACTCATAGACCCGATTCCCTTCGGGGGGAAAGGCCTCGATTGAATGCCGCGAAAATAAGCATTGACACCCTCGGCTCACTTTGCCGCATCGGGGCGGAGTACTCCTTCCCGAGAATGCCGCGTGAACTTATCGCTTCCGCCCAGTACGCCGTGATGGACAAAATGGCCTGGACCTTCGGGAATATTGCCCGGAGGCGGCTCACTGAGGCCCTTTCCGCTGAAGAGATACCTTTTGCCTCCATCCGCTCATCCCACATTTCCAGCGGAGAAACTGCCGGCGAAGAGTCTGTGAAAATTTCATTCTGCACTCTCTCTGACCATTCAGCTGCGGCTCAGAGGGTTTTCGGCGAGGTTATGTCTTCGCTCAAGCGGGGCGAAATTTCAGAGGACGAGATTGCACTTTCCTCAGCCGCGTACGCTGAGCGCTGCGCCGACCGAAGCTCCGCCTCGAACTCAAATGCCGAATACATCCGGCTTTGCCTCGGCTCCTTCCTTTACGGCTCTCCGCTTGCAACTGAGGGAGATCTTTGCGAGTTTTGCCAGAGGAGGGTGCTCCCGGACTCTGTGCAGCTGAAACTTATGCGTGGCTTCTCAGAGGCTCTTGTCTCCGCCCCTTCGGAGGGGGAAGGTCCCGCACTTTTCTGTGAGGGTTGGAACGACGGGAAAGCCTTCACGGAAACTTCCGTCAATTTCTCCGACACACTTCTTCTTCCGGGGCGTACCCCGAAGAAGCTTAAGCATAAACTCTCCCGCAAGGAACCCCTTTCAGGCGGGGAAATCTGGACCTGGCAGAACGGCCTCAAGGTCTACTACAAAAGGGTTTCAGGGGCTAAAGGACTCTCTTGGGGGCTGACCTTGAACAAGGGCTACGCCGGTCTTGAGGGTCTTGTCCCGGGTGAGGCCGCGTTCCTTTCCGACCTTCTGAAGCTCACTTCAGTATGCGGAGTTTCCTGCGCCGAAATGCAGGACATCCTCGCTGCACGCGGAATAAGTTACGGGGCCGATGTTTCGCTCTATTCCACTTCGCTTAGGGGAAAGGTCGCAGATGCGTCGGACCTTGACCTGCTGTTCAAGTGGATGGGAGGCCTTTTCTCCGAGTGTAAACTTGACGATGCGGCTGTCTCTGAATATGGGAGGAATGTGGCGGCGAGAAAAGCCCTCGGCGAGGGAAGCCGCAATGCGAGGATAGCCGCTATTGACAGTCTGATTTGCTCGGGCAACCCATATTCACGGGTGAAGATGTATGACAATTTCTCCGACGGCACCGTCTCGAAGGCGTCAAAACTTCTCGGTGAACTGTTCTCCAACGCCGCCGACGGCTTTCTGGTGCTCTCGGGCGATGTGGACCCGGACGCTCTTCAGAAAACAATCTCGTTCTATGCGGGGAATTTCCCTGTGGGCGAAGCTGCCGCTTCACGGCGGCCTTCCGTGCGTTTCCAGCCGGTTTCCGGATGGTCCACCACCTCGAGAAAGGGGGACAGGGAAAGCATAGATGTGCTTTTGACGGCATCTCTCCCGATGACCGCCGACAACCTCTGCACATCGCGCCTTGCCGCCTGTATGCTGGACGACGCTCTGAAGGACTGCCTTGTGGGAACGGGCTTCCACACGAGGACCGTGAGCCATTTCGCGCTCTACCCGGAGGAGAGGTTCAGCGTGCTGATTACTCTTGACAGAGCTCCGGAGGAAGGGTTCGCCTGGAGCGAAGCGTCTGACACTGAACTGCTTGACGCGCTCAGAAAACTCCGCGAGGGGATAAATTCCGCCTCTTCTCCGCTTTGGACCGAAGAGGCTCTGAAGGCCTACAAGCAGCGGCTTCTTGCGGAACACGCCACCGACGAGACTCGTCCCGAGTGGTGGGTGGAGACCATTTCTCTTCGCTACAGCGCCGGAAGAGACCTTCAGACCAAGATTGATGACAAAACCAACGCAGTGACTCTGGGTCAGATACAGTCCCTTCTGAAGAAGCTTTCCGAGGGCAGTCGCATTGAACTGGTCGTGTCATCGAAATAAAACCGAGTTCCCTGAAAGTTTCGCTCGCAACGGATGAGTGAAGTTTCGAGGGAGTAAAATTTACATTATGGCAAAAAGGGAAGAATACACCTCAATAATCCAGATTGACGATTATCTTGTCTCCGGGGACATCCTGACGGAGTATTTCGCCTGCGACTACCCCGTCTGCAAGGGCGTTTGCTGCGTCGTCGGGGACAGCGGTGCTCCGCTTGAGGAGTGCGAACTTGAGGCGATAGAGAAAAACTATCCCCATTTCAGTCCCATTATGTCGCCCGAGGGGCGTGCAGCCGTGGATGCGAAGGGCTTTTTTGAAGTGGACATTGACGGCGACCTCGTGACTCCGCTGGTTCCGGGAAGCGAAGAGTGCGCATATTGCCGCAGAGAGCCTAATGGCAACTGCCTGTGTACTATGGAGATGAAGTGGAATGAGGGCGAGGGGAATTTCCGCAAGCCCATATCCTGCTGGTTATATCCGATCAGGGTGTCCACTCTTTCAAACGGGCTCACCGCGCTGAATCTTCACCGCTGGGACATCTGCCGCGAAGCCTATGAGAAGGGCCGCCGCGAGGGGATACGGGTCTATCAGTTCCTCCGCGAGCCGATTATCCGCTTCTTTGGAGAGGACTTTTATGCGGCCCTTGAAAAAGCGGCAGGAATTGTCTAGAGAGCGGATTGCTGCGTTGTGCTCCATCTCTCTATACAATTCCTGCGACTAAGTTTTTTATCTTTGAGTTTCTATTCGGACTTTTCCATAAATTTATATTCCATTGCGGAGACAATTCGCGCAAGGTCTTTCGACGGGCCCTCGACCTCGACGCCGCCAAGAGTCGGAGTGAGGGTGATGCGGTCTTCCCAAAGACGCGCAATCCTGACTCCGGCCTGAGTGCTTCGGAAACGGATTTCATCCGGACTCTCGGTCTCGATGCGATAGCCCCTGTTGGCGAAAAAGTCCTTTACCCTCTCGGAGACTTCGCTCCACTCTCCGCTGATGCTCACCATCCGCTTCTGATAGCCGAAACGCGGATAGAGAAGGGAAAAAATCAGAACAATCCCGGCAATCTCGGCGACTGACCACCAGCCGTGGATGAACATTTGGGAGATGTCTGCGGGCACAAATTTTGCGAAAACTAGAACGCTGATAATCAGCACAAAAAGGATTGCGAACCAGCAGAAATATTTGACTGCTCGGACGGCGTATCTTGCGGCGGGTTTCATACTTTTATTTTTTTAGCGGTGACCGGTGGGGGTTAAAAACCCCGGAATATTGAGTTCCGGGGGACAAATATAACGATATTTCGTATATTTTGCGTAAGTTTGCACCTCTTTGTCAGAATGAATCCCCCTGACAGGGGCTCTTCGGGAAGATGTGTGGGGGGAGCAAAGAATAAGGAAAATAACAAAAACACAATAAATTATGGAAGAAAACAGTTTGAAGAAAGTAGTGTATGGCCTTGCGGCTCTTGCTGTGGTTCTTGCCGGCGTTCTCGCCTACATCTGGATTCAGAAATCCTCTCTGGTGAACGACCTGAACGAGGAAAAGGCGGAACTTACCGAACAGATGCTTGCGCTTCAGAGCGACTACGCAACGCTTTCATCTGATTATGACACAATCAATTCGCAGCTTGACTCCTCAAGGGAGGAAGTGAACCAGCTGCTTGAGAGGATTCAGAAAACCGACGCGACCAACCGCCGGAAAATCCGTCAGTACGAGAAGGAGCTCGGCACTCTGAGGAGCATTATGAAGAACTACATCGTTCAGATTGACTCTCTCAACACTCTCAACAAGAAGCTTTCTGCCGACGCCGCAGCAGCACGCCGCGACGCTGCCGAGAGCAAGAAGCGTTCTGAGGAACTCTCCAAGAAGGTCGAGACTCTCACAGGTCAGGTCGCTACGGGCTCTGTGCTCAAGGCACGCGGAATTTCGCTCACGGCCTACAACGCTTCCGGCAAGGCTACCGACCGCCGCAGCCGTGTGACCCAGTTCCAGACCCGTCTGAGCCTTGTGGAGAACGACCTCGCACCTAAGGGACCTGTCAGAATCTACATCAGAGTCACCGACCCGGACGGAGCGCTTATCGCAGGCACCGAGCAGAGGGCATTCACTTTCGAGGGCGAGACTCTTGCAAGTTCAGCATCCCGCGAGATTGACTATCAGGGCTCCGAGACCGACATCGTCATCTATGTGAACGGCGTTCAGGACTGCTTGAAGGGCATCTACAAGGTGGAGGCATACACTGAGCAGGCATCTCTCGGTACTGCTGAGTTAATGCTTCGGTAGAGGCGACCTCTACCCCTCCGCACAACCACGTTTGGTTATGATTTATGTCCACATTCCTTTCTGCAAGTCCTTCTGCACCTACTGCGGTTTCTATTCTGAGAAATCGGTCTGCTATGAGGCTTTCGTGAAGGCTCTCCGAAGGGAGATTCGCTTGAGGAAGGATGAAATAGGGGCTGCGGACGAAATTAAGACGCTGTATTTTGGCGGCGGCACACCATCGGTGTTGCCGCTGCCCTTGTTTAAGGACATCCTTAATGCTCTGGCGGAGGCGGAGATCTCCCCGTCCGGAGCGGGGGAAGGAACTTTGCAGGATTTTCCTGCAGGGGGACTTACTCAACTTCTTAATCTGGAGGAATTTACGGTTGAGATGAACCCGGAGGACATCGTGACGCTGGGGCCGGAGTATGCCGAGACTCTTCTGCGTCTTGGAGTCACCAGGGCGAGCCTCGGGGTGCAGTCTTTTGATGAGAGGATTCTTCGCTGGATGAACCGCCGCCATAGCGCCGAAACCGCCGTCAAGGCCTATCGCCTGCTTGAGAGCGCGGGCTTTGACAACATCAGCATCGACCTCATTTTCGGCTTGCCGAGGGTCGGGAGGGGAGACGCCTCAGAGCCTCAAGGGAGGTCTTCTTTGCCTGAAGGGGAATCCCGTGCTGAAGCAGGTCATCCCGAAGGGGAGCGCAGAGGTTTCACCCCTTTGCTGACAAGGGAGAAATGGGGTGAGACCATTGACAGGGCGCTGAACATTTCCGCCACTGGAAGGCCTCCGCGCCACATTTCCGCCTACCAGCTCTCCGTTGAGGAGGACTCGGCGCTGGAGAAGATGACTCAGAGAGGTCAGTGTCTGGAAGAGGACGGGGAGGAGTGCGCGGCGCAGTATGACCTTCTCTGTTCGCGCCTTGCCGCGGCAGGATACCGTCACTATGAGATTTCCAACTTTGCCCTTCCGGGCTTTGAGGCGCGTCACAATTCCGCCTACTGGACCCGCGCACCCTACGTCGGACTGGGCCCGGGGGCACATTCCCTAAGGCGTCTTCCCGGGGGAGGATTCCAGCGCAGCTGGAACGCACCCGATTTGCAGGGGTATATTTCTTCGCTCAATATACCCGGAGGCAATGAAATTCTCACTCCGGAACAGATTGGAATAGAGAATGTTATGCTTGGACTCAGGACTGAGCGCGGCTGCTCTCCGGAGGATTTGAAGGATGCGTGCTCTCCGGAAAAACTTAACGCGGAGATTGCCTCAGGACATCTTGTCCCGGCCTCCCAAGAGAGAGCATATTACCGGATTCCGGAGAAATATTTTTTCATTTCGGACAACATAATCAAGGAATTGCTATCTTAGCGGTGCATATCGTCCCTCGACCCCGGAAAAGGGGAGGAACTGAATGCCCCGGACAGAATAAACCCATAAATCAGACAGTTATGGCAAACATTTATGCAGAAAGAATCGGCGAAGTCCGCCGCAAGATGGTTGAGTGCGGATATGACGCTCTGCTGCTCAACGCTTCCGACCCGCATTGCAGCGAATACCCGGCTGCGAGATGGAAACAGGTGGAATGGCTCACAGGGTTCACCGGAGAGGCTGCCAGCGTAGTCATCACCCGTCAGCACGCGGGCCTTTGGACCGACACCCGCTACTTCATCCAGGCCGCCGAACAGCTCGCGGGAACAGGCGTGGAACTGCATAAACTCAGGATCCCGGAGGCAGTGCCAATCCCTCAGTGGCTCGCGGAGAATGTGGATTTTGTCCTTGGTGCCGCACCTGCGCAGGTTCTTTATGCCGGGTCTGCGGTTTTTCCGAGGAAACTTCGCATTGCTGTGGACGGACTTTGCTGGAGCGCTGAAGAGATAATCACCGTTGATTCGGCTCTTTCCGCCGCAACGGCTTCCTCCGACTTCCAGTACGAGATAGTCTCTGTTCCGGATTTTCTGGATTTCCTCTGGACCGACCGTCCCGCTATCCCTATGACCCCGATCCAGACCATCGACACCGAGATTTCGGGCAGCGAAAGCCGGCTTGACAAGATTGGCTGGCTGCGCAAATGGATGCTCCGCTCGGAGGTGGACAATCTGCTTCTGTGTTCGCTGGACGAAGTGGCGTGGCTACTGAACGTCAGGGCGAACGACATAGAATACAACCCATTTGTAATCTCCTATCTGCTTGTCTCCCAGGAGAATGTGCGCTGGTTCGTGGGGAAACCCGGCTACGATGACCAGGACACTCTCGACAGTCTGGACGAACTTTCCGCCGATGAGATAAGCATTGAGCCATACGCCGACGTGGAGAGCGCAATCGGCAGCCTCGGCTCCGACGAGTCGCTCTATGTCGACCCGTCTACGCTTAACTATCAGCTATACAGCTACATAGATAATATGTTCCGCCCCGACGCCGCAGAGGAGTCGTCCAATCTTCGTTTCGGAAAGTCCCCGGTCATTCTTCGCAAGGCGGTGAAGGAAGAAGGGGAGATAGAGAGGCTGAGGGAGACTTTTGTTGAGGACGGCCTCGCTGTGGAGAAGTTCCTCAGGTGGCTCGAGACTTCGGTCGCCGCTGCCGCCGAGGGAAAGGAGGAGAGCGTCAGCGAATGGGACGCCTCCGTGAAACTCACTTCGCTTCGCGCTGAAATAGCCGGCTATCGCGGGGACAGTTTCGAGAACATTTCGGCCTACGGCCCTTCCGCGGCCCTTCCGCACTATGTGACCAAAGCCGTGGGCTCAAGACTTCTGGAGTCGAGGGGACTCTACCTCGTGGACTCAGGAGGGCAATACCTCACCGGCACTACGGACATCACCCGCACCGTTCCGCTCGGGCCTCTCACAGAGCTTGAGAAGGAGGACTACACCCTGGTGCTCAAGGGAATGATTGACCTTTCGATGGCGGTTTTCCCGAAAGGAACCGCCGGCTGCCAGATTGACGCCCTCGCCCGCGAGCCGCTGTGGAAGGCCCGCCGCAATTTCGGCCACGGCACCGGCCACGGCATCGGTTACTATCTCGGCGTGCACGAGGGCCCGCAGGACATCCGACAGAATTTCAACTCAGAGCCGCTTCTGCCGGGGATGGTCACCTCGAATGAACCTGGCCTCTACCGCGAGGGGCTTCACGGCATCCGCCACGAAAATGTGATCCTCACTGTCGTGGACAGCATCCCGGGGGTGAACCCGACGGGCTGCAACGAGTTCGGGCAGTGGCTCAGGTTCGAGACCCTCACCTGCTGCCACATCGACACTGCGGGAGTTATCCCCGGTCTTCTTACAAAAGAGGAGAAGGACTGGCTGAACGCTTACAACGCCTCAGTCTACGAGAGGCTCAGCCCGAGGATGAACCCAGAGGAGGCCGCCTGGCTTCGAGAAAAAACAAAAGAGGTCTTTTAATCAACGTCTTTCAGGCAGCCGGAGAGGTACTGGTCGTACGCGCTCATATCAATCAGACCGTGGCCTGAGAGGTTGAAAAGAATCACCTTCTCTTCGCCTGTCTCCTTGCAGCGGGCGGCCTCGTTGATGGTGGCCGCAATCGCGTGGCAGGACTCCGGCGCCGGGACAATTCCCTCGGCCTTTGCGAAGAGCACTCCGGCGGCGAATGAGTCGGTCTGGCGGATGTCCACCGCCTCCATCTGGCCGTCTTTCAACAGCTCGGAAACCACCGCGCCCGCCCCGTGATAGCGAAGTCCGCCGGCGTGGATGTTCGCCGGGATGAAGTCGTGACCGAGCGAAAACATCGGAATCAGCGGGGTGAGGCCGCTCTCGTCGCCGAAATCATACTCGAACTGCCCTTTGGTGAGTTTCGGGCAGCACTCGGGCTCCGCGGCAATGAAACGGGTCTTCTTCCCGTCGAAGAAATTGTGCCTCATAAACGGGAAGGAGATACCGCTGAAGTTCGAACCGCCTCCGAAGCACCCTATCACTATGTCCGGATATTCCCCGGCCATCTCCATCTGCTTTTCCGCCTCAAGACCTATGACGGTCTGGTGCAGTCCCACGTGGCTCATCACCGAACCGAGCGTGTAGCGGCACTTTTCCGGCGTCGTGAGCGCAAGCTCCACGGCCTCCGAGATGGCTGTGCCGAGCGAGCCCTGGTGGTAGGGATTCTTGGTGAGGATATTCTTCCCTGCGCGGGTGGACATCGAAGGCGACGGGGTGACCTGAGCGCCGAAAAGCTGCATCATTGAGCGCCTGTATGGCTTCTGTTCGTAGGAGATCTTGACCTGATAGACCGCTGCCTCAAGCCCGAACAGCTTTGCGGCGTAGGCGAGCGCCGTGCCCCACTGCCCGGCTCCGGTCTCGGTGGTGACATTGGTGATGCCCTCCTGCTTGCAGTAGTAGGCCTGGGCGAGGGCTGAGTTGAGTTTGTGCGAGCCCACCGGGGAGACGCTCTCGTTCTTGAAGTAGATGTGCGCAGGGGTGTCGAGAGCCTTTTCGAGCCCGTAGGCGCGCACGAGCGGGGTGGAGCGGTAGTAGGTGTACATTTCCCTGACCGTCTCCGGTATCTCTATCCATCGGTCGGTGAAATTCAGCTCCTGCCTTACGCACTCGCGGCAGAATACGACCGAGAGCTCGTCCTCAGTGACTGGTTTGCGGGTCTGAGGGTTTAGCATCGGCTGGGGTTTCACTCTCATATCAGCCTGAATGTTGTACCAGCTGGTCGGAATTTCACTTTCCGGAAGGAAAAATCTTTTCTGTTTCATAATGGTTTAGATGTTATCTGGTTGTTGATTTATATGCGTTTGTATTTGTGAGGGGGGGGGAGTGCCGGAGCTTCGTATATAACAAAAAAGCGGCGACTTTTTCAAGTCACCGCTCTGTCTTTCTTGTTCTTTTCCGAAGTCGTTAGCAGCAAGGGCAATTTACGTGAATGCAGACTGAAATTGCAACTGTTGCAAAACCTACGAAAATCAGGGTTGCAAAGATGTAGGCGATGACCTTGAGTCTCTTGAGCCAAATCATATTGTTCCAACCGAGGGTCTGGAATGCGCTCCAGAAGCCGTGTGAAAGGTGGAACCAGATGGCTCCGAACCAGATAAGGTACAGAACCACAACCCACCATCGTCCGAAAGTGGCGTCGAGAAGGTCATACGGATTGCTTTCTGTGCCGCCCGTAAAGTGCTGGAGCTGCATATCAGCCCAGAAGTGGGTGAGGTGGAAAGCGATGAACCCGAGAATGATGATTCCCAGAACAATCATATTCTTTGCAGCGAAAGAATCGGCCTTTGCCTTGCTTGCAACTGCGTAGCGGCACACTCCGCCGCGAGCCTTAAGATTCGTCCAGGTGAGGTAGCAGCCGTAGAAGATGTGGATGACAAAACCGAGCGCAAGCACCGGCACCATAACGGTGACGATAGGGAGGGACATAAAGTCGCAACCCTTCTGGAAGAGGCCCTCGGCAGTACCGTAATTCCCTGTAATCAAGTCAGCTACAGAGAAAAGGTTGATGCTCATATGAAGCAGAAGGAAGACAATTAGAAAAAGTCCTGAAATGCTCATTATGAGCTTCTTTCCGATGGATGACGTTAGAATGTTTGCCATATACTAAAAGTTGTTTTTATCAATAATCTCGCGGGGGACTACGTCAAAGTGACCCGTAAATTCGCGTTTAGCGGTGCAAAGATATATTCTTTCTTGCAACTTTCATAATTATTCGATACTTTTGTTTGATTTATTGAACTTGCGTTAAATTGAAAGTATGTATAAAAGAGTTCTATTAAAACTTAGCGGAGAAAGCCTCGGCGGACCCGCTGGAAAAGGAATTGACGAAAAATGTCTTGCGGCCTATGCCGGAGAAATCGCGCGGGCTGTGAAAGGCGGCCTTCAGGTGGCGATTGTTATCGGAGGCGGCAACATTTTCAGGGGCCTGAGCGGCGTCGGAAAAGGCTTCGACAGGGTCAACGGCGACAAGATGGGTATGCTGGCAACGGTGATCAACTCCCTGGGCCTCGCAATGGCTCTTCGCTCTGAAGGCGTTGAGGCAGAGGTGTTTACAGCAACGCCAATGATGCCTATAGCAAGATATTATATGAGGGATGACGCTGTTGCCGTTCTCGAAAGGGGCGGAGTCGCGCTTCTGGCCGGAGGCACAGGAAATCCTTTCTTCACCACCGACTCCGGAGCCGCGCTCAGAGCCCTCGAAATCAAGGCTGACGCGCTTCTGAAGGGTACCCGTGTTGACGGAGTTTACACCGCCGACCCGGAGAAAGACCCGACGGCTGTGAAATATGACTCCCTCACCTTCGACAAGGCTCTCGAAGACCACCTCAAGGTGATGGACCAGACGGCTTTCGCCCTCTGCAGGGAAGGTAATATGCCTATTGTCGTTTTCGATATGAACGCTGAGGGCAATCTTCTGAAACTCGTCGCCGGCGAGCAAGTCGGCACTCTGGTGCACGTATAGATTCCCCTGGGGATATATCCAAACCCTCGAATACCAATTACTTAGGAAACAATATTAAACAATACCTATATGATTGACAAGGCAAACGAAATCTTGGAAGAAGCCAAGATGAATATGGAAGACGCAGTCGTTTTCCTCGAAGAAGACCTCAAAACCTACAGGGTGGGCAAGGCTAACCCGACAATCTTCAACAACGTGGTTGTGGACTACTATGGCGCTATGACCCCGGTACCTCAGGTCGCTTCAGTTTCCGCTCCGGATGCGAAGACTCTCGCCATCCAGCCGTGGGAGAAGAAGATGATTCCTGTAATCGAGAAGGCCATCATCGACGCCAACCTCGGACTCACCCCGTCAAACAACGGCGAGACCATCCGCTGCACTGTCCCGCCTCTTACCGAAGACCGCCGCAGGGAGCTCATCAAAAAGGCGAAATCAGCCGGCGAGAACTCCAAGATTGTAGTGCGCAACGCACGCCGCGACGCCATCGAGGCCCTCAAGAAGGCCCAGAAGGACGGACTTTCCGAGGATATGCAGAAGGACTATGAGGACAAGGTGCAGAAGGAGACTGATTCCTGGATCAAGAGAGTTGATGAGTTGGTCGCTGCAAAAGAGAAAGATATACTTACCGTATAACTTGGACATTTATTGAATAAGGTGACTGAATGCCTCTCTTTTGGGGCAATAGGTCACCTCTTTTTAATCTTAACTCTATGGCTAAGAAGAAGATAAAGAAAATCGCTCCGGTCGGGACCATGTGCTCGAACGGCAACTATGAGTGGCATTTCTCCACCATCGGAGGCGTGACCCGCGTCAACATAACGACGGGAAGCGACATCGAGCATCTGGGGGAACTTGACCAGAAGCTCTGGACGGTGCTCAGCTGCCCCGCTTCCGGTCTTGAGATGGACCCGGTGAGCCTGAAACTCCTTGACATTGACGGCGACGGAAAAATCCACGTTAACGAGGTCATTCAGACCGTGGAGTGGCTCAAACCGCTTCTGAAGGATTTCTCGGTGCTCATCGACCGTCCTTCTTCGCTGAAACTCAGCGACATCCGCACTGACACGGCGGAAGGTAAGAGCGTTTATGACTGCGCGAAGCAGATTCTCAAGAACGCCGGCCTGAAGAAGGAGGAAATTTCCCTCGCCGACGCTGCCGAGAGCCTTTCCATTTTTGCGAAGAATCCGCTCAACGGAGATGGAGTCGTGACCGAAAATTCCACCACTGACGAGGGGCTGAAGGCTATAATCAAGGATTGCATCGCCACAATGGGGGCTGTCGCCGACCGTAGCGGAGACCCCGGAGCGGACTCTGACAAAATCGCCGCGTTCTACAAGGCCACTGCCGACTATGTGGCCTGGAAGGATGCCGGAGTGAAGGAAATATTCCCGTTCGGGGACAAAACAGCCGACGCTCTCTCGGCCTGCGAGGCTCTTAAGGACAAGGTCGCGGACTTCTTTATGAGGTGCAAGCTTGCAGCATTCCACTCTGAGGGCGAGGCCGTGCTTGACGTCACCTCCGAAAGGCTCGGGGCCATCAGCTCCAAGGATCTTTCCGCCTGCTCAGACGAGATTGCCGCCTATCCGCTCGCAAAGGTGAATGCCGCAGGAGAGCTTCCGCTTGACGGGGTGAACCCTGCGTGGAAGGCTGCCTTCGACTCTTTCAAAACTCTTGTCGCCGCTGAGGAATTCCCTAAGGCGAAGAGCATCACCGAAGAGAAGTGGAACGAGGTGCTCGCAAAATTCGACGCATACAAGGCGTGGATGGGGGCGAAGGCAGGAATCGAGGTGGAAAGCCTTGGCTACGACCGCCTGCAGACCGTTCTGAAGGAGAACCGCAAGGAGGAAGTGGACGCTCTCATCGCTTCCGACAAGGCTTTTGAAAGCGAGGTGAACGAGATTCAGACGGTGGACAAACTTCTCCATATCTGCCGCGACTTCTACACCCTGCTTCGCAACTATGTGACTTTCTCCGATTTCTATTCCACAAAGTCAACCATATCCTCAGTCTTCCAGGCCGGAAGACTCTACATCGACCAGCGCAACTGCGATCTCTGCATCAAGGTTACCGATATGGCCAAGCAGAACGCTATGGCGGGTATGAGCGGTATGTTCCTCATCTACTGCGACTGCGTTTCGAAGACTTCCCCTGCGAAGATGACCATCGTGGCGGTTATGACCGACGGCGACATCAACAACCTCAAGGAGGGCTGCAACGCCATCTTCTATGACCGTCAGGGCAACGACTGGGACGCTGTTGTTACCAAAATCGTGAACAACCCCATCAGCGTGCGCCAGGCATTCTGGTCTCCGTACAAGAAGATGGGCGATTTCGTGGAGAAACAGATAAACAAGATTGCCGCAAAGCAGGATTCCAAAGTGCTTGAGAAAGCGACCGCGGATCTCACTTCGGCGGGAAGCGCCGTGGCGGCATCCGCAACTGCGGGCGCCTCGGCCGGAGCGACGGCTGCGACCCCTGCTGCGACAACGGCCCAGACATTCGACGTGGCCAAGTTCGCCGGAATCTTCGCAATGGTAGGTATGGCTCTGGGCTCCATCGGTACATTCCTCGGCAGTCTCTACGGCACATTTATGAGCCTCAGCGCGTGGGCGATGATAGGTTCGGTGCTGGGACTTATCCTCATCATTTCCGGTCCGTCGATGATTATGTCGTGGCTCAGCCTTCGCAAGAGGAACCTCGCGCCGCTTCTCAACGCCAACGGCTGGGCGGTGAACGCGAAGGTCATTGTGAACGTGAGGTTCGGCAAGACCCTCACCGGTATGCCTAAGATGCCGGTAATCGTGGGCAACGACCCGTTCGCCGAGAAGCAGATGCCGCGTTGGAAGAAGGTTGTCATCAGCATCGCGGCTGTTCTTGTCATAGCTCTTGCCGGAGCGGCGTGGTGGTATTTCTCTCTTCCAAAGGAGAAACGCCCGTTCCCTAAGGCAAAGACCGAGGTCGTGGAGACTTCAGCCGAGGCTGCTCCCGCTGCAGCGGAGGCTACGGTGGACGCCGCTGCGGTGGAGGCTCCTGCGGCCGAGACGGCTGTCTCTGAATAGATTGGGGACGGCCTGAAGTCAATTGTGGCTTTGGGCCGCCTGATTTATCGCACGCTACAGAAATGAAAACGGTTTTACTCACAGGCGGAATCGGCAGCGGAAAGTCTGCCGTAAGGCACATCCTCGAGGGGATGGGGATTCCCTGCTATGATGCTGACTCGGCCGTAAAATCGTTCTATAGTGCGCCGGAGTCCGGTTCATTCGCGGACTCAGGCTCATTCGATGGGAATTCTTTAATTGAAGGCTCTCTGCCCGGGGACAGGTCCCCGAGGCGGAGACCTTTTTTATTGCCCGCCCTTGAGAATGCTCTCGGAGTGAGTTTGAGGGATTCAGAGGGCAAGTTTAATAAGAAGGCGCTTTCATCCCTGATTTTTTCGGACCCGGAGGCGATGGCGAAAGTGGAGGGCATCGTTTTCCCCGCTCTTGTGGAGGATTTTTCCCGGTGGAAAGCGGAGGCAGCCTCGGCCCTCGCTTCACCGGATGGCGCATCCCTCGCTCCATCTGAGGCGGCCTCATCGTCTAAAGCGGCTCCAGCCTCAGCGGATTGCGCATCCCGCCCCTCAGCGGCGCAGGCTGATTTTGTCGTTTTCGAGTCGGCGACGGCTCTGGACAAACCCGCTTTCCCCCGCATCTGGGACAGCTGCCTCTGGGTGGACGCGCCGGAGGAAATTAGGATTCAAAGGGTCATCTCCCGCGACGCTTGCTCCCGTGAAGCGGTTCTCTCCCGCCTCCGACTTCAGTCTCCGCTGGAATCCCACCGCAGCGAGGTTGACTGGGTAATCGAAAACGACTGCTCGCTCGCTGAACTTCGCTGCAGAGTGGAAGAGGCCATTGGCAGGCTGCGCGGCTAAAAGTCCGCTCTCATAGTAGCACAGGCCGCTCTCTCGGGCCATAGGACCGCTATTTCATCGAACCGATCCAAATGAAAATCATTCCGAGGATAATGAGGCCGAGGTCGAAAGCCTTGGCCTTGAGATTCTTTTCCTTGAAGAACAGCCAGCCGCAGAGGAACGAAACTATTACGGCGGCCCTTCTCACAAGCGAGATAATCGAAATCATTGACCCCGGTTCGCTCAGAGCGGTGTAATAGACAAAGTCGGCTCCGCTGATGAGAACCGAGATGGCGGGGATTGCCCAGCTCCAGTGGAACGGAGTGGTCTTCTTGCGGGTCGGAAGCCACATCACAAGCAGCAGAACGCCCATAATCAGGCACTGGTAGAGATTGAACCAGGTCTGGACGAAAATCGGGGCGAAGCGGAGCATTATGAATTTGTCGTAAAGTCCGCTGCAGGCTCCCAGGAGCACCGACGCCGCGAGGCAGAAAATCCACTTGTTGTGAGTGAAATCAATCGCTTCCTTTTTGCTTGAGCGGCCGAGAAGAAACACCGAAACGATGGCGAGAAGCACTCCGGCCCATTGCCAGAGGTTGAGCCTCTCCCCGAAGAAAATCATCGCTCCGAGCAGCACCAGCACAGGCCGCGTGGCGTTTATAGGCCCCACAATCGTAAGCGGCAGATGTTTTAGGCCTATATATCCGAAAATCCACGAAGATAGCACAAGGCAGGCTTTGCCAAGCACCATAAAATGTGCCTGCACAGGGTCCTGGAGGGCGTCTTCGGCTGCGCAGATGTCCAGCAGCCCCCGTCCCCGGAACCATCCGAAGTCCCAGATGGACTCCAGAAGAAAGGGCGAGAAAATCAGCGTAGCGAAAAGCGTGTTGAGAAAAAGGACCGGCAGCACGGCATTATCCCGCAGCGCCTCCTTCTTCGAAACGTCGTAAAGGCCGAGCAGAAAGGCCGAACAAAAAGCAAGTGAAAGCCAAACCGGCATAATCAAAACGAATTACTGTAGCGGCAGCTTAGGCTTGGGCTTTGACTGAGGCGTCGTGGATGGCGTTGAAGACTGTTTTTATGAACTCTTCTTCCAGGCCGTTCTCCTTGCCTTTTTCAATCATATCGGCAAGAACCGCGTCCCAGCGGCTTGTCTGGAGGATGGCTATGTTGTTCTCCTTTTTAATCCGGCCAATCTGGCGGCTTACCTCCATCCTCTGGCCGAGGGCGTGGACGAGGTTTTCGTCGATGACGTCGATTTTGGCCCTGAGCTGGTTGAGGCGGTCTTTGTAGGAGGCTTCGGCTGAGTCGGCATCGCGCACAACCAACTGATGTTCAAGCATATCGGAGAGCGCGGCCGGGGTGAGCTGCTGCTTGGCGTCGCTTAGCGCCACGCTCGGATTGCAGTGGCTTTCCACCATCAGACCCTCAAGTCCCAGGTCCATTGCCCGCTGGGAGATTTCCAGAATGTAGTCGCGGCTGCCTCCGAGGTGGCTCGGGTCGCAGAAGAAGGGGAGATTCGGGCACTTGGCGCGAAGTTCAATGGCGTACTGCCAGAGCGGGTCGTTGCGGTATTTTATCTTATCCGAGGTGGAAAAACCGCGGTGGATGACTCCGAGTTTACGGATGCCGGCTCTGTTGAGCCTTTCCAGAGCCCCGATCCACAGGTCTATGTCCGGATTCACCGGGTTCTTGACGAGAACTGAGATGTCCGTGTCAGTGAGCGCGTCGGCGATTTCTTGCACGAGGAAAGGGTTTGCGCTGGTGCGGGCGCCAATCCAGACGAGGTCCACCCCGTATTTCAGGCAGTCATAGACGTGCTTTTCGCTGGCAACCTCCGTGGCTATGCTCATTCCGAGTTCGCGCTTTACCCGCTGGAGCCACTTCAGGCCCTGTGTCCCCACTCCCTCGAAGCATCCGGGATGTGTGCGGGGCTTCCATATTCCTGCTCTGAACACATTGATTCCTATCGCTTTAAGTCCGCGCGCCGTCTCCATCACCTGCTCCTCGCTTTCAGCGCTGCAGGGACCCGCAATCACGCAGGGCCTCGGGGGGAGATGGAACATTCCCCATTCGTTTATCGGGATTATGTCGAGTTCTGTTTTCATTGTCTGTCTGTTTGAGTTTCGCACTGACGAAACTTGAATTGTTTATTTTGGGATAAACCACCGAATATCAATAATATACGGGTTTATCTGAGGATTCTTTTTATATGATTTGCCTCCTCTATGAGGGAGCGGATTTTCTCGGAGTCGTCTGCGCTGATGGCCTCGCGGAACTCTCCCATTTTTTCGATGTAGGTGTCAATGACCCTGAGGACGTTCTCCCTGTTTTGGGAGAGAATCGGCACCCACATATCCGCGCTGCTCTTGGCGAGGCGGACCGTGGAGGAAAAGCCTCCGGAGGCGAGGTCGAAGATGTGTTTTTCGTCCTTTTCCTTGTCCAGGACCGTGAGGGCGAGGGCGAAGGAGGTTATGTGCGAGATGTGGGAGACGTATGCGGTGTGGACATCGTGGTTGGCGGCGTCCATCCGGATGAGCCTCATATTGAGAGCGGTGTAGAGCCGCTCGACTTCGCTCACGGCAGCGGGGTCAGACTCCTCGGCGTTGCAGATTATGCAGGCCCTGCCGTCGAAAAGCCCCGGCTGAGCCGCCCACGGGCCTGAATATTCCGTTCCCGCCATCGGATGGGTGGCGACATAGCGGCTGCGAAGGGGATGGGAGCCCACGGCCCTCGTGAGGTTTTCCTTCGTGGAGCAGACGTCGATGACGATTTTGCCGCCCCCGAGGGCCTGCCCTTGAGTCCTGGCCGCACTTTCCGGCGTTTGGGCCAGCCCTTTAGCGTCGCCCCCGGAAGTCTCCAGTTCCCCGAACCGGTCAAGAATCTCGGGAAGCATCCGTGCTGCGGCTCCGACCGGCACTGCGAGCACAAGCAGGTCGCACTCCCGGATGCACTCCTCCAGCGGAACGACCTTGTCCACAAGGCCGATTTTCTCCGCCGCCGCGGCGTTCACGCTCTCTTTCTCCACCCCGAGCACCGTGGAAGCATAGCCCCGGCGCCTCAGGTCAATCGCCATCGAGCCACCGATGAGCCCGAGTCCTATAATCCCGACCCTCATAAACGATATACCTTATTTAACTTATGCAAGTATCTAACTTATGCAAGTATCTAACTTATATAAACCATATCCCTCTAATCAAGCTCTCAAATCCCACGCACTTATTCTCTCGCACAAATCCTCCCGCATTTTTTTATCTGAACCCCCTGCACCCCCTGTCAGGGGGATTTTTTACGGCCCCCTGGGCCGGCGGGCAGAAGCCCTTATCAAGTTTCGCACGCGAAACTTGAGTCATTTATATATAAATCTAGCCCCTTCTAACCACTCACTCTTAGAGTACGGATTTTACCAGAGAGAGGGCTTCGGAAAGTTTCTCCGCGTTGGCGCAGAGAGAGATGCGGATGTATTCGCGTCCGTTCTTGCCGAAAATGCAGCCCGGAGTGATGAACACGCCCGTCTTGTAGAGAAGGTAGTCGGAAATCTTCTCGCCGTAGCTCTTCTCCACTCCGTTCTCCGGAGCGCTCAGAGAAATTCCTGCCTCGGACGCAAGCACTTCTGTCTCAGCGGTCCTGGAAAGCAGCGGATTGTCTCCCTTCACTCTTCCCCAGACGAAAAGTCCGGTGCCGTCGTGAGGGTACTCAGCGCCGAGAACCTCCATAATCTCGCCCGCAATCTTTCTTCTTTCCCTGTAGCCGGCGTTAAGCTGCTCGAACCACTCGGAACCCTGGGAGAGAGCCGCGACGGCAGCCATCTGCATAGGCTTGAACATACCCGAGTCCATCTGGGACTTTACTTTCAGAACCGATGCGATGAGCGAAGCGTCGCCCGCAACCATTCCGATTCGCCATCCGGACATATTGTGAGCCTTGCTCAGTGAATTGAGTTCTATGCAGCACTCCTTTGCGCGCGGAACGGAAAGGATTGAAAGCGGCTTGTCGGTGAGAATGAAACTGTAGGGGTTGTCGTTCACGATGAGAATGTCGTGCTCAAGACCGAATTTCACAATCCGGCGGTACAGATCCTCCGAAGCGGCCTTTCCAGTAGGCATAGAAGGGTAATTCACCCACATCATCTTCACGCCCCTCAGGTCCATCCTTTCAAGTGCCTCGAAATCCGGGCACCAGTCGTTCTCCGGCAGAAGGTCGTAGGTCACGATGTCGGCCTCCACGAGTTCGAGAGCGGAGGTGTAGGTCGGGTAGCCCGGGTCAGGAACGAGAACCTTGTCGCCCTTGTCGATGAACGAGAGGGCAAGAAGAAGGATACCTTCCTTCGAGCCTGCAAGCGGCTGGATTTCGCAGTCAGGGTCGAGGTCCACATTGTAGTAGCGTTTGTACCACTCGGCGTATGCCTTGCGAAGAGCCGGAAGCCCCTTATAGTTCTGATAGACGTGGGAGTCGCTCTTGCGGGCCCATTCGCCCAGAGCCTCAATCGCAGCCATCGGTGGCATCCTGTCCGGAGCTCCGATTCCGAGGCTGATTACTGGTTTTTCGCCTTTTGAAGCCCTCCATGCGTTAACTGCTGCCAATTCTTTGTTCTTGCGGGAGAAGTAGTATTCCTTGACCACCTCAGTCCTTTTCGCCGGTTTAATCATATCTTGTGCGTTTTAATAAGCTTAGTGCTGCGCCTCGGGCGGCAATTCCTGCAAGGGAATACCCCTTTTGGGGCGCAAACCCACAAATTTAGCAATTATCGGGGAGAAAAACTCTCTCCGAAGTGATATTTCGGCTCCCGGGCGAGGAAATTTTAGAATTTCTGCAGGAAATCTATCAGGTTCTGGTCTCTTGAGAGGTCGAGTTTCTTCCTCAGACGGTAGCGGGTCATCTCCACGCTTCGGAATGTAAGGTTCATAAGCGGCGCGATTTCCTTGCTCGAAAGTCCCATCTTGAGGTAGGCGCAGAGCTTTTTGTCGCCCAGGGTCAGCTCCGGGTAGGCGTTTCCGAGCCGCGTGAGGTACTCGTCATAGACGATGTCGAAGTTCTTCTCGAACCGCTTCCAATCCTCGTCGTGGCGGATGTTGCTGTCAATCCCGTCCCTGATTTCGCCCAGTTGGGAGAGTATCTTCTCGCTCTTTTCCTCCGTGCGGACCATCCGCTCCACCTTGCCCAGTTCTTCCTGAATGTCAATGAGTTCCTCGTTCTTGCGGAGGAGATTCATTGTGGAGGTGGCAAGCTCGTTCGCCTTTGTGAGAAGGTCTTCCTTCATCCTCTTCTCCTCCATCTCCTTCTCCTTTTTTGCCGCGACTTCCGCAAGACGGCGCCGGTACAGACTCCGTGCGGCTCTTTCGAGAGCGAAGACAAGAAGGGCGGAGAGCAGAGCATAGAGCGCAATCGCCCACCAGCTCAGATACCACGGCCACCTGATGTGAAAGTCCACCGCGGTCTCGGCCGTCTGTCCGGTTAGGATGTTGTAGGCGCGGACCTTGAGGCGGTGGGAGCCGTAAGGGAGGTGGGTATATTCCTTGGTGCCGCCAAAGCCAGGGCGCGACCAGTCGGAGTCGTACCCTTCGAGAACGCAGCTGTAGGCCACCGCGTCGCTCATTCTCGGCTCCACCATCAGGAATGTGAACTTGAGGGTGTTCTCTTCGGGGCTGAGGACTATTTCCGGAAGCGGAGCTGCGGAGTAATTGTCGAGGATTCCGTGTTCCTCGGCGCCGCGGATGCTGGTGATGTTCCTTATTATAAGAGGGCTGTCCTCCGTTCCGCGATTCTTTATGGCATCGGTGTCGATGATTGAAAATCCCTTTTCAGTGTTCAGCAGAAGCCGTCCGTCCTCAAGCGGAAGATTGCATTCGAAGCCCAGCGGACGCCTTCCGACGAGGTATTTCAGTGAAAGCGAGTCTATCTTCTGATTTCCCGTGGAGTCCTTGTACCCAAGAGCCTGAAGGGCGCCGGAGGAATAGAAGGCATCGCCGCCGGGGAGTCTGAGGACAGTGGCGACAACCGGGCAGAATGTGAAGCGGGAGTTGAGGCTGTCCACTGGAACGGCCTTCTGAAGTGCGTCGTCGTAGGAGTAGAACCCGCCCTCGGTGGAGAAGATTATCTTGCCGTCCAGCCTGTTCGGGATGTTGTTCGCCGGGGTCGGGAAGCCGTTGAGCGTGCTGAAATACACATTGGAGAGCACCGTGGTGTACTCTTCATCGAATGATATTCTGAAAAGTCCCTTCACCCAGTGCGAGAGCCACATCCGCCCCTTCGCGTCGAAGCAGAAAGCCTTGCTCGGGTCTATGGTGCCCTTGATAAAATGCGAGAAAGTCCACTTCCCGGAGGCTGTGCGGCGAAGGGTAAAAAAGCGGTCGTAGCTGCTCCCCACAAGAAGATCCTCTCTTCCAGGAGGAGACTCCAGTTTCCACGCGCCCCCGAGAGGGATGTCCTGAGTGCTTCCGTCAGCGTAAAGTATGAATACGCCGCCGTCGTGGCAGCAGAAAAGGTCTCCGCCTATTATGCTGAGGTCCCACACCTGGCTCACCCGCCGTGTCACCCTGCTGTATTCCCCGTTCGGGGATATAGGGTACGGGGTGCGGAACAGGCCCTGGTTTGTGCCCAGATAGAGCTGCCCCTTCCACAGAGCCGCGGCGTACCCTGTGCCGTAGAGCTCGTCCTTGCCGAAAAGATCCCTTTCCGCCGCCGTGAGGTTTATGTAGGCGATGCCGTTGTCAAGGCAGACCCAGATGTTCCCCGTGGGGTCGAAGCGGAGATTGAGCACCGTGTTGTTCCCAAGACCCGAGTCTATGTTGATGTTGTACCACTCTCCGCTCTCGCTGTTGAGGATATAAACCCCGTTGGAGACAGTTCCAAAGGCTATTGTTGAGCCGTCGGACGCGGCGGTGTAGACTATGTTCTCCCTCAGCTCCTCCGAGAACGGAAGAGTCTCGGGGCTGAGCCTGCCGTCCCGGAGGCGGAAGACACCGTTCTCGCGGGTTATGAACATAAGGGAGCCGCCCCCGGCCTCCAGAATGGAGCATACCCGGAAATCCTTCAGCGGCTCTGTCCCCCGGATGGCCTCGAATGCCCCGTCCGTGAGCCTGAGGCAGCCAAGTCCGTGCACATAGATGAGCAACTCCCCGCCGATGACCTCCGAGCAGAAGATCCTGTCGTCGAAGCGGTAGGTCTTGAGGCCCGTTCCAGCCCCTTCCGCGTCCCCGGCGTTTTCAAATACATAGATGTGCCTGTCGTCCTGGAAGAAAAGTTTTCCGTCAATCTTTCCTATGTTCCACACCTCCGAAACGGTCACTCCAAGTGTGTCCAGAAGGGATGTGTAGCTGAGGGAGCCGCCCTCGGCGGAGATTTTTCCCAGCTCGTTGGTGGAGCCGGCGTAGAGGACGTTTTCCTCTCTGTCGAACCAGAGGGAGCGGACATTGGTGCGGTTGTGGTTGTGGACCGTTTTCCACTCGGCCGAGTCGAAGATGAGCACTCCGCTGTTGTTGGCGAAAAAGGCAATCCGTTCGCTGTTGCACTCTGCCGCCCAGTTCTGGGTGGCGGCGCGGTAGGCGTCCTTGTCGAAGTAGCGCACCGAAGGGTTGTAGGCTCCGAGGCCCGGGGAGAAGAGAAGCAGCGCTGAGGCGAAAAGAGTGGCGAAGACGGCTCTGTTGAGTTTTGTCATTATTAGTGTTTTTCTTTGTTGTAGCGCCCTCTGGGCCATAAAATGCTGTTTTGCAGGCATTTGAATCAAAGCCCTGTGAGAGCTGAATTTTACTCTTGTTGAGTTTTTGTGAGAGCAAAGTTATATAATATATGTTGACAAATCAATACTTTTGCGGCGTTCATCCGTGTCCGGAAGGAAGCGTGCCGCGCTCCTCGGGCAGGAAACCGACGACAAATTAATAACACAGAATATGCATTCATTCAATTTACTCTCCGGAACTCATCGTTTGGCTGCGGCCTTTTCCATTCTCTCGCTTCTGACTTTCGGAAGTTGCGGATGCTCTTCTCCGCTTGAGCATCCGGAGGACGAAAACACGAAAAATCAGGAAGAGACCCCGGGAGATGACTCGGGAAAGGGAGATGATTCCTCAGATGAAACTCAGAAGCCGGATTCCGACGGATATACCCTTGTCTGGAGCGACGATTTTGACGCAGAGGCTCTCGACACCGACAAATGGAGAATCGAAGTCAACGGCGACGGCGGCGGAAACGCGGAACTTCAGTATTACAATGAAAGCGGCATAACTCTTGGCAAAGACCCGAAATTCGACAACGGCGCACTTATAATCACCGCCCGCAGGGAGTCCTGCAACGGCAAATCTTTCGTTTCCGGCAGACTCAACACCTCCGGACATTTCGAGTTCACCTACGGCCGCGCCGAGGCCCGCATCCGTCTCCCTAAGACCGCCAACGGACTCTGGCCTGCATTCTGGCTGCTCGGAGCCGACTATAAGACAAACAGTTGGCCTCGCTGCGGAGAAATCGACATTATGGAGTGCGGCAATGCTACGGGCATCTCTTCCGGCACGCAGGACCGCTACTTCAACGGAGCGTGCCACTGGGGCTACTACAAGGGCTCCGCATACCCTAATTACGCGAAGCACACGACCAATTCCTACGCAATCCAGGACGATGAGTACCATCTTTTCACAATCGTCTGGACCGAGGAGAGCATAAAGATGTATCTTGACCGCGACACCCATCCGGAGGCCGAGCCGTATTACGCGATGGACATCGTTGACAAGAGCGACGACTGGGGAGTGGGCTACTATTTCCACCACGACTTCTTCATAATCTTCAATATGGCGGTGGGAGGCTATTTTACCGGCATACTTGATCCTTCAGCCATCACGGCGCTTCCTTCCGAGGGCAGCAAGGCGTCAATGTATGTGGACTATGTGAGGGTTTATCAGAAAAAATAGCGGCACATCGGGGGGGAGGTCCCTCCTCCCCCGAGGCTGAAACATAAAAGAAAGTATATACACATAATATTAGCTAAAATTATGAAAATCACTATGTTGAACAAGCGGGGCGCGGCCTACGCATCCCCGGATGTCAGGGTTCTGAACCTTGAACTCGAAAACGGATTTGCATCTTCCGTCCCTGAGGGAAAATGGAAAGATGCAGGCTATTCGTCGGCTGATTTTACAATCGGCAGCGACTATTACGGCGAATTTGAATAGGAGGACCGGGCTATGAAAAAGACAATGAAACTTTGGGCCTTCGCCCTTATGGTGGCGGCAGGCACAGTGGCAGGATGCTCCGACAAAATGGATGAACCTGCTGCAAAGGACTCTACAAGAACAATCAAGATTGCAGCGAGCGTGAGCCTTGAAAACGGCGAGGCAGTCGCTTCAAAGTCAAACTGGAAGGACGGCGAGGGACTCCAGTGGGAATCCTCCGATGCAACCAAACTCGGCCTCTTCGACAACAAGGGAGGGGTCAACGCTTCCACGGGCCTTACTATCGCCACTGACGGCACGGCAGTCTTTACCGGTGAAGTAAACTCAGAAGCTACGAAATTTCTGGCAAGTTACCCGAAAGTGAATGCCGGAGTGAACGACGGATGCTCCACAATCTATTTCAACATCGCTTCCGCCCAGACTCAGGCTGCGGCAGGGGAGATGGACGGCGCTGACGGAAAGGTCGCAATGGTCGGCAAAGCTCCGATTGAGCTCAGCAGCACAGTTTCCGAGTACTCCGCTTCTATGAGGATGATTTCCTCCCTCGCGCGTTTCCTCGTCTATTCTTCAAATGGTAAGACAGACAAGGTGAAATCTGTTTCCGTTACTTCCGATGTCGCAATTTCGGGAGCTAGAGTCGCCATTGTGAACTGGTCAAACGAGGGAAATTATGAGTTTAACGGCGGCGAGGTCTCAAAGACCGCAACGGTGACTCTCAGCGAGCAGTTCGACCTTAGCGGGGTCACCTCAAAGGACAACACGAAGGGCATCTACCTCGGTCTCATCCCGGCAGCGTCAACGACCACGACCTACACCGTGACTACCGACAAGGGCGCCTACACCTTCACTCCGTCTTCCGCTGTGGAGTTCAAGGCAGGCACAATCCACAACATCGCACTCAATCTCGACAAGGGAACGTTCGCTTCCACTGAGAACGATGTGATATTCTCAACTCAGGTAACCGGCAACCAGACGGCTGCCCAGAATGTTGATGCGCAGGCTCACACTCTCCTGCTCGGCGTTACAACCGCAACTTGCGGCGGCGAGGCAGTCACGATGAATGCTGACGACTGCAAACTGGTAGTTGCGGGTGATGAAGGCGCAGACCTTTCCTGGATTACGGCAGACTGGGAGAATACAACCAACTATAACTTCAGAATCACAATAGCGAAGAACACCACCACTTCCGAGCGTGCCGCAAAAGTCTATATGGAGTACAAGGGCACCCGGTCCAAGAACTGGATCAATGTCCATCAGGACGCCGGCACTGGCGAGAGTGAAAATCCTGACAGCGGCGACGGCGGTGAAGGTGGAGACAGCGGAGACAGTGGCGAGACGGGTGAGCATACCTTCTCATACACATTGTTTAACAATGCTGTTGACAAGTCCACCGGCACAGGTTTCGGTTCTGCGGCAGGCTCTGTCGGCGACTGGTATCGTTTTGAAAATGTGACGATTGACGGCAAGACATACACCGCCGGGACTGAGATGGAAAATTTGGCCCAAAGTGAACTCGGGCAGGAAATGCTGAACTATGCGTTCTCTTTCCTCGAACTTGAAAGCACTGACGTCCAGGTTCCCGGGACCGACCCTCTTACCACGGTCGAGGAGATGAAACAGTTTGTAACTCTCCAGATCTGGGGCAGCGGCGCGGCAATCTATGTCCGCATAGTCCTCACGCAGAACACTACCGGTGCTCGCCGCACATTCAAGCTTCAGACGAAGGACGGAAGCGGCAACGTGCTTTCAACCATCGTCTATTTCCAGAATATCTAACTCAGCCGGCCGTAAAGGCTTAAAATTGAATCAAATCGCTCAAGTTCCGCCTCTCGCGGGGCTTGGGCGTCTTTAAAGAATAAGTTTAATCAAATTAACTCTAAATGAAAGAGAAGAAACAGATGAATTATGTCGCTCCGTCGCTCTGTGAAGAGACGCTCGGAGTGGAGTGTCCTGGGAAGGCACTGACAACTCGCTTTTCCGTATGGTGGCGGGGACTGACATCTCCACTGGCTCGGTTTCAACTGCAAATTCCATTTCCATCTCTGAGACCGGAGTTGCGACTTTCGCTTTTGACGCCGCTCCAGCAGATGGCGCGACCGTTTCATTTTTCTATGGACCCGGAACAAATCTCGAATACACCTTCAACCCTTCCCAGACTCAGACTGAGATAGGAAAAGTAAATGCCGCGAATCTCTGCTTCAAGGCTGTGGATGTCAAGGTGAGTGAGGCTGAGGCCACCCCGACGATGCAGATGGTCGGCTCCCTTCAGCGTTTTCTCATCTACTCCTCCACAGGGAAATATGCCGCAGAAAAAGTGGAGGCCATAAAGATCAGTTCCACTTCCAATGTCACAGGACTTATCGGCTACAACTACCTCGGACAGCCTCGCAAGAGTCCGGGCGCAAATTACGATGCAGCGGAGACGGAGACCATCATCTGGAGCGGTTCAACATCCGCAACCGTTACGCTCACAAATCCTGCAGCCATCGAGGCGAAGGACAAGGCATCCACCGAGGGTAAGGGCATCTATATCTCTCTTCCTGCCGGCACTGTTACTTCCTACACCTATCAGATTACGACCGACAAGGCCGAGTACACACTTACTTCCTCAAATGCCAAGACCTACGAGAACGGCAAGGTGGGCAATGTGTTCATCAATCTGGAGAACGCTTCAGTCGTACGCAGCGAAAAGGGCAGCATTGTTCCGGAAGTCAAGTACGTCGGCGGTCTTCCGGAGTCCTTCTCTCTCAATGCTGACGCCACTACGGATCAGGGAATCAGCTACTGGTACGCCACAGTTGACGGCTCCACCCGCGAAAACAGGGTCGAGTCAACCTACGACGGCACCATCTTCTATTCCACCGACAATGTGAAGTTCACCGTCACTGACGAAGACGGAAACGCTGTCGACTGGATCAGCTGCAAGTACAAGACAAACGACACCTGGTGGCTTGTCACCTACTCCGCCAATGAGACCGGCGCCGCTCGCACGGCCACAATCACCGCCACCTACAACATCCCGGGCTACATAGCGACACCGGCCACCAAATCGGTAAAGGTCACCCAACCTGCCAAGTCCACGACCAATACGGCTGAATAATAAGCAGTCTACACTCCATTGAAGGGCTGTCCCACGGCTTGGCCGCCCGAATGACATCCCCGAAGAAAAATCCCCGCAGGAGACAAACGCCCGCGGGGATTTTTTTAGCCTTCCCCTGATTTTATGGAAGTGAAATTTAGTAGAATTTGTGATTTATGGAAATAAAATTTGATAAAATTCGCGATTTATGGAAATAGATTTGCTGGAATTTGCTGTTTTATGGAAATAAGACTATCTTTGCGAACAAACAGGAGGTCTGATGATGAACACACAAACATTACTGTCAATCGTTGCGGAACAGCGTGAGGAGCTGCTGGGGAATGACTGCTCGGAGTTATGTCCGCGTCCCGAGGAATCACAGCTTGATTTGAAAAGCAGCCTGGCCCAGGTAGTAATCGGGGTCAGAAGATGCGGTAAATCCACTTTGTGCGAAATGTTTCTTAAACGGAACAAGGTTGAATTCGCCTATGTAAACTTTGACGACAACCGAATGGCAGGTATGACCGCGAGCGATTTGGATTGTCTGCTTGAGGCATTGTATATGACATACGGGGATTTCAAATATCTGTTCCTCGACGAGATACAGAACATTGACGGCTGGCCGCTCTTTGTCAACCGCCTTCTTCGGCACAAGATGCACATCTTCATTACGGGCTCCAACTCAAAATTGCTCAGCACAGAACTGAGCACGCACCTCACTGGAAGGAACAACACGGTAGCGCTCTATCCTTTTTCATTTTCGGAATACTGCAAGATGAAGAAGACGGACACGAACTCGCTGTCGACGAAAGCGAAAGGTCTTCGCAAGAGTGCTCTAAATGAATATCTGGCGAAAGGAGGATTTCCGGAACTTTTCAATGAGAGCAACCGCAGAGGCTACATAAACGGGCTGTTGAACGCCATTATCAGGAACGACATAGCACAGCGCTTCAAAATCCGGAATGTGGAAGTTCTGAGAAGAATCGCAGCTTATCTTTCAGACAATTACTGTCAGGAATTTGTTGCAAAGACCATCGGCGAATTGTTCGGGGTGTCAAACCATACGGCTGAAAACTACTACTCTTACCTAAAAGAGGCTTTTCTGCTGGTAGGCGTAAACCGCTTCTCATATAAGAGTAGAGACCGGGTGAGAAATGAGAAGGCCTATGTCGTAGATACTGCGTTTGTTACAGAGCGCGAAGACAATCTGTCGTTGGAAAATCTCGGATGGAAATTGGAAAATGCCGTGTGCATTGAGCTGCTTCGCCGCTACAAACCCCTATTCTGCGATGTCTTCTACTACAAGGAAGCATCCTCTCAGGTTGATTTTGTCATAGCGAAAGACGGAAATGTCCTGGAGCTGATACAGGTGTCGTACGACATCTCAACGGGAAAGACCCGCAATCGGGAAATCCGTGGGCTGAAGAATGCCTCGAAAAAATTGAAATGCCAAGCCCTGACCCTCATCACTTTCGAGGAAAACGGGACAATCGAGGAAGACGGCTATACCATCAATGTAGTTCCGGCTGCCGAGTGGCTGCTGAGAAGATAAAAAGTCAGTCTAGATACAGCCAGTTGAGGTTGACGCTTCCGCTCTGAAGGGCGAGGCGGAGAGTGTGCTGACCTTTGCTGAGCCCAAGACCCTCAATCCATTTGCAACCCCAGTTGGAGGATGCGGGGAGTTCAACTGTCTGAGCTTCGCCCCCGTCAATGCTGAGTTTCATCTTCGCTCCGTCGCCGCTGTAGCGGAGGGCAAGAGCGTAGGGGCCGTCGGAGCTTACCTCAACCTGATATTCCATCCAGGCTTGAGGAGTGTCGCACACGACCATAAGGCTTCCGAAGGCGTCGGTGCAAGGGCGAACCTTGAAAACTTCGCTCCACCCGGTCGTTGTTCCCGAGAGATTGTTCGCGGCATAATGCGCGGCAGGGATTGGCTCACCCGGGACATAGCGGCAGTCCTTGTCGAAAGAGGAGAAATTCACATAGAGCTTTCCGAGGTCCGTGAGGGCCGGCTTTTTCGCATCGTCGTTAAGGAGCGAAATCGCCGCCCAGTTACCCTCGGCGCGGGTCATATACCAGCTGTAGCCCCTGACTGCGGAGTCGCTTTCGAGAAGGTTCAGTGCGTCGGACATAAAGGCGAGCTGCTTTTCCGTGTCGTTCGTTATGGTGAGGGTAAAATGGCAGAATTCGGAGACAAAGAGAGGTTTGCCGTATTTGTCGAAGCGGCGCAGCATTTCCCGCATCTGCTCTGCCGTAGGCTTGTAGCAGTGGAGCGCCACAGCGTCGAATGCACCGGAGCCCACTCCGTCGCAGGCGATAAACTCGTCCAGCCACTCCACAGGGTCATCTTTGCCGGAGGCGGTGCCGTCAATGAGGGAAGGCGAAGTGAGGCTCATCCCGAGGCTCTTTGTGAAATTGCGAAGTTCCGGCCAGGAGGCAGCGGCGCCGGAAGGCGTCATTTCGGCAGAAGAGGAGTTGTTCGGCTCGTTGTAGCCGAATACCCAGTCGGCAGAAGGGAAATTCTTCTTGATGTCGGTGAGGGCGGACTTGCTCAGCTCGGCCGTAGCCACCATCGGGTAGAAGGTCACTCCGCCCGCAATGAGGCTCTGCGCGCTGGCGGGATAAGCGTGAGTTCCGTCAACATTCCAGCTTACGCCCTTTCCGAGAAGAGCCGGATCAAGGGAAGCCCCCATCGAGCCATACACGCCCCTTTTGGCGCTGCGGCTCTGCTTCATCGGGATGGAGATTATATTGAAATCCTCAGGATGCCCCGCAGGGTCAAGCGAGCCGACTGCGGAAGATGTGTTGAATTCGAGAATGGCGGAATATCCGCTCTGGAGCGCCGCGACCGCATAGTAGTCCATCTCAGGATCCAGCCCGGTGGAAGTCAGTTTGTACTGTCCGATGGCAGTCTCGGCGTCCTCAGGGATGACTGAAGACTTGTAATCGGTCTTAGGAACGACATAGAAGCGGTACTCGATCTCCGAGTCCGAAGGGGTAGCCACAACCGTGGCCGAAGTGGGTCCGAGGACGGAAAGGGTAAGCTTTATGTTGAATCCGCTCTTTGACGGACCTGCCGAATCGGTGCAGGAAGAAAGCGAGATAATTGCCAGAAGGCAAACAAGTTGTGAAATAATCTTTTTCATAATCCGCAAAGATACAACTTATTAAAATAATTCCTTCAAAAAACCTTAACTTTGCCACGCACAATACAAAGAATAGATGAAAATTGGAAATATAGATTTGGGGGAGAAGCCGCTGTTTCTGGCGCCGATGGAGGATGTGACCGACCCGTCTTTCAGGTGGGTCTGCAAGGAATATGGGGCGGATATGATGTACACAGAATTCATCTCTTCCGACGGACTGGTCCGCGACGCCCGGAAATCCCTCGAAAAACTCAAGACCTACGACTTCGAGGCTCCCGTGGGCATACAGATCTACGGAAGCATACCCGAGGCTATGGTGGATGCTGCCGTGATGGCGGACCGGGCCGCTGAGCTTGTCGAAACGCACGGAGCTGATGTAATTGACATCAATTTCGGCTGCCCGGTGAGCAAAATTGCGCGGCGCGGAGCCGGAAGCGGGATGATGAGGGAGCCGGACAAGATGGTGGACATCACCCGGAGAGTTGTTGAGGCCGTGGGAAAGCCGGTCACCGTGAAAACGCGCCTGGGCTGGGACGAGGACTCGAAAATCATCGTGGAACTTGCCGAAAGGCTTCAGGACGCGGGCATCAAGGCCCTCACAATCCACGGGCGCACGCGTTGCCAGATGTACAAGGGCGAGGCCGACTGGACCCTCATCGGGGAGGTGAAACGCAACCCCCGGATGCATATCCCGATAATAGGAAACGGGGATATAAAGACCCCCGAGGATGCGAAAAATGCCTTCGACCGCTATGGAGTGGACGGGATAATGATAGGACGGGCCACCTTTGGCCATCCGTGGATATTCCGCGAGATCAAGCACTATCTTAAGACAGGGGAACTTCTCCCGCCGATGAGCGTCGGGGAAAGGGTGGACCTTGCAAAGCGTCACCTCCGTAAGTCAATAGAAATCAAGGGAGAACACATCGGGGTGATTGAAATGCGCCGCCACCTTTCCTGCTATTTCAAGGGTCTTCCGGACTTCAAGGAGACCCGGCTCAAGCTGGTGACCCTCTATGACATAGACGAACTTTATAAAACACTGGACTATGTCGCCGAAAAGTGGGAAAACTATGCTCCGGAGGCCACGAGCGTATATGAAAAATAAGTTATATATCTTATATTTGCACCCGCAAAATATCCTCAGGAAACGATGATTGACAAAATACTCCTTTTTCCATATTACCTCACTCTCAAGGCGCGCCACCTTCTCTACGACACGGGACTCCGCAAGGTCCACCGCAGCCCGATGCCCTCGATTGGAATCGGCAATGTCACGGTCGGCGGAACGGGGAAAACTCCCCACACCGAGATGGTGATCCGGATGCTTCTTCACAGCGCGAATTTCGGCGGAAAGAGCATCGCGGTGCTTTCGAGGGGGTATAAAAGGAGGCTGAAGGGTTTCCAGATCGTTCAGGCTGACGGCTCTGCGAGGGATTTCGGAGACGAGCCTCTGCAGATAAAGAAAAAATTCCCGGGGATTACGGTGGCTGTGGACTCGGACAGGGTGAGGGCCTGCAGGATTCTCGCCGACCCCGCCGCGTTCCTTTCATCGAAAAAATCCCGCAAATGCCGCACTAAGGACTTCCCTCGGGCGGATGTGCTGCTTCTTGACGACTGTTTTCAGTTCAGGGCTCTGCGGCCGAATCTTTCCGTTGTTCTGGTGGACTATAACCGCCCGGTTTTCTCCGACAAACTGCTTCCGCTCGGAAGCCTTCGCGACCTTCCTGAGAGGATTGGCGCGGCGGATGTGCTGATAGTGACCAAATGTCCGTGGGAGATGAACCCGTGGGAGAAGGATCAGTGGGCGCTTTCGCTCGGAGTGTGCCGTTACAACCAGAAGGACTGCTTCGGCTGGAGAGACACTGACAACGGACACAAGCAATATCTTTTCTTCACGAAAATCACCTACGACGAGGCTCAGCCTGTCTTCCCTGAGGGCAACAGCCGCTACCTCTACTCCAAGATGGCGGTGATGTTCAGCGGCATCGCTTCCGACAAGGCTTTTTCCGACCAACTCAGGCTCAGCTACCGCCTCGTCGGACATCTCCAGTTCGCCGACCACCACAAATACACCCGCCGCGACCTTGAGAGCGTGGCCTCGGCAGCGGAGGCCCAGCCCACTTCCGTCGTGATGACAACGGAAAAGGACTACCAGAGGGTGCGCGACTGCGCCGCCGTTCCCCCGAGCCTTCGGGAGAGGATGTTCTACCTCCCGATTCGCGCGCAGTTCCTCAGCGACGAAGAGCGCAGCGTCTTTGCATCTCTTATAAACAATCTGTAACCCCTTCACATTAAAGCCTCCGCCCGGTCCGTGGGCATCTTGCGGAGTAAAATAAGTGATTTGTAACGCATTGATACTCAATGGTGTGTATTTTTGTGAGTTAACTTTTTTATTAATATGTGCTCAGCATTGGGGGTGAATGTGCTATTTTTGCCTTCACATTCCGAAGACCCCCAGGGGGACTCTTCCTTGCAAGGGATGAACCTTCATAGGAACTGATGCCGCAAGGCTCTCTTCGGAGCGATTATAGACACTAAAACAAATGGAAATGAAAAGGTACGCGTTAATAATCGGCCTTATCTCGCTGATTATCAGTTGTTGGGGGGGGCAGAACTACTGCGCCTCGGCCCAGAGCGTAAAAATCCGGGGCTTTGTCACCGACGCCACCACGAAACTGCCGATTGACTATGCGGCCGTGGTCGCAAAGGGCGCCAACCTCGCGGTGATGACCCAGACGGACGGCTCCTACGAAATCAGCGTCGCGCCGGGCACCGTTCTCGAATACTCCTGCCTCGGCTACATCTCAAAAACAGTCACGGTAAACGAAAGCCGTTCCAATCTCAACGTCGCTCTCGAAACCGACGCCATCTCGCTTGACGCGGTGGTTGCCATCGGTTACGGTACCACCAAGCGAAGCGATGTGACAGGTGCGGTTTCATCCATCACTGCAGACGAGCTCAAAGTCGCTCCGGTCGCAACAGTTGACCAGGCGATGCAGGGAAGGGTTGCCGGAGTCACCGTGAACGCCCAGTCCGGACAGCCGGGCCAGGCAGCCCAGGTGCGCATCCGAGGCATCGGCACCGTGAACAACTCCGCCCCTATATATGTCGTTGACGGAGTCATCACCGAAGACATCAGCTTCCTCAACTCCGCCGACGTCGCCTCTATGGAGGTGCTCAAGGACGCATCCTCAGCCGCCATCTACGGATCCAGGGGCGCGAACGGCGTCATAATCATAACCACCAAAAGCGGAAGCGAGGGCAAGGTGAAAGTCTCCTTCGACTGCTATGGCGGCGTGCAGAACATCTGGAAAAACCTCGACCTTATGAAGAGGGACGAATATGTGGAAACGATGGTAAAAATCGGCAACTCCGACGCCGAGCGCAAGGAACTCAAGCGCGGATTCACCTCCTGGCTCAAGACCTACCGCCTCGGCCGAGACTACTACGCCACCCCGGAGACCTTCAGCTACGAGACCCAGGAAACCGACTGGCAGAGCGAAGTTCAGAACAAGAACGCCGCCATCCAGAACTACCACATAAGCGTGGACGGAGGAACTGACAAGATAAAGTACTCTCTTTCAGCGGGTTACTTTGCGCAGGACGGAACCATCAAGCAGTCCTACTACAACCGTCTCACCCTGCGCACCAACGCCTCCTACGAGATCACAAAGTGGCTCAAACTCGGGACCAACCTCTCCTACATCACCTCCCGTTCCCGTTCGCTCGGAAACAACGCCGAGTACAACGGAGTGCTCTTCCAGGCCATCTCAATGGCTCCGTGGGACCCTACCCACTATCCTTCGGGCACCCTTTCCAAGAGCGGGGAGGACATAAGCGGAAAAATCGCCGCTTCCACCAACTACTCCAATGTCTACAACCCGTTCACCCAGATTGAGACCTCCCACCCAAGCAACAGCGACGAGAGGCTTCTGGGCAATGTCTATCTCGAAATCAAGCCGTGGGAGTGGCTCACCTTCAAGTCCAGCGTAAGTATGAACCGCTACTCCTACACCAACCGTTCATACCGCGAGAAATACCACTTCTCCGACTACGACTCCAACACCAAGAACTCCGTCTCAGCCTCTATGGGCAACAGCACCGAGATGTTCTATGAGAATACCCTCACCTTCGCGAAGACCTTCGGCGGAAAGCACGATGTGTCCGTGATGGTGGGTCAGACAACTGAGGAATACCGGAGCTATGGCCTGAGCGGCAGCGGCTCGACCCTTCTTGTGACCGACCCGAACAGGTGGTATGTCTCCAACACCACCGAGGACAAGAACTCCAGCGACTCCGTCTCCAGAACCCGCCGCCTCTCCTTCCTCGGCCGCGTTTTCTACGCCTACGACAACCGCTACCTCATCACCGCGAACTTCCGCGCCGACGGTTCCTCGAAGTTCCCGAACAACACCTGGGGATTCTTCCCTTCAGTGGCTCTGGGATGGAGAATTTCCCAGGAGCACTGGATGGAGAACGCCAAGGGCACGGTGGACAACCTTAAGCTGCGCCTTAGCTGGGGACAGATCGGAAACGACAAAGTCAGCGACGGAGCGTTCACCCAGTCCATCCAGCAGGGCATAACCTTCGTAAGCTACCCTCTCGGAAACACCACCGGAGACTGGTCGTCGTCCTACACCCCTGGCGCCGCAGTCATCACCTACGTCAACACGGGCGGAAAATGGGAATACACCGAGCAGTTCAACCTCGGACTCGACTTCGGCTTTTGGAACAGCAAACTCTACGGAAACATCGACGCCTACATCCGCAACACCTACGATATGCTCCTTTCAGTGAAGGCCCCTGCCGTTGTCGGCAACCTCTACTCCAGCACGATGAACGTTGGAACCGTGAGCAACAAGGGTATAGAGATAACCCTCGGCCACGCCAACGCTGTGGGCGACTTCCACTATGACATCAACGGCAACCTCTCCTTCGTGCGCAACCGCCTCACCCACCTCAACGGAGGCGAAAGGGTGCAGGGCAGCTACACAATGTGCGACGAGGGACTCCCTCTCTACAGCCTCTGGGGCTGGGAATATGAGGGCATATACCAGAGCGACCAGGAAGCAGTGGAGCACCAGTGGGGCGTGAAGAGCGTCACCGAGCACGCCGGAGACGCACGCTACAAGGACCAGAACGGCGACGGAGTCATCGACACCGACGATATGGTGAACATCGGCAACCCGTTCCCGTGGCTCTCCTATGGCCTGAACCTCACCATGGGCTGGAAAGGCATCGACTTCTCCATGTTCCTTCAGGGAGTGTACGGCAACAAGATTTATAACGCTCTCCGCCGCCAGACCGAGGGAGACGGCCGCCAGGCAACCCTCAGCACCTCTATGCGCAATGTCTGGACAGCGACTTCCACCGACGGCACCATCCCGAACCCGGCAGGCTCCTCACGCAACCGTGACGCCTCATCCCGTTTCGTCGAGGACGGCTCCTACCTCAGAGTGAAGAACCTCCAGATCGGCTACACCCTTCCGAACAGCTTCACGAAGAAGTTCCACGTCTCTTCCTGGAGATTCTATGTCAGTGCGAACAACCTTCTCACCCTCACGAAGTACAGCGGCTACGACCCTGAAGTGGGCGGCGGAGTGGACTGGGGAAACTACCCGCAGTCACGCACATTCCTCTTCGGTACATCACTTAATTTCTAAGGAGGACTAAACGATGAAAGCAATAAAATTCTCAATATGCGCTCTGGCTCTGGCCGCCTGCCTTACTTCCTGCAACGACTGGCTTAAGGCTCCGCAGCCGAACGAGTCCAAGCTGAGCGACTTCTTCATCTCAAAGGATGCGGCAAAGCAGGCCGTCGTGGGCTGCTATGTCCCTATGACCTGGAACCTCGGCGGCACCTACTGCAACGAGTGGCTCATCGGCGATGTGGCCTCTGACGACGCCATCAAGGGCGGAGAGTACCTCAAGGATATGTCCGACGCCTACGACATCTGCAAGTTCCAGGTGGTTTCCAGCAACGGAGTTCTGGAGTCCTACTACAATGCCCAGTTCATCGGCATTTCCCGCTGCAACCAGGCTCTTGAGTCCATCGCCGCTATGGATCTCCCCGAGGATATGACCGAAACCGACCGCTCGCAGTTCCTCGGCGAGGCCCGGTTCCTCCGCGCATTCTACTACTTCCGTCTCGTCCGTCTTTTCGGAGGCGTGCCAATGCCTCTGAGCCCGGTTGTGAATTCCGAAAACTGGAAAATGCAAAGATCAACTGCAGACGAAGTTTACGCGCAGATTATCTCCGACCTTGAGGCCGCCGAGGGAGTGCTCCCGCTTCAGAGCGAGTACACCGCGGATGACCTTGGAAGGGCAAGCAAAGGCGCCGCCGAGGCCCTTCTTATGAAGGTGAACCTCTACCGGAAGAACTACTCCGAGGTGCTCAAATGGGGAAAGACGCTCATCGCATCCAAAGAGTACAGCCTCGTCCCTGACTATTTCTCCCAGTTCCTTCTTGAGAACGAGTGGAATGAGGAGTCCGTGTTTGAAATCAACTATGTGAACGATATGTATTCGGACTACGGCGGATTCGGCTACACCCGAGGCACCTTCACCCAGATTATGATGAGGCCGCGCTCAGCCCTTGTGGGAGGAGTTTCCGGCTGGGGATATGACCGCCCGACCTGGGACCTCTACGCCGAGTTCGAGAGCGGGGACCCTAGAAGGGATTGGACCATACTCGAGCAGCTCCCGTCGGAGGTTGAGAACGAGACATCGGAAATCCACTACGCCGACTACTTCTACAACCGCAAGTACCAGATGGAGACCTATCCCGCCTCAGCCGAGGCAACGGCCAAAGGACTCCGGTTCGACCTTCCTGACCTTAGCCACGCTTCCCGCGCAGGGCTCAACTGGAAGGAAATCCGCTATGCCGACGTGCTCCTGATGTATGCCGAGGCCGCAATCGAGAGCGGAACTGACCTCTCCACGGCGAAGACTTATATCAACGACATCCGCCACCGCGCAAGCGCCTCCCTCCCTGAGGTCGAGGCTACCCGCGAGGCCCTTCGCCACGAAAGAAGGGTGGAGCTCGCGATGGAGGGACACCGCTGGTTCGACCTCTGCCGCTGGGGAATCGTGAAGGAGACTATGAACGCCTACAGGCAGAAGTTCCAAATTAAGAACTGGGACGCCCTCAAGGCCGAATATCCGTTCATCTCCACCATCGACAAGACCCATTTCGAGCTTCTTGACGGCGACGATATGTGCGAGTTCCAGCCCTACCACGCCCTGATGCCTATCCCGCAGGAGGAAGTGCGGCTCGCGGGCCTGGAGCAGAACCCTGGATATTAGCCCTGAGCGGGGCTATGCCTCCAAAGGTCCCCCTGATTAGTTCGACCTGGATCGTATATCCCCGAAGGCCCCCTTGGATTGAAACTTTATAAACATTTATAAACCACATTTTTACAAATTATGAAAAAGATCATTTCTATGCTGCTTTGCGCAGCGACAATTCTTTCCTTCGCTTCCTGCAAGAAGAGCGGAGAGGATGCAAAATTCGCCTGCACCATCAAGGTGACCCCTACCGAGAACAGTGCAACAGTTTCTGTCGAGGTGACCGACAAGGCCACTGAGTATCAGCTCTGGGTTGTCGAGAGCGCTTCCTACAAAGAGGCCGTTCCCGAGGATGCAAAGACCCTCAAGGGCAACGCAACCGAGGAGTTCACTTCCCTCAAGTCCGACACCGAGTACATCGCAGCCGTTTACACAGCTTCAGCCGGCTTCAAGACCAAGGAATTCGTCACTGACAAGGCTACCAAGACATACGAGAGCCTTCAGGGAAGCGACTACGTCATCATCGCTATGGACGAGACCACCCGCAACAGCATCTCAAGCAAGATTTCCTACTATATGCCTTCTGACGGAGCCTACGGCGACCCTAATACAGGAACAATCTTCATCGACGACTGGGGTGCCGGTCCTAGCTATACTCAGTGGGGCACGGCATCAGGTCCTAACTCATACGGAGTCGTTGAAGACTGGTTGTGCATCTCCAAGACTGCCGCTTACGGTATGGGCTGGTTCGGCTACTGCTACCGTCTTGATGCCGGTCTTACCGACGAAGAGAAGGCTGAGTCAGCAAAGCGTCTTGCAGCTCTCAACGGCCTTACTTCCGACTACACTTTACATTTCGCAATGAAATCAACTGACAAGGGCGGCTACACTGTCGCTGTCCGTGATGGTACAGGCGTTGTCATCGGTGACGAAAACACCCTCTACGGCTTCAAGAGAGACGGTGAGTGGCACGAAATTGAAATCCCTATGGCAGTGTTTATGGCAGGTGACAAGTACAACAGTTCTGCAGTCGGCAATATTATCGCTTTCACTCAGGGAACTGATGTCGCAGCCGCTACGCTTGATGTTGACGCTGTGTTCTTCTATAAGAAAGCAAAATAGTCAGGCGGAATAGCCAGTCTACTGTATAACAGGGGGTCGGCCAGGAAGTCAAAAATGGCTTTGGGCCGGCCTCTTTCAATTGAAAAAAACCTTAAAATGAAAAACATCTTCAGACTCTCTTATCTTGCAGGCCTACTTGCACTCATTTCGTGTCAGACCGCTCCTGCGGGGGACGGCTTCAGCATAAATGTCTCACTTTCGTCCCTCGGCCCCACGAGCGCAACCGTCCTTGCCTCCCCGTCCGACTCCGACACAGAGTACTGCCTCTATGTCACTCCGAAGGCGGATTACCGTGCATCCCGCATCCCCAGTGACGCGGAATATGCCACCGGAGAGCACAGCATCAGCGTGAGCAATCTGGAGATGGGGGTGGACTACTGTGCAGTCGCCGTCGTGGAGATGACGGGCTACAGCGCCATCCTTGATTTCAACACCTCTTCCGCAATCGGCTCCCTTGACCCTGCGGGCCATCCGACCGACTTCAATGTCGCTTCCATCCCGACCCGGCAGGCCAAAAGCGTCAAGAGGGGAGTTGCCGGCAACTTTCAGATGGCTTCCGACGCGACTCTTCTGGGGGAGGGCGTCAGCTGGGACTACAACTGGTCTCACAACTACCCTGTTTTCGCTTCCGAGATGTACGCCTCAGGCCTCGCCTTCTACCCGATGGTCTGGAACGCAGGGCTCAACAAGGACAACATCGCCCGCCTCAAGAACGACTATCCCGCTACGGGATGGATTCTGGGCTACAACGAGCCGAACCTCACCGACCAGGCGAATATGGTCCCGTCGGTGGCCGCCAAGACCTGGCCTGAGCTCCGCGCCTTCTCAAAGAGCATCGGGATGAGCCTCGCTTCGCCGGCCCTTAACTACGGCACCCTTTCCGGCTACAGCGACCCTGTTGTCTGGCTGGACGAATTCATCGCCTGTGACGGCATCGGTTCCGACGCGTTCGACGCCATTGCACTTCACTGCTATATGCCGTCTGCCGCAGCGATGAGGAGTATGATTCGCCGCTTCGACAAGTACGGAAAACCTGTCTTTATGACCGAGTTCTGCCACGCCAACGGCAGCATCACCAACAGCGAGTCCGACCAGATTTCCTTTATGTCCGACGTGCTGAATATGCTCGAAAGCGACACCGGCGTTGAGGGTTACAGCTGGTTTATGACCCGCGGCTCAGGAAGCTGGGCGGCAATCTCCCTTCTCAACACCGACACGAAGGCTCCCGCTCTCACCCCGCTCGGCAAGCTGTATGTGAATTTCTCCTCTTTCGACAAGAACTGCTGGTACACCCGCCACGAGCCTATCCCTGCCGCGCACTACGTAGCCCACAATATGTCCGGCACGCAGACCGGTTGGAACGAGGTCTTCAAGGTGCGTCCGTGCACGGATGTCTTCGGAGAGCTGATGGTCCTCTGCAATGTGGAGGGCGCCTGGGCCGAGTATCAGGTGGAAGTCTCCCAGGACGGCACCTACGCCCTCGCGGCCCGCTACACCTCTGAGCTTCTCGGCGGAAAGATGGTCCTCACCGTTGACGGAGGGGATCAGCAGGTGGTGGAGTTTGAAAAGACCCCGGAGTGGAAATGCAAATGGATTGAAGACTTGACGCTGACTAAAGGAAAGCACACAATCCGTCTTCAGCTCCGCAGCGGACGCGTGGACCTCAACTGGCTCTACCTCGACTAAAAGGCGAGGGGAGCCCCTTCGGGGCACATTTTCCCGGAAATTCAACATTATCTCTTGTAAATCACCAAATTCTGTGTACCTTTGCCCCCAGTGTACGTGGTAAGCAATTATAAACCAATAAACTATGCAAATGGAACAGAAAACAAACTACGAGGCTCCTCT
>CAVAMP010000019.1:11038-44719 GCA_963589825.1 Flexilinea sp. | reverse complement strand
GCCTCGGTGAGCTGACCGCCCTCGTCGTAGCCCACATATCCCGGAGGCGCGCCGACCAGTCGGCTCACTGAGTGCCTCTCCTGGTACTCGGACATATCGATTCGGGTAATCATATTCTCGTCGTTGAACAGGAACTCCGCAAGAGTTTTCGCAAGCTCGGTCTTGCCCACGCCCGTGGTTCCGAGGAACATAAACGAACCGATAGGCCTTTTCTCGTTCTGCAGACCTGCCCTTGAGCGGCGCACCGCATCGGAAACCGCCTTGATGGCCTTGTCCTGTCCGATGACCCTCTTGTGCAGTTCGCTTTCCATTCTGAGGAGTTTCTCTTTCTCGCTCTCCAGCATCCTGTTCACAGGAATGCCGGTCCAGCGGGCCACGATTTCGGCGATGTCGGCAGGGGTGACGGACTCGTTGAGAATAGGGTCCTTGATTGCGGCCTTTTTAGCCGTGAGCTCATCGACCCTCTTCTGGAGAGTTGCCATCTTGCCGTAGCGGATTTCGGCCACCTTTCCATAGTCTCCGCTCCTTTCGGCAGCGGCGGCCTGGATTTTAAGCTGCTCTATCTCCGCCCTCGCGCTCTGGATTTCGGAAAGAATGCCCTTTTCCTCGTCCCATCTTTTCTCCAGCGCGGCGTGCTCCTTCCGTGCCTCGGCAAGGTCGCCTTCAATCTTGTCCAGTTTGAGGGACACTCCCTCGTGCTTTACTGCTTCCTTCTCGATTTCGAGCTGCTTGATCTTGCTGTCCAGCTCCGCGATAGGCTCCGGAACGGAGTTCATCTCAAGACGGAGTTTGGAGGCCGCCTCGTCCACGAGGTCGATTGCCTTGTCCGGCAGGAACCTCGAAGTGATGTAGCGGTGGGAAAGCTCCACGGCTGAAATCAGCGCGTCGTCCTCGATTTTCACCTTGTGGTGGTTCTCGTATTTCTCTTTAAGCCCACGCAGGATGGAAATGGACTCCGCCGGGGTAGGCTCGTCCACCATCACCATCTGGAACCTTCTTTCGAGCGCCTTGTCGGTCTCGAAGTACTTCTGGTACTCGTCCAGAGTGGTGGAACCGATGGTGCGCAGCTCGCCCCTCGCAAGGGCCGGCTTCAGGATGTTGGAGGCGTCCATCGCGCCGGAGCTTCGTCCCGCACCGACAAGAGTGTGAATCTCATCGATGAAAAGGATGACCTCGCCGTCGCTGTCAACCACCTCTTTCACAATGGCTTTCAGCCTTTCCTCGAACTCTCCCTGATACTTTGCTCCGGCAATCACGGCTCCGAGGTCAAGGGAATAGATTATTCTGTTCTTCAAGTTCTCAGGCACGTTGCCGTCCACGATTTTCTGGGCGATGCCTTCCGAAATGGCGGTCTTGCCGACACCCGGCTCGCCCACAAGTATAGGGTTGTTTTTCGTTCTCCGCGACAAAATCTGGAGAACCCTTCTTATTTCCTCGTCACGCCCGATGACCGGATCCAGTTTGCCCTGGGCTGCCCGCTCATTGAGGTTGATGGCGTATTTTTGCAGATTCTCATACTTGTTCTCCATAGTTAAAAATCTTTTTTGGGGCCGCCTGCAGTGTCTTGCGCTGCGGTGAGGCCACTTGGGTTAAACATAAAAACCGCCTGCTCGCTTGAGCAGACGGCTTTATGAAATCCAAATTATATTCCTATGCGGAAAACACTGACATTTTGTCAGTTAGCGTTAATCTCTCCGGAGAAAATCGGCCTCCTGTAGCCTTGAGGGGACTGCCAGCGGTTGGCGTCTCAGACGGCCCCGGGCTTATTCAGCTGCGGTGGTGTCGGCCGGCTGACCCTCGAAATCAGGAGCGGGAGCCGCAATCTCGGTGTCAATCTGGTCGGTGATGTTGCCGCTGTTGTTGATGTGCGGGATGAAAGTGGTCACCACAGAAACGACGAAGATGAAAGCGACGAGTCCCCAGGTGAGTTTCTCGAGCATATCAGCGGTCTGACGGACGCCGAAAGTCTGGTTGCCGGTTGTGAAGTTGCTTGCGAGTCCGCCTCCCTTGCTGTTCTGAAGCAGGACGACGATTGTAAGCAGGATGCTTGCAAGGATTACAAGCACTGTGAGAATTATGAATAATGCCTTCATATTGTTTATACTTTTTTATTTCTTTTTGGTCTATATTCCTTTTTTCATCGGTCATTTAGCCCGCTAAACTCCCTCTTCAAAAAGCAATCTATCCTCGAAAATCAGAGGAAAACAGAGGTAACCGGTATTTATCTTCCGTCTAACTTTTCAATAAGGGATGCAAAGTAAGCACTTTTTTCCGGATATGCCAAAATTAGTTGTGAATAAATTGATTTGGCCTCCTCAAAATAGCCCTGTTCGGCATAAATCGCAGCGAGGGTTTCGGTGTAGAACCCGAGGTTCTGGATCCCCGCTCTCTTCTCCTCCGTTCCCCTGCTCTCTTCAGAGGATATGTTTTTGAACATCCCGGCAGTGTCCACATTCTCCTTCACGGAGGCGTAGTCGTCACTGGAGAAATAGTCCCCTCCGACTATCCTCACTTCTCTCCTGTAGCCCGTAGGCTCGGTCCTTCCCTCGCTTTCAACGCCTTTGGCGGCATTCTCGGCGTGGGATTTCAGAAGTTCCTCCACATCTGTGTCCCTGTGGGCCGAGGCGGAAACTCCCTTTCCACGCAAGGCAATTTCGCTGATTCTCCTTCGGCAGGGGACATAGAGCGCAGCCTCCGCAAAGAGCCGTCCTCCGTCTTCGGAAAGCCCCTCCGGCCCCATCCTGAGGCACAGTTCCCTTCGCGCAGCAGCGAACCAGGGGTATATGTTCACCACCCCCGAGAGCTCCTCGAGAGTGAGTTTATGTAAGTCTATCGTTGTGCCGTTCATAATTTACCAATTCGCTACCGTGGCGTTGAAGATATCCTCGCAGAGTTTGTCCAGAATGCCGTCGGTGCCGGAAATCAGGTCGGCCTCCACCGCGTCCAGCATCTGGTCCGCGGAGAAGTCCGCGTAGGCCGAGAATGACTTCTCGAAATCGTCCTCCGGGTATTTCTTGTTGGTGAAATAAATCTTCACATTGACCGTGAGGCGGTTCATCGCTGCCTGCTCGTCGGCGGAAACTGCGGTCGCCTTCACATCGTAACCGGTTATCTCTCCGGCAATTACAAGGTCTCCGTCCTCCTCGACCTCTTCCAGTTTGGTGAGTTTGCGGAACTTGTCCTTCATCGCCTCCGTGAGGTCGTTCGAGAGCGTAGGGTTCACCTTGAGCGCCTTGTACTCGAAGTATTCGATTGTGACGGTCTTTACATCCGGCTGAATCGATGTTCCCGTGAACGAGTAGATGCCGCAGGCGCGGACGATGAGCGCAGCCCCGATGAGCGCCGCCACCCCCAGCGCATACCTTATTATATGTCGTGTCGTCATATTTTTACGAAATAAATTTTCTCTGATTTTCTATCACTCCGCGCCTCATTTCCCCTTGTGAAGGCCTTCAATGAGCTCTTCGGAGAGTCCGGCCTCCTTAAGCCTCCTTGCCTTCTTCGGACTGCTGGCGGATTTTGCGGTAGAGGGTCCTCTCGGAGATTCCGAGCTCCGCCGCCGCTGCCTTGCGGTTGCCTCCGTGCTTGCGAAGAGCCTTGTCGATGAGCTCCTGGCTGAGCCTCTTGAGCGAAATGTCCTGGTGCACATCCTCCACAAGCCCCTGTTCCTCAGGCTCGTAGTCCTCCTCGGCGGAAGGCCGGCGAGGCTCGTCCCAGCGGACACTTCCGGGAGCCGCAGCACCGGAAGCGAAATCCTCCGTCCCCGCTCCCGGGCCTTCGATTGCCCCCGCAAGCGACGGCACGCCGCCCCCCGAAGCAGCTCCGCCCTTCAGAACCACGCTCTTGAGGTAGTCCACATCCTGCCTCAGAGTGTAGAGAGCGCGGATCACCGCCTCCCTTTCCTCCGGGTTCTTGAATGTGTCCTGACCCTTCTCCACCGTTGCCGGAAGCAGATTCATATCCTGGTCCGGAAGGTATTGTTTCAGCGTCTCGGCGTTCACCTCGCATTTGTCCGCCCTCGAAGAGCACTTTGAGGTCTCGATTGCAGAAACTGTCTCCGCCACGTTCTTGAGCTGGCGGATGTTGCCCGGCCAGCGGTATTTCTTCAGCGCGATGACGGCGTCCTCGGTGAGCACCACCCTCGGCATCGAGTATTTGTCGGAAAAGTCGGAGGCGAACTTGCGGAAGAGAAGATGGATGTCTCCCGGACGCTCGCGAAGCGACGGCACCATAATCGTCACGGCGTTGAGCCTGTAGAAGAGGTCCTCGCGGAACTTGCCCTTGGAAACGGCGTGCACGAGGTTCACGTTTGTCGCCGCAACCACCCTCACATCGGTCTTGAGCACCTTCGAGGAGCCCACCCTGATGAACTCTCCACTCTGGAGCACGCGGAGGAGCTTGGCCTGGGAAGCCATAGGAAGTTCCCCGATTTCGTCGAGAAAGAGAGTGCCCCCGTCAGCCTCCTCGAAATAGCCCTTGCGGGTGTCGATGGCTCCGGTGAACGAGCCCTTCTCGTGTCCGAAAAGCTCGGAGTCCACAGTTCCCTCGGGAATGGCTCCGCAGTTGACTGCGAAGTATTTCCCGGTCCTGCGGCGGCTGTTCTGATGGATAATCCGCGGGAGGTTTTCCTTACCCACGCCGCTCTCGCCGCTGATCAGAACGGTGATGTCGGTGGGGGCCACGGCAACGGCGATTTCCAGCGCCCGGTTCAGCGCGGGGTCGTTTCCGACGATGTCATATTTATTCTTCAGTGACTGTAGTTCGTTTGGAGTCATAGCTGCCTTATTCCTTTGTTTGAAAGTGCTTTGCAATTCGCAAGGGGCAAATATACGCAAAAACTGCCGGAATTAAGAAATTATCCTTAAATTTGCGCTGCGCCAGACTTTTGAAAAATACAGAAGCTTACATGAAGAGCCGCCCGGCTGAGTCTGCGTTTTTCAGCCGGGTGACTTTCTCGGGGTGGTTTTTCCCGCCCGGGGCAGAGAGAACGCCGTTAGTCGAGTCCCTTGAGGCGCTTCATCATATTGACGATGTCCTCAAGGTGAGTAATGTCCCTTTCTTTACTGTCGACTAAATCTTTCAGAGTCTGATTTACTTTCCTCAGAGCCTGCAGCTTATTTTCGCACTCCTCATTCGCCTTTTTGAACCTGCACCCTTCGCACGCCATATCGGCTGCATTGTAGCGCACTTTCGGCTCCTTCAGCACCTTTTCCGGTTCGAACTCCCCGGTGAATAGTTCTTCGATGCTCAGCCCGAGGATTGCTGCAATCGGTCCTGCCGACCGATGAATGAGTTTAGTACTGCCGTTCTCTATGCTCCTGAACTGGGTTACTGATATTCCCAGAAGATCCGCCATCTGTTCCTGCGTGTAACCGCGGCCTTTCCGGTACCAGTAAATTTTCTCTTTTATAGATTGGTTATCCATAAAACGGAGCGATTAGTATTTAGCAGCACAAAATTATAGTGAAAAGCAACACGAAAATCGCAAGTTTTTCTTGCGATTCGCAACAAAAACTTGCGATTTTGAAACTTTTTTTGCCCCCTTCGGGAACTTTTTTCGGGGCTTTTGTGGAATTTTTATGCGATATATTCCCCCAAACATTAGAATATGTGGATAAATTTTCTAAATTTGCAAGATGTGACCGGACGGGTACCGAGGGAGGGCTCCGATGTTTCTTCCCGCCTCCGCCCGCACAGCGACACTAATAACACATATTAATAACTATCGCAATGAAAACGTATTCCACTAAAGAAATCCGTAATGTGGTCTTGATCGGCAGCACCCGTTCAGGTAAGACCACATTATCTGAAGCTATGCTCTATGAGGGCAAGGTCATCGACAGACGCGGCTCGGTTGAGGCAAAGAACACAGTTTCGGACAATGCTGAAATCGAGCAGATAAACCAGAGATCAATCTACGCGACCCCGCTTTTCGCGGAGTTTATGGACACTAAGTTCAACATCATCGACGCCCCGGGCGCTGACGACTTCGTGGGAGGAGCCGTTTCCGCGTTCAGGGTCTGCGACACCGCCATCCTCATCGCCAACGCCCAGCAGGGTGTCGAGGTCGGGACGGAGATTTTCGCGCGCTATGCGTCGAAATACAATATGCCTGTCATCCTGGGCGTGAACCAGCTTGACGGCGAAAAGGCCTCCTGGGAGAACACTCTCGACGGCCTGAAGGAAGCTTTCGGCCAGAAACCGGTCATCATCCAGTTCCCTGTGAACGTGGGACCTGCGTTCGACGGCTTCATTGACGTGCTCAAGATGAAGTACTACCACTTCAAGGACGAGAACGGAACGAGGGAGGACCTCGAAATCCCTGCAAATCTCAAGGAGCAGGCTGACGAGCTCAGGGGTCAGCTCATCGAGAGGGCTGCCGAGTTCGACGATACCCTTATGGAGAAATACTTCGAGACCGGCGAGCTCACCGAGGACGAAATCCGCAAGGGACTCGGCATCGGAATCCGCCAGGACTCCATTTTCCCTGTATTCTGCCTTTCTGCAAAGAAGGACATCGGCGTGAAGAGGCTTATGGAATTCACCATCAAGGTGGCCGCTTCCCCTGCCGAGAGAAAGGAAATCACCAAAGACGGAAAAGAAATCGAGTGCAGCGCAGACGCGCCGACCTCGCTCTTCATATACAAGACCGCCGTCGAGCAGCACCTCGGCGAAGTGGCATACTTCAAGGTTATGACCGGTAAACTCGTTGAGGGACAGGACCTTGAGAACCCGGAGAACGGAGAGAAGGAAAGGATTACCGCCATTTACGCCGTTGCCGGAAAGAAGAAGGAGAAAGTCACCGAGCTCGTTGCCGGAGACCTCGGTTGCACGGTGAAGCTTCGCGCCGCGAAGACCAATGTCACCCTCTCCCAGATTGGAAGCGAGATTGTCTTCGAGCACATCAAATTCCCTAAGTCACGCTACCGCACAGCCATCAAGCCAAAGGAGCAGAAGGACGACGAGAAGATGAACGAGGCTCTGAATAAGATTTCCGCAGAGGATCCTACAATCATAGTCGAGTACTCCAAGGAGCTCAAGCAGACCATCCTCAAGGGTCAGGGCGAGCAGCACATCAACATTGTGAAGTGGCGTCTTCTCAACGAGAACAAGATTGAAATCGAGATGTTCGCACCGAAGATTTCCTACCGCGAGACCATCACCAAGGTCGCAGCCGCTTCCTACCGCCACAAGAAGCAGTCCGGCGGTGCAGGCCAGTTCGGAGAGGTTCACCTCCTGATCTGCCCTATCGTCGAAGGCCAGCCGATGACCAACAAGTTCAAGATTGACGGCAAGGATATGGTCCTCAATGTCAAGGGACAGGAGTCTTTCGACCTTCCGTGGGGCGGAAAGCTCGAGTTCATCAACTGCGTCGTGGGCGGTGCGATTGACGCGCGCTTTATGCCTGCCATCCTCAAGGGTATCAACGACAAGATGAGCGAGGGCCCGCTTACAGGTTCGCTCGCGCGCGACATCAGGGTCTATGTCTATGACGGAAAGATGCACCCGGTTGACTCCAATGAAATCTCCTTCGTTCTCGCTGCCCGCAACGCCTTCAAGGAGGCCTTCCGCAACGCAGGTCCGAAGATTATGGAGCCTATCTACAATGTGGAGGTGCTCACTCCGGGCGACTATATGGGCGCTTGTATGTCCGATCTCCAGAACCGTCGCGCAATCATCGAGGGTATGGACACGGACAAGGGATTCTCAGTTCTCAAGGCAAGGGTTCCGCTCGCCGAGATGTACAAGTACTCCACAGCCTTGAGCTCCCTCACTTCCGGCGCGGCGACTTTCAGTATGGAGTTCGCTGACTTCCAGCCGGTGCCGGGTGATGTCCAGGAGAAGCTCCTGAAAGCCTACCAAGAGACAGAAGAGCCCGAATAAAAAGCGGTCTACTGCGTTGTTCTCCTCTCCCAAATCCTCTGGGCCGACAGGTTGCTCCGGTATTGGGTTCGTCGAGAGCCTTGTATCCCATCTTTTTATTCGACCTCTTGGTATTATAATTTGGAGTGACCTGCAAAGTCACTCCTTTTTTATGGAAAAAACATTACCTTTGTGTTTTGGATGAGGATGATGAAGGGATATATGTTGAAAATCAAATATTTACTAATATGAAAAAGATGAATGTTATGCTTGGAGCGGCCCTTTTGGCGGCGCTCGCAGTGGGCTGCAAGTCGCAGCAGGAAAAAGAAGAGGCGTTCAACGCTGAAATTCAGGCGTTTGAGGACAGCTATCGCGCTCAGATGCAGGCAATTTACGCTGATTCCACTCTCACCGAGTTCGAGAAGAACGACAAGGCTACCGTACTTGACGAGAAGCTCACGAAGGAGTATATCGATATGAACAAGGTGGCTTTCGACAAGAACAAGAGCAACAATATCGCTGTTCTTGCCCTTAGGAACATCTACTCCGAGCTTGAGAATCAGGAACTTATCGATATGGCTGCGGAGCTCGCGGATTCCATCCAGGCAAAGCCTACGGTGCAGAAAATCGTGAAGGCCGCAGAGCAGGGCATCAAGACCGAGGAGGGAAAGATGTTCGCGGATTTCACCATCGAGGACTCTGACGGAGCGAGCGTTTCGCTTTCAGACTATGTGGGCAAGGGAAAATATGTGCTCGTTGATTTCTGGGCAAGCTGGTGCGGCCCTTGCAAAAGGGAGATTCCTAACATCCGCAAGGCATTCGAGAAATACGGCCCTATGGGGCTGGAGGTTCTGAGCGTCGCTGTCTGGGACAAGCCTGAGGACACAAAGGCTGCGGCTGCTGAGCACGGCGTTGTATGGAATCAGATAATTAACGCCGGCACTGTTCCTACGGAACTCTATGGCATTCAGGGTATTCCGCAGATTATGCTTTTCGGCCCGGACGGGACGATTCTCAAGAGGAATCTTCGCGGCGAAGGCATTTTTGTGGAGCTTGACAAGTATTTCTCTAAGTAATGAAAAGCGACCTCGTTAGGCCTAAAAAGGCTTTGGGACAGCATTTTCTCACTGATTTGAGCATCGCGCAGAACATTGCCGATGCTCTTTTGGTGGAAAAAGACGGAGAGGGGGAGGCGGCGCCGATGCCGGTTCTTGAGATCGGCCCCGGGATGGGGGTGCTGAGCCAGTATCTCCTTGAGCGGGAGGACATTGACCTCAGGATGATCGAGATTGACCGGGAGTCGGTGGACTACCTGCTTACGCACTTCCCGAAGGCCGGCGGCAGGGTCATCGAGGGCGATTTCCTCAAGATGGACCTTTCCTGCTTTTATAGCGGCGACTTCGCCGTCATAGGCAATTTCCCCTACAACATCTCCTCCCAGATTTTCTTCAAAATCATCGACCACAAGGACTCCGTTCCGCAGGTGGTGTGTATGATTCAGAAGGAGGTGGCGGAACGCATCGCCGAGAAGCCCGGCAGCAAGACCTACGGCATCCTTTCGGTGCTGCTTCAGGCCTGGTATGACATTGAGTATCTCTTCACCGTGGGCGAGGGCGCGTTCAATCCGCCTCCTAAGGTGAAATCGGCCGTGATTCGTCTGAGGCGCAACTCCCGCACTTCCCTCGGCTGCGACGAGCGGCTTTTCAAAACCGTAGTGAAAACCGGCTTCAACCAGCGTCGCAAAACCCTTCGCAACAGTCTCAAGACTCTTGTGGAGGATGCCGCAAAAAGGTGCGGCTGGTCGGAGCAGCGCAAGGCCGAAGTGCTCGCGGAGCCTGTTTTCGAGCTGAGGCCCGAGAGGCTCAGCGTGGAGGACTTCGTCGCCCTCACGCTCTTACTGTCAAGGTAAAAAGTTTATTGCCCGGCCTTATCCCACCCACAATAAGTGAGTCCAAGCGGCCGGCTCATTTTAGAATCCGAAGAAATCCCTTGCGTTTTCGTAGCAGATGCCTTTCACCATTTTGTGGATGAAAGGCATTTCGCTTTTAGGAAGCCTTCCGGAGGCGATGTCTTCGCCCAGAACTGCGCACAGAATGCGGCGGAAATACTCGTGGCGAGGGTAGGAGAGGAAGCTCCTGGAGTCGGTGAGCATCCCCACAAAGCGGCTCAGCAGGCCCAGCGATGAGAGCGCGTTAAGCTGCTTGCGCATTCCGTCCTCCTGGTCGAGGAACCACCACGCCGCGCCGTACTGAATCTTCCCCGGGACGCTTCCGTCGTTGAATGTGCCCGCCATCGTGGCGAAAACCTCGGTGTCCTTAGGGTTGAGGTTGTAGAGGATGGTCTTTGCGAGATGATTCCCGTAGGCGAGAGAGCTGAAAAAGCGGTGTCCGGCCGCTGCAACTGGTTTGTCGTCGATTGCGTCGAATCCGGTGTCCGGGCCCAGAAGCTCGAACATACGGCGGTTGTTGTTGCGGTTAGGCCCGATGTGGAACTGCTGGGTCCAGCCGCTCTCGCAGTCCATCACTGCAAGGTCGAAGAGCACGGCGCTCTTGAAAGCCGCGGTTTCGGCCTCTGACGGGGTCTGTCCGTTAAGGGCCTTTCTGAAAATCCTGTCGGCCTCCTCGCGCGGGCAGTCGGCGGCGTAGAAGGTGTCCAGACCGTGGTCTGAAAGGCGGCAGCCCATCGCGGCGAAGAAGTCGTGCCGCTTCTGGAGTGCGCTCTGAAGAGCCTGATAGTCATTGATTTCCACGCCTGCGGCGGCGGAGAGTTTCTCGATGTATTTCCTGTAATCCGCAGGGGAGTCCACTCCCATAACCTTGTCCGGTCTCCAGGTCGGAAGAACCTTCACTCCGAACGGGGAGCGGGCGATGGCGGCGTGATGCTCCAGCGAGTCAGCCGGGTCGTCGGTGGTGCAGACGGTCTCCACATTGAACCGCTTCATAAGCGCCTGCCCCCTGTAATCTTCACCCTGAAGAAGGGCGTTGCACTTGTCGTAGACCTCGCGGGCATTCTTCGGGGAGAGAGTCTCATAGATGCCGAAAACCCTTGCGAGCTCCAGGTGGGTCCAGTGGTAGAGGGGGTTGCGCATAGTGTAGGGCACGGTCTCAGCCCATTTCTCGAACTTTTCCCAGCTTGAACGGCCGCCGGTGATGTAGTCCTCGCTCACTCCGTTCCACCTCATCGCCCTCCATTTGTAGTGGTCGCCGCCGAGCCAGACCTCGGTGATGTCGGCAAAGCGGTGATTTTCAGCCACTTCCCTCGGGGAAAGGTGGCAGTGGTAGTCTATTATCGGAAGCTGCTCCGCGCTGGTGTGATAGAGTTCCCGGGCATATTCATTGCCGAGGAGAAAGTCGTCGTTTATGAAAGGTTCCATAATATGTATGCGAATTTGAGTTGAAATTGAAACGCCCGACACTCAGCCGGGCGCTAAAAATTACAATGAAATGACTTTATACTTAGGCACGAAGGATTTCATCAGAATCCAGCCGATGAGGTACGCCACGGCGCAGATGCAGAAAACGATGAAATAGCCCGCAGGCTTGCCCTCGAACCCGAGGAACTGAAGATTTGTTTCGCCCGCATAGACGAAGAGTTCGCCCGCGAACTTCTGCATAATCATCGAACTGATTCCGCCCGCCATTCCGCCGATGCCGGTCACCGTCGCCACGACCTGTTTCGGGAACATATCGCTCACGGTCGTATAGACGTTCGCCGACCAGGACTGATGCGCCGCGCACCCGATGCCGATTATGATTGCAGGGAACCACGGGGAAATTCTTCCAAGCGGCTGAGCCAGCAGCACAAGAAGCGGCACGATGGCGAATATGAGCATAGCCTTCATTCTTGCGGCATACGGGTCGAACGCTCCGCCCTTTTTGAGGGCGCGGTTAATGAAAAGCGTCGGAAGCTTGCCTCCGAAGATGGAGAGCATCGTGATGGCGTAGAGGGTGAAAATCAGCGCCATTCCGAGCGGGTCGCTGGTCTTGATGCCGAACTGGGCGTTGAGGTAGGACGGGGTCCAGAAAAGGAAGAACCACCACACTCCGTCGGCCATAAAGCGGCCGGAGATTACGGCCCAGGTCTGACGGTAGCGAAGGGCCTGCCAGATGGTGATTTTCTTCTGCCCGGCAGCAGCCTCGTCGCTCTGGGGAGCCTTCTCCGATGCGCTCTTAGCCTCGCCCTCAGATGCGCTCTGAACAGCCCCGTCTGAAGTGCCTGCACCTTCTGAAGCTGCCCCTGTGGCCTCAATCCTCTTGTCCTGCTCGATGTACTCAAGCTCCGCCGCGTTCACAAAGCGCGAACGCTCCGGCTTGTCATAGACGAACACCCAGATGCCCATCCAGATGAAGCCCAGCGCACCGATTATTATGAACGCCATCTCCCAGCCGCAGGCCTTCGCGATGAGCGGAATGGTGAGCGGCGCCACCAGCGCGCCGATTGACGCTCCGGCGTTGAAGATGGATGTCGCGAATGCGCGGTCCTTTTTCGGGAAGTACTCCGCCGTGGCCTTGATGGCTGAAGGGAAGTTTCCCGCCTCGCCCAGGGCAAGGACGCTCCTGGCCACAAGGAAACAGTACATACTTACGGTCGAAATGAGCACTGCCGTGTCTCCTGTCGCCCTGATGAGTTCCCCGGCGTTCTCAAGCCCCGTCACGGTCTCGGTCACCACCCCGCAGAGAGCGTGGAGGCAAGCTCCCGTGGACCAGACTCCGATTGCCCAGAGATAGCCCTTCTTCGTTCCCATCCAGTCCACAAACCTGCCGGCAAAGAGCATACAGATTGCGTAGATGATTGAGAATATGGAAGTTATGGTTCCGTAGTGGGATTCGTCCCAATGGAATTCGGGTTTAATGAATTCATCCCAGGTGAGGGAAAGGACCTGCCGGTCCAGGTAGTTTACCGCCGTCGCGAAGAAAAGCATCGCGCAGATGACCCAGCGGAAGTTGCTCATTTTCTTATTTTCCATCTATCTCGTATTCGGTGTCCCAGTTTTAAATCGGTATGCAAAATTAAAACTTTTCTCTTTAATCCAGCGCAAACAGCCGCCTACTTTCCCTCCGCTTCGGCTTTTTTCTTTGCGTACCACTCCTGCATCACATAGAAAGCCTTCTTCTTGCCGCCCTGGTCGGAAACGAGTCCCTTGCGGTTGAAATCGTCCTGGATACCCACCAGAGTGCGTTTCGGGCTGCGGAAGTCCTTCAGCACCCACGGCGTTGTGCCGGAAAGTCCAGGGATGCGGTCAAACATGTTCACGCTCCTGCGGTAGAGATCCTCCATATATTCCTCCGTGAACCTCTCGCTCGCGTCCCCGTGGCGGCCATAGACCGCTCCTCCTCCGAACTCGGAGATGAAAACCGGCTTCTTGATGTCGAAAGTCCACTGGACCCGGTCGCATTCTTCAGGAGTGCCGCCGTACCAGCCGGTGTATTGGTTGAAGCTTACTAGGTCCACAAGGTCCGCAAGGTCATCCTTCACAGTCCTGAGGTTGGTGTCGAGGCGGGTTTTCTCCATAGCCGCGCTCACAAGACGGGTCGGGTCCAGTTCCCGCGCCTTCGCGATGAGGTTTCCGAGGAACTTGAGGCGGGCATCCCCGTGCGGGGTCTCGTTCGCAACCGACCAGATGACAATGCACGCCCTGTTTTTGTCGCGGGTAATCATATCGCAAAGCTGCGCCTCGGCATTCTCGTAAGTCTCGGGGTTCTCCCACTGGATGGTCCAGTAGACCGGGATCTCGGACCAGACCATAAGCCCCATCTCCTCGGCCACGCGCACCATATTCTCGTTATGAGGGTAGTGCGCAAGACGGACGAAATTGCAGCCCATCTCCTTCGCCCAGCCGAGCAGCACCCGTGCGTGGTCCTCGGAGAATGCGCGTCCGCTCTTGCCGTAAGGCATCTCCTCGTGGATGGACACTCCCCGGCAGAAAATCTTCTTGCCGTTCAGAAGGATGTCAGTACCCTCTGTGGAAATGGTCCTGAATCCTATGCGGTCGGAAACCGAATCAGTCTCTGCGACAAACTTCACGTCATAGAGCTTCGGGTTCTCCGGGCTCCAGAGTTTCGGGGAGAACTTGAAGGAGAACGCTGCATATCCGTTGGAGTCCGTGCGCACTTTCTGCTTCACCTTGAGTTCCGGGATTTCAATCGTTACGGTCTGCTCCGCGGCCTCGCCGTCCAGCTGAATCCAGCCTTCAGCCTCCTTGAACGAGCCCTTCTTGAGCTGAAGGGAATAGTCGCGGATGAAGGTCATAGGGGTCTCCACGATAAGGACGCTGCGGGTTATTCCGCCGTAGTTCCACCAGTCGGAGTTGATTGTAGGGACGTCCTCTCTGTGGCGCTTGTTGTCCACCTTCACGACAAGCGAGTTCTCGCCGTCAATGAGTTTTCCCGTCACCTCGAAGTTGAACGGGGTGAATCCGCCGGTGTGGCGTCCGATTTTCTTGCCGTTGAGCCCGACCACAGTCTGGTAGTTAGCCGCGCCGAAATAGACGAAGGTCCTCTTGCCCTCCTTAGGAGTGTAAGGGAAGCGGTTGCGGTACCAGACGGTGCCCTCGTAGTAATAGAGGTCGTCCCGTTGGGTGTTCCAGTCGCCCGGCACCTGAAGGATCCTGTCCGTATCGAAATTATATTCCACGAGCTGAGTTTTGTCAGCATAGAAATCCTTGTCAGCAAAATAGGAATCCTTTGAAGAGAGCGGAACCATCCGGTAGTTGTAGTACCCGGTTTCGTACGGGTCCACGATGGTTTTCCAGGCTCCGTCAAGGGAGAAGGTCTCGCGTGCGGCGACATTTATAATCTGCGGCGCAGGCTGCGGCTCGGGAGCTGTTGCGGCGCTCAGAGAGGTCCCTGTGCCCAAAGATGCGATGCAAAGGGCCGCGAGCGGCAGAAGAATCAATGATTTGGTGTTCATACGGCTTAAGAAAAGTGTTATAGTTCAGTTATTTCAGAATAATTGTCAGCAAAGTTAACAAAGTTAATGAATTTCCAAATTTCCAAGATTTCCAAATTTCCAAGATTTTCAAATTTCCAAGATTTTCAATTTATATAAAAAGTTTCCCGTTCCGTGAAAAGTTGCTAACTTTGGGGCGAATGGACTAAAACGCGGAATTATGGACAGCGCAGTTAAGAGATTCCCTATCGGGGTGCAGACTTTCAGCACAATCGTAGAAGACGACTACCTTTATGTTGACAAGACCGGGTATGTTTATGACCTTGCCCGGAACTACACTTATGTATTCCTGAGCCGTCCACGCCGGTTCGGGAAGTCGCTTCTTTCATCCACCTTTCACTGCTATTTCGAGGGTCGGAAGGAACTTTTCGAGGGGCTGAAGGCCGGGGAACTGGAGACCGAATGGCGGAAACATCCTGTGTTTCACTTCGATATGTCCACCGCCAAGCACGTGAATGAGGAGCAGCTGCTGCGGGCGCTTGACTACAAATTAAGCGAATATGAGACGGTGTGGGGCTCAAACAGGGAAATTGACAAGGTGGATGTTAATTCCCGCCTCGAATTTCTGGTTAAGACTTCATTCTCGCAGACCGGAGAGAAGGCGGTGATTATAATCGACGAGTACGACGCTCCGCTGCTGGACGTGATGAACGACAAGGTGAAACTGCCGTCTTTGAGGCAGATTATGCGCAACTTCTACAGCCCGATAAAGAGCCTGGACCCATATCTTAGGTTCGTGTTCATCACGGGAATCAATAAGTTCGCCCAGCTCAGCATCTTCAGCGAGCTGAACAACCTTCAGAACATCTCGATGATGCCGGAATACTCGGCCGTCTGCGGAATCTCGCAGTCGGAGCTTGAGAAAAGCTTTCGAGAACCGGTGGAGGCACTCGCCGCGAAGCAGAAAATTACATATAACGAGGCTCTTGCGCTGCTGAAGGAGCACTATGACGGCTACCATTTCTGCGACGAATCGGAAGATATCTACAATCCGTTCAGCCTGATTAAGTCTCTGAACGAGAAGCGCTTCGGAGATTATTGGTTTGACACCGGAACGCCTACATATCTTGTGGAGCGCCTGCGCCGCAATCCTATCGACGAGACCACTCTCGACAACCTCCCGCTCGTCCCGCGCTCTGATTTCGACGTCTCCCCGGAGTTGAGCGACAACTCCCTCCCGATGCTCTATCAGACGGGCTATCTGACGATTAAATCCTACGATGCGAGGATGCAGCTCTACACCCTCGGCTACCCTAATCAGGAGGTGAAAATCGGATTCACGAGAGGGCTTCTCGCGAACTATCCGAGCAAAACGGGGTCAGCTTCCGGCTTTGTGGCGCAGTTCTATGCCGCTATGGACTCTCTGGACATCGATCTTGCGCTTGAAAAGCTCCAGGCCTATCTTTCCGGCATCCCGAACGACCTTGAGAACAAGAGCGAAAAGCACTATCAGACAATCATATACCTGATATTTTCTCTCCTTGGATTCTATATCCACACTGAGGTGAAATCAGCCATCGGTCGCGCAGATGCCATTTGCCGCACGGATAACTGCATCTATGTCTTCGAGTTCAAGGTGGACGGCTCTGCGGAAGACGCCTTGAGACAGATTGACGAAAAGGGCTATATGCTCCCGTATGCGTGTGAGGAGGGCAAAAAACTTGTCAAAGTCGGAGTCAACATCTCCTCGAAGGCCCGCACCCTCGACGGCTGGGCGGTCGCCTAAAAGAATAAGACGACAAAATAGAGAATTTCCCCGCTAAAACAGTTTCACCACGGCGGATTTCCCGATTTGCCGAGCCCCCATAACCACTTGAATGAACTTTCTAGGTTCTTCAAGTCGGCTCTTAATTGTTTGATATTCAGCTCTTGTGTACATTAATTTACATTTTACGCAGTGGACTGCGAAATTTTACGCAACGCAAAATATAAACAATAATATCCTAAGATGCAAATTTGGCATTGCTGCCGCTAATCATAAAGAGGTTTTCAAAATGCCGCTTTGAATATATGATACAAATTGATAAATTTCATTTTGAAATTCTTTATATCGATTTAACTTTCGTGAGCGAAGGGGAGAGGAACATCCGCTGGGGGTTGGTGCCCATAACGCCCTGAGGGACTTTTTCTCCGAGGAGGGCGAAAAGTTCGGTCCAGTAGACTGGCATATTGCCGTCGGAGTCGAGGAAATTCATCGGGTACTGCTCGAACAGGTGGGTCCCGTCTTCCTTCAGATAGGAACACTGGACGAGCTCGCTGCAGTACATCGCGCCGTTGTCTGGAAGGAAATGGACATCGTAGGGCTGTCCGAGGAACTTTTTGGCATTCTCCACATCCCGGCGCGCCTGCTCTTCGCTAAGAAGAGGCCTCTTGACGACGAACTTCGGCAGGGAGCCGTCCTTGAGCGTGAAATCGCAGAGCATCGTGTCGAGCGGATGCCGGTCCACACCGTGACGGAGGGTGGCGTCGATAATCCAGAGGGAATCCCCCTGAACTTCAAGAATGGCCACGTGAATGGTCATCAGAGAGTCTCCACCTGAGGTCGAGGCGCCGATTGCGTCTGCCATAGAGTCTTCCTCAAGGTCATATCCCGAGGGAATCTGCACGAAAACAAGATCCCCGGTTCTGAGGGCGGGGCCGCTTTGCCGCGCCTGGGTGCATCCCGTGCTGAAAAGCGCCAGGACTGCGAAAAGAAACAATGCAATCTTTTTCATTCGGTAAAGGTAGCGAGGAAAATCATAACACCCAAATCCACATCCGCTCAGATTCTACGGCCGGAGCGGCCTGAAAAGGTCCTCGAGGCTTAGGGATGCGTTCACTATGCCGTTGTGGATGGAGTCACCGAGCCCCATCGAAGTTATCATAACCAGAAGCAGGGAATGCGAACTCTTGTGGTTTTTCGATGCCTTGAATGCGTCCAGTTTGTTCAGCAGGTTTTTCCGGTAATCGTCTGTTATGTAATATCGGTTTTCCGAGAACTTGATTTCGCACAAATAGTCCGTCCTCTCTTCCTGTGCGGGGATTACCATATCCACCTGAGCTCCGCCCCCGTCCGGTGCGGTTCCCGCCCAACTGTAGTCCTGCCCCAGGGATTTAATCCGCAGGGCATATTTAATCTGTTCGAGGTGGCGGGAGCAGAGCAGTTCAAAGGTGCGTCCTGCCCAGTTTTCATATTCGTGGGTTCTCTGGAAATAGGTCCAGTCCTTTCTCTGAGCCTTGTCGCTTACGAAGTTCAGGTAAAATATGGAAAAGAAATCGCATAACTGGTAGATTGTTTCTTTCCTCTGCTTCCCGTATCTTGAGAACGACCTTATGATTCCGCACTCCTGAAGATTTTCCATCATTTTCGTGAAAGTGCCTCCGCCCTTCATCTGCGTGGACTCCAATATCTCGCTTCTTGTCATTCCGTAGAACTTTCCGCCAAGAGCGCGCACGATGTCCATATATCTTTCTGCTGACTGAAAAAGTCCCGTATAGACATCGCGGAATTCCTGATGTATTGAAGAATTGTGAAAATAGAACTCATTGATGTTCTGGCTCAAAGTCCTCCCCGGCTGCATTCGGTCCATATAATATGGAATGCCGCCGATGGCCATCTGGCTGAGTGCAATTTCGTAGTCGGACATTTTGAAACCGCGCTTTACATAATATTGTTTAGCCTCGCAAAGATTAAACGGAGAGAGGTACATCTTCTCCGTCAACCGTTCGTGCAGCCCACCGTAGTCCCGGATTACATTGTCGAGCATCCAGCTCGTAGCTGAGCCGCACACGATGAGGAAGATGTTTCGCTGTTTCACCGCCCAGCTGTTCCAAAAGTAACCGAGTTCCTCCACCAGTTCGGAGGATTTCTGCCCGGCAAGCCAGGGGAGCTCATCAATGAACACGACTTTTCGTGTAGCCGTGCTTGCGCTCAGCAGTTTCTTGAGAAGATCAAAGGCATCAAGCCAGTCCTCGGGTTCCTTGTATGAGGACGGGAGACCATAGTCCAGCAAACTGCGATAGAAATGCTTGAGCTGAGTCCTTTTGTGCTGATATTCCTCACCCTCCTTGCATTTTTTGAATATGCCGACAACGGAAAATGCGACTTCGTCCCGGAAGTTTTCGTCAATCAGATAGGATTTCCCGACGCGTCTTCGCCCGTAAATGGCCAGAAATTCAGATTTGTCTGATTGGTAGAGCCGCCGCAGCAAATCAAGTTCATTTTTCCTGCCGATGATGTTTTCTGTGTTCATAGTCTGCTGGTGTTTTCTGCAAATATAGGCTCTTTGACGCAATTTACAAAGAATCTTAGCCAAAACCGCAAAAATTGTTGCATTTTGGCTGAGAAAATGGATTTTCTACTGCCTGTGCTATGTTGTTATAAATTAACTAATTGTATTATATAATTAGAATAATCTCAGCCAAAATCGACTAAAATATCGCATTTTGGCTGAAAATCTTCGCTCAGATTTCGGCGATAACCCCGAGGCTGCCGCGAAGGGTGGCGCTGAGGACGCTTACGGCGTCCGCGACGCTCGCGGGGCAGAGGCCGAGGGTGGAGAGGGCGGCGCAGAGAAGGGCGGCTGGGATGAGAAGGCCCGTGAGGGGGATGGCGATTAGGTTTGTGAGGAGAAAATACTCCGGGAAGGTGCCGAAGCAGTGCCAGGCGAGAGGCCCCGTGGTTATCTGGCAGGCGATGGAGAGGGCGGCGCTGTTCCAGATGAATCGGAGCGGGCGGGGGAGATGTAGACCATCGGGGATGACTTTGTGGAGCTTTTTCAGAATGGCGCTCTTCGAGTTTGCGCTCTTGGGGGACTCCGGGGAGTCCTCTTTTTTTGTTCCCTGCGGGTAGAGGTCTCTTAAAAAGGGAAAAATGTAGGCTATGCCGGCGAGGGCGAGATAGGAAAGCTGGAAGCTGATTTCCCCGAGAGCCTTCGCGTCTATGCAGAGCTGGAGGATGAAACTTCCGGCGAGCGTGGTCCGGAGGTCGGTCCGCCTTCCGAGCAGAACCCCGGTTTCCCTCACGAGAATGAAGAGGAAGGCGCGGCTGATTGAGGGCCCGGCGCCGGTCATCACCGTGTAGGCGCCCGTTGTGAGGATGGTGAGGGCGGCCCTGAGTTTTCCGGAGACGATGCTGTTGCCGAGGACCCGTCCGAGGCGCACCACCACCACGTAGATGACTCCGAGGTGCAATCCCGAGAGGGCTAGGATGTGGGAGGCTCCGCTTTCCCGGAAGGCCGAGACGGTCCGGGACGAAAGTGCGCTGCGGTCTCCAAGCAGAAGGGCCTCCAGCAGGGCGTTGTCCTCTCCGCTTTTTAGCGGGAGGCTCTCCAGAAGGGCTTTGAAGCGTTCGCCGAGGGCGGCGAGAGCCTCCCCTGCGGCGCCTTCCGTGATGGGGTGGCCGCCGCCCGAGAGGGAGGTGAGGGAGGCTCTTGCGGCGCAGAGCGCGCCGGCAAAAAACAGAGCCGCGAAGAGCTGGGCGCGAAGCGCACAGGCCCCTACAGAATTTCGCGTGCTCCAAAGGGTCCACAATAGGGCAAGGCCGGCAAAAAGGCCCGCAACAGCGGCTCCGGGGAGCATATTTCCCCCTTCAGGGGGCCTGAATCCAAAGAAATTTCCGCCCTGGAAAAGGACGGGGACGAGAGAAAAGGCTGCGACTCCTGCGCCAAAAGGGAGCACGGCGCGTTCGATTCTTCTGAGTTTCGGCATAAGCACTTACAAAAGAATCCCGAGTCCACAGCGCAAAGTTAGGAAAGTTTCTCACAAAGAAGATGGAAATCTGCCATTTTTTATGGTAAACATCAGTCTTTCAGGCAGGCGAACGGTATAATCTTTACCCCGTCTGGACGGGTATAGGCCATCTGACCGCCCGTCAGAACCAGCATCAGGTCCGGTTCTCTCAAAGGAACCTGCGACTCCGTCTTGTTATGCTCCTGAATCAGCCTTTTGATTTCCAGTAGGTGTCCTGCCCCCTCTTCTATCTCCCGGCTTCCGAGTTTACATTCTATGAGGGCGTAGCGCCCGTCATCGAGATGCAGAACCAAATCTGCTTCCAAGCCATAGCGGTCCCGATAGTACGACAAATGGCTGCCGAAGCCTGGCGTGTAGGCGCGAAGGTCTCTTGCGCACATTTGTTCAAAGATGAATCCGAAGGTTTTTAGCTGTGTCTGAAGGGCTTCCGCATTTGCCCCCAATGCGGCAACGGCAATGGACGGGTCTGAAAATCCCCGCTTCGGCATACTTCTGATGGCAGTTTTGCTCCTGATGGCAGGGCACCAGGCATCAATATCCTGTATGACAAACAGATTCTCCATTGCGTTGATATAATCGTCAAAGGTGTCAAGCGATAGGGCGATGTCACCTGAGGCGGTGGTGTCGGCAAGAATATTTGTCTTTTTCGCTATTGTGCTTATATTTCGGGCATAAGAACGCAAAATCTGTCTTGAAATTTTCGGATTTCGCTGTTTATGGTCAATAGAGGACATATCTGTTTCGCAAACGGAATCCACATAGTCACGGGCAACCAGCATACTCGCTTTGTCCGACAGATGCAGGGCTACCGGCCACCCTCCGCGACACGCGACTCTGATTAAATCGGGAATGGTCAGACGGCTTGTGATTCCGTCTATGTCGTAATCCGGATTATTGAACAGTTCTTTTATGGAAATTTCACCGGAAGAGTCTCTGGATTCCCACAGGCTCATCGGGTACATCTTCATTCTTGATATGCGGCCGGTCCCGGTATGATATATCTTATTTTTATCTACCGTATTGCTCCCGGTGAGAATGTACTGCCCCGGGATACCTCCGGAATCGTCCACGGCGATACGCACGGCATCCCAAAGTTTAGGGGCATCTTGCCATTCGTCAATGAGCCGTGGCTGGCTACCTTTCAGCAACAGAGACGGCATTGTTTCCGCAGTTGTGAGATTTTCTTCTCTTTTGCCCGGGTCCTGCAATTTCAGAACGCTTCGCGCCTGCTGCAGAGCCGTAGTGGTTTTACCTGTCCACTTCGGGCCTTCAATAAGTACCGCGCCGAAGGCCTCGAGCCTTTCTTTCAACACCGTATCGGCTATTCTTTTAAAATATTCCATATCAAATTGTAATTCAGTGACAAAGATATGGATTCTGTTTTAAAATAGCAACCAAAATCGGAGTTTTTGTGGCATTTCAATCGGAGTTTTTGTGGCAAGTTGATCGGAGTTTTTGCGGCATAAAACGCAATAAGTGTGGGATTCTCGTTCTAAATTCGCACCTGTCATCAGCTGATGCCAGTTAAATCGAGCTTGTAGATTGCGTCCTCCCGGGTTCCCTCGTTTTTCAGGAACATAAGCATATAAATGGGGAAGTAGGTTACAGGACCTTCGACGCTGATGTTGTCGTTGCAGAAGACGGCAGCTTCCTTTATGCCGAAATTCGGGACTTTTAGGACATTGTCCAGCGCGCTGTGGCGGGAATAATTCTTTCTTGAGAATGAAGCGTTTGTTCTGTGCGTTCAGCTCGGAAGGAATCAGGTCGAATATCTCGTCCAGGTAGAGTTTGTCATTGGGGTCATACTTGGCGATGTCTTTCCTGTAAAGTTTCAATATGGCCCGCTGCTCCGCCTCCACGAGTCTTATAATTACAAAAGTACCAAAATAATCGCGGTGTTTGTCCGTTTTTCCAACGCAAAATTAGGAATTTTGTCCGCTTTTCCATAATGGGCTGTCGCAATACATTTTCGCATTATTTTTCGTAACTTTGTGCGGTTATTCTGAGCGCTTTGCTCAAGTGGTTGATATATAATAATTTAACATAAAGTTTTATGATTATCTTAGTGCTTAATTGCGGCAGCTCTTCGCTCAAGTATCAGCTGCTGGATATGAAGGGCGACGACGCTTACGATCTTCTCGCGAAAGGTCTTGTGGAGCGCATCGGACTTGAGGTGGGTTGCCTCAAACATCAGGCTCCGGGAAAGGAGAAGCTCGTCAGGGAAATGCCTATCGCGGACCACACCGTGGGAATCAAGGCTGTGCTGGACGCTCTTCTGGACAAGAAATACGGCGTTCTGGAGTCTCTCGAGGACATTGAGGCTGTGGGCCACAGGGTGGTGCACGGCGGAGAGGAGTTCTTCTGCAGCGCGCTGGTGACCGACAAGGTGGTGGAACAGATCCGCAGCTGCTGCGAGATTGCCCCGCTTCACAACCCGGCAAACCTTCTGGGAATCGACGCCGTCACAAAGGCTCTTCCGACGGTTCCTCAGGTGGCTGTCTTTGACACGGCTTTCCATCAGACTATGCCCGCCTACGCCTATATGTACGCTCTTCCATACGAGTATTACGAGAAATACCGCATCCGCCGCTACGGTTTCCACGGCACGAGCCACAAGTATGTGAGCGCGAAGGGAGCCGAGTTTGCGGGAGTGGACCTGGGGAACAGCAAAATCATCACCTGCCACCTCGGAAACGGAAGCTCCGTGACCGCCGTGGAGAACGGAAAGTCCGTGGACACCTCTATGGGCTTCACTCCGCTTGAGGGTATGATTATGGGAACCCGCTGCGGAAACATTGATCCGGACATCGTGACCTACATCGAGGAGAAGGAGAATCTCACCCCTGCCCAGATGAGCAAGGTCCTCAACAAACAGTCCGGCTTCCAGGGCCTTTCAGGCATATCTTCCGACGCGCGTGACCTCAACGCGGCAGCCGAGGCCGGAGACCGCAGGGCAAAGCTCACGCTCAAGAAACTCACCTACGACATCACCAAACTCATCGGCGCGTATGCCGCTGCGATGAACGGTGTGGACCTCATCGTCTTCACCGGCGGAATCGGCGAGAACAACGTCCGTCTTCGCCGCAGGGTTTGCGAGAACCTGACCTATATGGGGCTGAAGTTCGACTACGACGCCAATGCCGGGGAGAAGGCCGACGAGATGATGATTTCGCTGCCGGATTCGAAGGTGAAAGTTGCCGTCATCGCCACCAACGAGGAGCTGATGATAGCGCGCGATACAATGCATATTGTTTCGCAAATTGACTAAAATGGCGGATGGCTGCGTTACGCTCCGCTAACTGATAATGAATCTTAAAAACAACAACAGATATGTTCACAAGTTTCAATGACATCTTCGGCGAACTCGCTTCACGCGGCGCCAAGAAAAGAATGATTGTGGCCTGGGGAGTTGACGAGCACACCATCGCCGCCGCTTCAAAGGCAGTGGACCTCGGACTCATCGAGGCGACTCTCGTCGGTGACGAGAACCTCATCAAGGCCGTTTGCGAAAAGGACGGCATCGACAAGGGCAAATTCACCGTCATCAACAACCCTGTGGAGGCAAAAGCCATCGCTCAGGCAGTTGCAATGATTAACGAGGGCGCAGGCGACTTCCTTATGAAGGGCCTCTGCTCAACCGACAAATATCTCCGCGCCATCCTCAACAAGGAGACCGGCATCCTTCCTCCGAAGGCTGTCCTCACCCACGTTGCAGTGCTCGAAAACCCTAACTATCACAAGCTTATCTTCCTCAGCGATATGGCCGTAATCCCTGCTCCGGACCTGAAGCAGAAGAAGGCTATGCTCGGATTCCTTGTGAACACCGCTCATTCAATGGGCATCCAGACCCCTAAGGTTGCGATTATCGCCGCCACCGAGCAGATGCTCGAGGGTATGCCTGCCTGCGTCGAGGCCGCCGTTCTTGCAAAGAAGGTCGAGAGGGGCGAAATCAAGGGATGCGTCGCTGACGGTCCGCTTGCGCTCGACGTTGCCATCGATATGGAGTCCGTTCAGATCAAGGGTCTCAAGAGCCCGGTTGCCGGCGACGCCGACTGCCTCCTCTTCCCTAACATCGAGTCTGCGAATGTCTTCTACAAGACCAACTCCAAGCTCGCTGTGGGCGTAAAGCAGGCCGGTATGGCTGTGGGTGCGAAGGTGCCTTGCGTGCTTTCAAGCCGCGGCGACAGCATCGACACGAAGCTCAACAGCATTGCAATCGCCGCAATGTCCTGCAAATAGTGGCAGCAAATTGTCTTAAAAGGCGAATTACTGCGTTACGCTTCTAGATTGTAGTTTATGCAGGAGAATTATCCTTCAAAACTGCTTGAGAATGCAGTCGAGGCGATAGGCACTCTTCCGGGAATCGGCCGGAGGAGTGCCCTTCGTCTTGCGCTGTATCTCCTTAGGCAGCCGCAGGAGAACGTGCACCATTTTACGGAGTCGATTGCGGCGCTGAGGGATAATGTGAAATATTGCAGGGAGTGCCGGATGATTTCGGACTCGGAAACTTGCTCAATCTGCTCGGACCGGACCCGCAACAGGGCTCAAATCTGCGTCGTGCAGTCGGTCCGGGACGTTATGAGCATAGAGGCGACGGGGCAGTATCACGGCCTCTACCACGTTCTCGGCGGGGTCATCTCCCCGATTAACGGCGTGGGCCCGTCAGATCTTACCATCCGCGAACTCGTCGAGAGGGTTTCCGCCCGCACAGGAGGGAAGCAGGACGGCGCGTCCGGCCTTTCTGAACACTCTGCGGAAGGACTCCGGGAAGAAGGCCCGCTGGAGGTAATTCTCGCGCTTAGCGGCGACGTGGAGGGGGAAACCACCTCGTTCTACATCTACCGTCAGATTTCCCCGTTCGGCGTGAAGGTGACTTCGCTCGCAAGGGGCCTCGGCTTCGGGGACGACCTCGAATATGCCGACTCCCTCACCCTCGGCCGCTCCATCAGCGGAAGACAACCGTTCCGCCCCGAGTAGCGCACCGCCCTACCGCAAAACTCTGATATAAACGAAAACAGGCTGACCGCACCGCGGCCAGCCTGTTCTGTTTTTGCGTATCGCTTGCTGAAACTATTTTGCTTCAGGGTAGGTGATGATGATGGCATCCTCGTTCTTGAAGCTGCCTTCCGCGTCTACAGCAACAACTGCGATGTAGTAGGTCTCGTCTGTCTTGATGTCACTGCCGCCGCATATATACATAAATGTATCGGTCTTTGTTTTCTCAATCTTTGCATCTTTCAGGGTTGACTTGGTGTTGTACATTGCATTGCAGATGTAATATTCGACGGTAGACTCCTCGCCAAACATAGCGTTGGCTGACTCAACATCAGTCTTTGAAAGGACTGCGGTCTGATAGCCGTTCGGAGCCTCAATGTTTACGCTGTAGGAGATTTTGCCGTCCTTGAGAACGATGTCGTCGATTGACTTCTTTGCTGCAGGCTCATCGGTGTTGGCCTTGTTGCAGGATACAGCCATAGCAAGAACAGCGGCTGCCATCAAAATGTACTTTTTCATAATTTTGATAATTTAATTAGTTGATAATAAATGATTTAAGATGTATTCTGATTCTATGTCCGCATGCGCGCCCATATCCGGGTGCGCGCCCATATCCGGGGATGTGCCCCGAGACTATTTTGCGTAGATCTCGTCAATCTTTGCCGCGAGAGACTCTCCGCGAAGATCCTGCGCGATGATTTTTCCCTCCGGGTCGAGGATGAACATACGCGGAATGCCCGTCACATTGAAGGACTTCGCAACCGGGCAGTCCCAGCCCTTGAGAGAGCTCACCTGGTGCCAGTTCAGCCCGTTCTTCTCGATTGCAGCGACCCACTTGTCGCGGGATTTCTCCTCGTCCAGCGAAACTCCCAGGATTTCGAGCCCGTCCTTGTGGTGCTTCTCGTAGATTGCCTTCACGTTAGGCGCCTCGGCAAGGCACGGACCGCACCAGGATGCCCAGAAATCGATGATTACATAGTGGCCGCGAAGTGAGCTGAGGGAAATCTCCTTGCCGTCCGGGTCAGGAAGAGTGAAATCCTCCGGAGTGCCTCCCACGCTGAAATGCGATGCCCTCTCGATTTCCTGCCCGATTTTAATTCCCTGCGCGGATGTCTTCACTGCAGGGTCGAGGTCGTTGTAGCGCTTCTGCACATACTCGAACGGACGGTTCTTCAGAAGGAAATCCTCGAAGAAATAGGTGACTGCCACAGAGTTGCGGGTGGTGTCGAGATAGACCCCGATTATGGAGTCGTAGGCCTCTTTCATCATCACGATGCCGCGGCTCACTGAGTCGATCTGCTTCTGGTCGGTCATATCGGCGAGCTTGGACGCCATAATCATAGTCCCGAGCTGGATGAAGGCGTTGCTGAAATTGAAATCCTCCCCGTCCTCGAGAATCTTCTGGTCGCGTCCCCCGTCAACCGTGCAGCTGAAAGAAGAATATGCGTTGCCCTTCCTGTCGGTGCCATCCTTCGGGGTTATTGTGACCTTCACTGAGTCGGAGCCTGCGAAAATGTTCTTTTCCTTGCCCGCGTAGCAGAGAGTGAGCCTTCTGGGGTAGTCCTGTCTGATGCCGACGGAGAATGTCCCGTCGGAGGAGACCGGTGCGGCGGCTACGAAAATAGAGTCCCCGGAGTCCTTAGCCTTTTCGCAGACAACGAGAGTGTCGCCCGCTCCGCCCTCCCAGGTGCCGCAAATGACGGTTTTCTTGCCGCAGGAGGTTGCGCAAAGTACTGCCGCGGCAGATAGAGCGCATAAAATAATTTTGTTTGTTTTCATTGTGTATGAATGTGTTATATTTGTTTCAACCTATATAAATTCGACTTTCGCAAGGGCCTGACTTATTCCTATATAACCAGGGGCTATTTAATTTAACTTTCGCAAGTATCTGACTTATCCATATATAACCCCGGCTCTATTTAATCTCCCAGTCAAAGTACTTTTTCATATATGCCTTGACGGCGGCAATCTTTGTGTCGAAAATCTCCCTTCCCACTGTAATTGTTTCTGTTGTCGTAGTCTTCGTCCCGTCGGAATTATAGACGCTGGTCTCCTTCTCGGTCGTCTGTTTCGCGGCCCTCTGGATCATATCCTCGATTTCCGAGGGGCTCTTGCACAGAAGCAGCGCGAGCATATCCCCGAAATTCTGCTGATAGGTCATAATGTAATAGACAAACCCCTCCGTGGCCTCGTCCCCGTAGGCTCCAGCGTGCGCGAACTCCGCAGAGTAATAGTAGTGGAGATGGTAGCCGTAGCGGCACGGGCGGAAAGCTCCGCAGTAGTAGTAGAGGTTGAACCGGTCGGGGTAGGGGGTCATCGGCTCGCCGAAAGTCGTCCCTTTCTTGCCCAGCGAGGACTGATAGAACTTGAAATAGCTCATCTGGTAGTACTCGTACATCCTGTCTTGGGAGGGCTGGGTGAAATCCGTCGGCTCGCTCCAGTAGGTGGTGTTGGACATCATCCTCTCGATTATGAGCGAAGTCCACTCGTAGCGCAGAGAGTCCCTGTCCCGGGTTTCCAGCGCGCTCGCCGAGAAGGTAATCTGCTTTCCGCCCACTTCGCCGCAAAGATTCCGGACATTCTCACTCGTTCTGCTTATGTCCTTGCCGGAGACGGGGTCGTAGTCCTTGAGTTCGTAGGTCCACTCGAAACGGACACTGTCCGCAACATACATAGTCGAAGGCATATACTGCGCGATGAACCCTTCGGGGAAAAGCGGGAAAATTTCCTTCTCGAGAAAATCCGCCACCGCCTCGGTCTGCTCATCGGTTGCCGGGGTCCAGTCCGTCTGAAGAGTGTAGCTCCCGTCAAAGGAATATGTCTGCGAGGATATGGAATTGGTGAGAAGGACCTTGTAGCGGTCGTTGAAATCCTTAACCCCCTCAGGGCATTCCCCTGCGATGCCGTCCAGCCAGCTGAAGTCATATTCCTTCTGCTTTGAGCACCCTGCGGCAAGAATGGATGCCGCCAGCGCGATGAAAATCAATGCTTTACTTTTCATAATCCGCTCCTCCCTAGTTTATGGCCTCCCTGTACGGGCGCGGGTTGTAGTTGTCCGGGCAGGCCTCGCGTTCCTCTGCGGGGAAGTTGAGGATGTAGGCCTCGTCGCCCTTTTCGAGGCGGTAGGTCTTGCCGTCCTTCCAGGAGTGCAGAATCTCGGGCTCGCCCTCTCTTCGAAGGTCAAACCAGCGGTGGAACTCCTCTCCGCAAAGCTCCCTGCGCCGCTCCTTCCAGATGTAGGGGACTATCCCCTCTGCGCCCCCGACGTCGGAGAGCGACCGGGAGGAGTAGCCGCTTATGCGGTGGCTTCTCACCTTGTTGAGGTATTCAAGGGCCTTGGAGTAGTCCGGGGAGGCTTTTCTCGCCCAGGCCTCGGCAAGGGAAAGGTAAATCTCCGAGGTGCGGAAAGCCTGGCAGCGGTGGTAGCCGTCCTCGGCGTCGTACTTGAAGAGATTGTAGCTGTACCACTGGCTCGCTATGCCCTTGAAAATCTTTGGCTCATAGAAATAGTAGGTCTTGCGCATATCCTTTTCGCCCGGGAGAAGGTCCTCGTCGTAGGTGGAGAGGAGTTCGTCGGAGATGGCGTAGTAGTAGATGTGGTTGTCCGCAAGGCCTCCGAGGATGTTCTTGAGCCAGACATTCTTGCCGTAGAGCCAGAGGATTTCCGGGTTCGCAGATGAAATGAGGTTCATAACGTCGGAGCCGCCCGGGGTCGCGAGCGAATGGTTCACGCTTGTTGTAATTCCTGTAATGTCAAAGAGTTTCGAGTTGATTCCAAGGAGTTTCTCCCCGTAGGAAATCACAGCGTCGAAGTCCTCCATATAAAGGGCCGCCCTCACTGCGATGGTGTAGAGAGCCTTCACCGAAATTTCGTAGATGTTCGGGATGTCGGCCCCCTCGAGGTTCGCGATTCCCTCGTCGATGTCGCTGCGGATAAGGCTCCAGACCTCCTTCATAGTGGCGCGGGGATATGTGTCCGTGCCCGGGGTCGGGGTGAGTTTCACCGGAACGCACTGCTCGTCTTCCGAAGCCTCGTTGTAGGGCTTCGCGTAGAGGTTCGCGAGGCAGAGATAGGCAAAAGCTCTGTGGAAATAGGCCTGACCGCGCACGATGGCCTTTTCGGAGTCCGTCCCCTCGGCCGAGTCAACGGCGTCGAGAACGGTGTTGGCTACAAGAGCCTGACTGTAGAGGTAGCCGTAGAGGCGGTCGGTGAAATCCTCGTCATCCTCAATCTCGTCGGCCCACTGATAAACCTTGCGGTAAACGCTCAGATTCGTGCTCTCCACCGGATTCTCCACATCCACCCTGTCGCTCAGGTCCGTGTACGCCACATCGTCCGTCATCATCTGGACAAAAACTCCGTAGGCAGTCGCATAGAGAAAATATCCGTTGCTCCCCTGGAGGACCTCCTTGTAGTGGTCGACGGTGGTGGGGACAATCTGGTTCTGCGATGTCCTTTCAAGGAAGGAGGTGCACCCCGCAAGCAGCAGGGCCACAAGTGTAATTGTGCTGATTTTTTTCATCTTTTCCTCCTCCTATAATGTTATGTTGACTCCGAGAGTGTAGGACCTCGGAATGGGGCTGGTGGCCGATGTGCCGAGCTCAGGGTCATAGCCGTGCCACTTTTTGTCCGCGATGATGAAAAGGTTCGTTGCCTGAAGGCGGATTGAAAGCGAGTTTATTTTCATCTTTTTAAGAAGCGCCGACGGGAAATTGTAAGAAAGGGAAACGGACCTCAGGCGGAAATTGTCCGTGGAGCAGACCCTCGCCGTGGAGTAGTCATACATAGCCGAACCCTTGTAGATGTCGCCCTTGCTGGAGTCGGTCGGACGGAGCCTCAGCCCGTCGTAGGAATAGTCGTCCATAAGGGCGGGGATATTCGTCTTTTCCTCGTCCCCCGGCTGTTTCCAGCGGTTCTTTATGTCCACGGTCACATTGTACTCGGGGTCGAAAATTTTGGAATAATTGCCGTTGTAGATGGACGGGAGGCGGCCCATACCCCCGAGGGAATATGTGAACGAGGAGTTGAGATGCCAGTTCCTGAACCTCAGGCCTATATTCACGCCGCCAGTGTGCGGAGGAGTCAGAAGCCCGGTTTTCACCAGCCGCAGCTCGCTTTCGTAGAGAGTGTAGTTCTTGTAGGTCTTCCCGTCAATCACTGTCTTGGTGTTCCCGTCCTTGTCGTAGTAGAGCGGGAGTCCGGTGTCGTGGTCCAGGCCCGCGAAGTCGTAGGAATAGAAGGTCCCGATCGCCTCGCCCACAATCAGCGCGGAGCCCGAAAGTTTCTCGGAAGTGGTGATTGTGCCCAGCTCGTCGTTGGCCTTGGTCATCTCGTTGCGGTTGTAGCCGTAGTTCACCTGGATGTTCATAGACCAGTCGCGGGTTTTCACCGGATATCCCGTCAGAGCCACCTCTACGCCGGAATTGTTCATATTTCCTGCGTTGATTTTGTAGCTGGTGATTCCGTTCACGGCGGAGATTGTCTTGGTCATAATCATATCCGTCCCCACCTTTTTATAAAGGTCCACCGTTCCGTTGATGCGGGTCCCCAGCAGCGAAAAGTCCAGTCCGAGGTTGTAGGAAGTGGTTTTCTCCCACCTCAGGTCCGCGTTCGGCCAGTAGCTCACCGTGGATTCCGCAAGTCCCGTTTCGGAGCTTATGTCCCCGATTTTTATAACAAGGTCAGGCGAAGTACCCGAGTCCACATTGCCCTGGATGCCGTAGGAGGCCCTCAGCGCGAGGTAGTTCAGATAGACGTTGTTCTTCAGGAAGTCCTCCTCCGAAACCGTCCATTTCCCGGAAACCGACCATATCGGGAGGAACCTGTATTTGGGGTTAGTCCCGAACTGGTTGGAGCCGTCCATACTGATGCTGCCGCTCAGAAGGTACCTGTCCTTATATGAATATGAGGCCACGCCCCTTATGGAAACGACGTTGCGGATGTTGTCGGTGACTGTGGGGTTGAAGCTTCCGCCCTGAAGCTGAAGAAGATAGCGGTCGGTGTAGGCGGGGGAGACGGTCTTGCCGCGGTCAGGAAGGTAGCCGTAGGAGTACTGGCTGTAGCCGTCGTTCTTGGAGCTGCGCAGCTCGTTAAGAGCCATTACGCTCACGACGTGGTCACCGAAACTCCCGTTGTAGCTCAGCTGGTTGCGAAGGTCCCAGGTGGATGCAGTCGTCTGGCTGTAGTCCAAAATGCCGCCAACGGGAAGCGGGGAGTCCTGCCACTCGTCGGAGCCGGTTTCCACATAGTAGTCCTTGCTGTAGCCCCGGATTTTCGCGACCTGAAGGGTCTGGTCGTTGGCCCAGGAGTTCTTCACGGTCTGGGTGGTGGTGTAGGAGCCCTGAAGTTCATATTTGATTCCGCCCCAGATGAGCCACTGGAGGTTGAGTTTCGCGGTGACGTTGTTCACCTTGGATTCCGTCCCGGAGTTCTCGGCTTCGCTCAGGAAATTGAACGTGAGAGCGTCCTTTCCGCTTCCCAGCGCGCTGTAGGGCTCATAGTAGAAAAGCGAACCGTCCTCGTTGTAGCAGGGAATGGTGCGGGAGGTGGAGTAGGCGTAGGAGCGCGGGTTTATTCCGTAGTAGCCCGTGTTCTTTCTCATCGAGGCGTTAAGCTGCACCCCGATAAAAAGTTTCTTCGTGAGATGGGAGTTGAGCTTTGCAAGCACTGTGTAGCGGTTGGACTGCTCTCCGCGGGCGGTTCCGGGCTGGATGTCGGCTCCGATGGAGGTGTAGTAGGTGGTGCGGTCCGTGCCACCCGAGATGCTGACGGTGTGGCTGTTGGTGACTGCATTGCGGTACAGAAGCCCCAGCCAGTCGGTGTTCCGATAGGCCATCTGCTCCACTTTGCTTCGGAACTCCTCCGCCGTGAGGCCCTTTGACTCGTACTGGTTCAGAAGTCCCTCGTACCCCAGGTTCAGCGAGGACATATTTCTTGTGTAGTGAAGCCCCGCGTCCACGATTTCGCTCGAAAGTACTATGCGGTCGTAGGCGTCCATAAGGTCCATCTGGTCGTAGCTGTCCCTCTGCTTGACGGAGACCGTCCCCGAGTAGGAGATTCTCGGTTTGCCCTCCTTTCCCTGACGGGTTGTCACGACTATGACTCCGTTCGCGGCCTGGATGCCGTAGATGGCGGTTGCGGAGGCGTCCTTGAGGACTGAGATGGACTCGATGTCGGAGGGGTTCACGCCTGCGATGGCATTTCCCACCATATACTCGGCGTCATCCCCTGTGAGGTCCGAGTGGTCTATCTCCACCGGGTCCTGAAGAATCACGCCGTCAAGCACCCACAGCGGGCTTTTGTTGCCGATGATTGTGGAGGTGCCCCTGACCCTGATTTTGGATGCGGCGCCCGGCGAACCGCTGGTTTCGGTGACTGCGACTCCGGCAATCTGCCCCTGAAGCATCTGGTCCACATTCATAGTCCCGGCCATCATAACGTCCGCCGCCTTCACCGTGGTGATTGCCGAGGTGAGTTCCCTTTTGTTGGTGGTCTGGTAGCCCGTAACCACCACTCCGTCAATGTTATAGGAGTCTTCCTCGAGGGTGACTGATATGGTGCTTTTTCCTTTCACTTTCACCGTCTGCCCAAGCATCCCGAGCATTGAAAACTCAAGGCTTGCGGAGGACGGGTCTTTCACTTTGATAGTATATTTTCCGTTGGCGTCGGTGAGGGTGTAGTTGTTGGCGGATCCCGCCTCCTTCACCGCAACTCCGGCAAGGGGCTGCCCGCCGATGTCAGACACGGTTCCCTTGACCTGCCCCGTGTTTTGCCCCGCCGCAGGAAGGCAGCAAAAAAGAGCGGTGGCAAGCCCCGCCGCGATGAGTTTCCTTATGATTTGAAAGGTGCTCATAATACCCTAATAATTGTTCCGCGAGTCTTGAGCTCTATCCCAAGCCGATGAAAATCAGTGACTTATGATAGGTGCGAATTGTGACCGCGATACTAATAAAACCCTACAGGGCACAAATGTAGTAAATATGAATTAAAAATCATAACGCCGCTTGTTTATTTTTAACAATCCCAATTGCAAAACGCTAATTCATTTTTAACGCGAAGGGGCTTCGTGGCGAAACTTGAACAGACTTAGCCGTTTTTTGAAGAAAATAATTTCCGTGTCCGTGCACGGAAATTTGGAAATCATT
>CAVAMP010000019.1:0-10948 GCA_963589825.1 Flexilinea sp. | reverse complement strand
ATGTACAAAATGACCGAAAGTTGGAGATGGTACGGACCGAATGACCCGGTGAGTCTCCAGTTCATCAAGCAGGCAGGCGCCACCGACATCGTTCACGCGCTGCATCATATCCCGAACGGGGAAGTCTGGACCGTCGAGGAAATCCGCAAGAGACAGGCTCTTATCGCCGAGGCCGGACTGAGGTGGAGCGTCGTCGAGAGCGTTCCGGTGCACGAGCACATCAAGACCCGCGAAGGCGAATACCTTAAATATATCGAGAACTACAAGCAGAGCATCCGCAACCTCGCCGAATGCGGCATCAAGTGCATCACCTACAACTTTATGCCGGTGCTGGACTGGACCCGCACCGACCTTCAGTTCGAGATGCCTGACGGTTCCCGCGCTCTTCGCTTCGAAAGGGCCGCTTTCCTTGCCTTCGACCTCTTCATTCTCGGCCGCAAGCAGGCGTTCAATGAATATACCCCTGAGGAAATAGAGAAGGCGAAGGCCCGCTACGAAAAGATGGATGCGGCTGAAATTCAGCTCATTACAAGAAATATGATTGCGGGGCTTCCGGGCAGCGAGGAGAGTTTCACCCTCGACCAGTTCCGCCAGGCGCTTTCCCGCTACGACGGAGTTTCCGCAGAGGAGCTTCGTTCAAACCTCATCTTCTTCCTTCAGCAGGTCTGCCCTGTTGCGGACGAGTGCGGCAGCATTATGGTCATCCATCCTGACGACCCGCCGTATCCGCTTCTTGGTCTTCCGCGCGTGCTCTCGACCGCCGAGGATTTCCGCACGATAGTCAAGGCTGTTCCTAACCCTTCCAACGGGCTCTGCCTCTGCACCGGCTCGTTCGGCGTGAGGGCCGACAACGACTGCGTGGCTATGATGAGGGAGTTCGGCGACAGGGTCGGCTTTGTACACCTTAGGACCACAAAGCGCGACGCCGAGGGCAATTTCTACGAGGCAAACCTTCTCGAGGGCGACGTGGATATGTACGGAATGATGCAGGCGCTTCTCGAAGTGGAGCAGAGGCGCGGAGTGAGCCTTCCGGTGCGTCCTGACCACGGTCACCAGATGTGCGACGACCTCGGCCGCAAGTCCAATCCTGGATATTCCTGCTACGGGCGTATGCGCAGCCTCGCTGAGCTTCGCGGTCTTCAGGAAGCCATCATCAGGGCAAAATACGCTGCCAGGTAGGCGCATTCGGGGCTCAGTCAAATTGTCCTCCTCCTTTATCCTGAAATTCGTTTTTGTTTGAATTTAATTACAACTTAATATGGCACAGAATCTTTTTGACATCAAGGGCAAGGTCGTTGTGATGACCGGCGCCTGCGGCGTGCTCGGAAGCACGATTGTTAAATATTTCGCGGCTCAGGGCTGCCCGGTTGTCCTTCTCGACCTCGAGAGGGCTTCCGCAATCGGCGAGAAGCTCGTCGGAGAAATCAAGGCAGAGGGCGGCGAGGCTCTCTTCCTCCCTACCAATGTCCTTGACAAGGCTGTTTTGGAGCAGAACTACGCCGAGATCATCGCGCGCTACGGCCGCATCGACATCCTTCTCAACGCCGCCGGCGGAAATATGGCTTCAGCCACCGTACCGCCCGACAAGACCATCTTCGACCTCGATGTTGACGCAGTGAAGAAAGTCACCGAGCTCAACCTCTTCGGCACCATAATCCCTACGATGGTGTTCGCCAAGTCAATGGCAGAGAGCGGTCACGGCTCAATCATCAACTTCGCTTCCGAGTCGGCTCTCCGCCCGCTCACAAGGGTGGCAGGCTACGGCGTGGCAAAGGCTGCAGTGGCAAACTGGACCAAGTATCTCTGCGCTGAGCTCGCAATCAAGTTCGGCGAGGGCATCAGGGTCAACGCAATCGCTCCGGGCTTCCTTCTGACCAACCAGAACCGCACTCTTCTCACCAACGAGGACGGCTCTCTCACCCAGAGGTCCCACACCATTCTCGCGCACACTCCGATCGGACGTTTCCTTGAGCCGGACGAGCTTGTGGGTACACTCCACTATCTCGCCAGCGAGGCTTCCAAGGCCGTAACGGGCACAGTTTGCGTCGTCGACGGCGGATTTGACGCGTTCTCAATCTAGTCGGGGCGAAGAAAAGGCGGATTGCACTCCATCCTCTTCTTCATCCCCAACCCTTAAACAGTACATCATCATTATGGCAAAGAAAATTGTAACTTTTGGAGAAATAATGCTCAGACTTGCTACGCCGGGGCATTTGCGCTACAGTCAGGCTCATTCATTTGAGGCTACTTTCGGCGGCGGAGAGGCCAATGTGGCCGTTTCGCTTGCAAACTACGGCGAGGACGCACAGTTTGTGACAGCCCTTCCGGACAATGAAATCGCACGGGCCTGCCTCGCAGAGCTTCGCGGTCTTGGAGTCGGCGTCGGCGGATGCATCACCGGCGGCGACAGAATGGGTATATATTATATTGAGAAGGGCGCCGTTGCCCGTCCGAGCAAGGTAATCTACGACCGCGCACACTCTTCAATCGCGGAGATCGTCCCTGGCTCAATCGACTGGGAGAAGGTCCTTGCGGGGGCTGACTGGTTCCACTGGACCGGCATCACTCCTGCAATCAGCGACGCTGCGGCAAAGGAGTGCCTTTCTGCAATCAAGACCGCAAACCGTCTCGGAGTGAAGGTTTCCTGCGACCTTAACTACCGCAAGAACCTCTGGAAATATGGAAAGAAGGCATCCGAGGTTATGCCTGAACTCGTCGAGGGGTGCGACGTCATCATCGGAAACGAGGAGGACGCCGAGAAGGTCTTCGGCATCAAACCGGAGGGCTTCAACGCCGACGAGGGAGTAATCGACAGCGCAAAATTCGAGTATGTCGCAACTGAACTTATGAAAAAGTTCCCGCGCGCAAAGAAGGTCGCCATCACCCTGAGGGGCTCTGTAAACGCCGACCACAACACCTGGGGCGCTGTGATTTATGACGGGAAGAAGCTCTATGCTTCAAGAAGATACGACATCACCGACATCGTTGACCGCGTGGGCGGAGGCGACTCCTTCTGCGGCGGACTCATCTACGGACTCCTCGAGTACCCTACCGACGCCCAGGCTCTGGACTTCGCCGTTGCGGCATCCTGCCTCAAGCACACAATCGAGGGCGACTACAACAGGGTGAGCGTCAAGGAGGTCGAGACGCTTATGAGCGGCAACGGCTCAGGCCGCGTCTCCCGCTGATTGTTTAAAAAAGCGAATAGCTGCGTTATACTCCTCTCCCAAATCCTCACAACCGACAGGTTGCTGCGGTTTGGGTTTCGTCGTAAGCCTTGCTCTTCATCTTTTTTAATCCAATCAGCCTAGTAGTACATTTAGTTTGATTTAGGTAATACCTTAACATTATGGCAAAATACAGCAAAGTACAGGTTCTTCAGTCCGCAATCACCACAGGACTGGTTCCGGTTTTCTACAACAGCGGCGAAGAGACCGCGAAGGCAGTGCTCAAAGCCTGCTATGACGGCGGCATCCGCGTATTCGAATTCACCAACAGAGGCGACTTCGCACAGGAAATTTTCGTAAAGCTCGTAAAATACGCCGAGACTGAGCTCCCCGGAATGATTATCGGAGCAGGCTCCGTCATCGACGCCCCTACGGCTGCCCTCTTCCTTCAGAGCGGCGCGAACTTCATCGTAGGACCGCTCTTCAATAGCGAGGTTGCCACCATCTGCAACCGCCGCTGCGTCCCTTACATCCCGGGCTGCGGCTCAGTGACTGAAATCGGCACGGCTCAGGCTGCAGGCTGCGACGTCGTGAAGGTGTTCCCCGGCGATGTCCTCGGACCTTCCTTCATCAAAGGTGTCAGAGGCCCTATGCCGTGGACCCAGGTGCTCGTAACCGGCGGCGTGAAACCGGAATTCGACAACCTCAAGGCCTGGTTCAAGGCCGGGGCGACCTGCGTCGGAATGGGAAGCAACCTCTTCCCTAAGGATCTCGTGAAGGCCGGCGAGTGGGAGGAAATCTCCGAGCTCTGCCGCAAATCCCTCAAGATCATCGCCGAGGTCCGCGCTCTGTAATGAAGCGGCATTCAAATAAACTTCTATTGCTCTTGGCTCTCGTTGTTTCCTTCCTTGTGGGCTGCACAAGGGATGAACAGCAGGAGCCAAAAGCCTCTTTTAAGGCCAAAACGACCTCGGTTTCAATCCCCGCCGCAGGTTACAAGTCCTCTTCTCCGGGAGTCTACGAATTTTCCACGGCGCAGTCCTGGACTGCCAGCACTCCGCAGGATGTGAAATCCTGGTTTTCCTTCTCCCCCACAAAGGGTGCCGCCGGAGATGCCAAGATAAAATTTACGGCCTCAAAAAACGCCTCCGGAGCCTCCCGTACCGCCAAAATGACCCTCATAACGGGCACGACAGTAAAGGAGATAACATTCACACAGCCCTATTCCTCCGATCCCGATCCCGACCCTGACCCGGATCCGACTCCTACGCCTACTCCGGACACCCCTCTCTACGACGATGTGCCTTCGGGATTCCAGGAAGAGACTGAATCGTCGGACGCTGACCCTTCGGGCACGGCGGACCTCAGCGTATTCAAGGATATGGGCCACCCGCGCCTTCTTATGAACCGCCGGGACTTCGAGACTCTGAAGCTGAAGGTGACGACATATTCCGGCAACAACCGGAACCTCACGCAACTTCACAATGTTATGATAAAAACGGCCAATGCGTCAGCAAAGGCCACTGAATCAATAACATACCTCACCGACGGCAACAGTCAGGACGAGGCTAAGAAGGCGATGAAAAGAATCGGCTCCTGCGCCTACGCCTACCGTATGACAGGAGAGGAAAAATATCTCACCAGGGCTGTGGCAGACCTAGAGACGATCGTCGGTTTCCCGGACTGGAACGCATCCAGCAAGTTCCTCACCACCGCGCAGATGGCCGCTGCAGTCGCTCTCGGCTACGACTGGCTCTACTATTCCCTCGACTACAGTCTCAGGGTGAAAATCCGCGAAAAACTGCTGAACTACGCAATCATCCCCGGCCGCACCGCGGACTTTACCTCCGCTGAACACAACTGGAACCAGGTCTGCTACGGCGGCACCCTTCTCGGAGCAATCGCCATCTACGGCAAGGAAAAGACCCAGTCTGGGGCTCTTATCAACGAATGTATCACCAACAACGGCCGCATACTCAAAAAAATCTATGAACCCGACGGAGTCTATCCCGAAGGTTATTCCTATTGGGGCTTCGGCACAGGCTTCCAGGCCTTCATTTTCGTCGCCCTTGAGAAAGTCTTCGGCACACTCTACGGGATGGACAGCTGCGAGGCACTGAAAAAGACTCCTTACTGGCTTCTTATGTCCTCGGGAGTGAACGGAAGGGTTTACGCCTTCGGAGATTCCACCGGTATGTATGACCAGCCTAAGATGGGAATGTGGTGGTTTGCAATGCATTACAGCAACCCTTCCCTGCTTAGGGTGGAGCTGAAGCTTCTCAACAACACCTCCGGAAACGAGACCAACCCCTACAGCTCCTCTATGTCCGAGGTCCGTATGCTTCCCGTGGCCCTTGCGTGCGCAAACAACATTGACGGCCTAGACTCTGTTTCCGACTCCTCGGGAGAAAAGCCTACGATGTATTATGCTTCGGGGGACATCCCGATCGTGATTTCACGCACCACCTGGGACAACTCCGACTCCGACCGCTATCTTGCCATAAAAGGCGGCAAAGCCAACCACTCGCACGGTCATATGGACGCGGGCAGTTTCAGTTATGACGCTCTCGGCTGCAGGTGGTCGCAGGAGCTGAACAGGCAGGACTATGAAATCTACGAGTCCCACGGCTCCTACTGGGATCTCAGTCAGGGCTCCTTCCGCTGGACAATTTTCCCCATCAACAATCACGGGCACAGCACGCTGACAATAAACGACGCCGACCACAATGTTGACGGCGCGGCCACCGTGTTGGAAACCTACGACACCGAGAGTTCCCGCGGGGCGAAACTCGACCTCAGCCCCGTTTTCAGCGACCAGGCGGCATCGGTTACCCGAAAAGCTGAAATCCGAAACGGGACCGACCTCTACATCACCGACGAGATTACGGCCCTCAGTTCCAAGGCGGCCGACATTCAGTGGAGAATGGTCACTCCGGCGACGGTTGCCGTGGGCAGCGATATGGAGTCTCTCACCCAGAACGGCAGGACAATATACCTCAAGGTCAAAGTGCAGAGCGGCTCCGCCACTCCTGTATTCACGTCCTGGCCGTCCCACGGTCTGGACTGGGAAAAGACCTATCAGGGAGCTGTCGCCGGCTACACTGCGACAGTTTCCAAAGGCTCGACCGTCACCTTCCTTACCGTTCTCACCGCCGACAAGGACCTCGCCCTGTGATTCATTGCCTCATACACAATAATTTAAGTACACAAAAATATGACAGCTTTTATGAAATCGGCTTCTGCAGACAAACTGATTCTTCCTCTTGTCGCGGCGCTTTTCTCCCTCTCTCTCGCCTCCTGCTCTGTAGGGGACTGGAAGGACTCTTCGCTCCCGCCCCAAAAGAGGGCTGACCTGCTCCTTAGGGAGATGACCCTTGAGGAAAAAGTGGGTCAGATGTGCCAGTATGTGGCTCCGTGCTATGTCGAACCGGGCAAAGGCTCGGCTCACAAGAACATCGACGCCACCGACTCGAACCTCGGGAACCCGGACCTTGCGGACAAAATCCGCCGCGGAGAAGTCGGTGCCTTCCTTCACGTAATGACAAGCGACGAGGCGGTCGCCCTGCAGAAAATCTCTCAGAAAAGCCGTCTGGGGATTCCTCTTCTTCTCGGGATTGACGCCATCCACGGCAACGCCCTCATCGAAGGCTGCACGGTTTACCCGACCAACATAAATATGGCCTCCACCTTCAACCCCGCCTTTATGGAGAAAATCGGGGAGGAAACGGCTCAGGAGATGCGCCAGAGAGGACTTTTCTGGGCTTTTGCACCTAACCTCGACATCGCCCGCGACGCCCGTTGGGGCAGGATGGGGGAGACCTTCGGAGAAGACCCTCTTCTGACTTCGGAAATGGGAAAATACGCCATCTGGGGACTTCAGGGGCGTGACGGAAACTACTCCGGCGACCATGTCCTCGCCTGCGCGAAGCATCTTATCGCGGGCGGAGAGCCTGCCGGGGGACTCAACGCAGCCCCGATGGACATCTCCGAGCGCAAACTCCGCGAGCTCTACCTTCCGCCATTTATCGCCGCCGTTCAGGAGGCGAAGGTCGGAACGGTTATGGCGGCCCACAACGAGATCAACGGCATTCCGTGCCACGGCAACTCCTGGCTGCTCAATGACTTGCTTCGCGATGAGCTCGGCTTTGACGGCTTTGTCGTGAGCGACTGGATGGACATCGAGAGGCTTCACTCGATGCACCGTTTCGCAAAGGATTCGACCGAGGCTTTCGTCCTGTCGGTGGAGTCCGGAATCGATATGCATATGCAGGGACCGAAATACTTTGAGGCTGTGGTCTCAGCCGTGAAGTCCGGCCGCATCAGCGAAAAAAGAATAGACCGCGCGGCAGGAAAAATCCTTGCTGCGAAATTCTCTCTAGGTCTTTTCGAGGCCCCGGTGCCGGAAATCCCGGAGCAGATCTGCGGGGCGGATCAGCACCGCCGGACAGCCCTTGAGGCCGCAAGACAGAGCCTTGTGCTTCTTAAAAACGACGGAGTTCTTCCGCTTAAAGGCAGCGCGGACTCTTCCCGCAAGGCTCCGCGCAAAATCTTTCTCGTCGGCCCTAATGCCGACAGCCAGACCATTCTCGGCGACTGGGCGGCGCCTCAGCCGGACTCCGCGGTTCTCACAGTCTATGACGGCCTGAAGGCGGTCTTCCCCGAGGCCCGGATAGACACTCTGTGCTTCGGCGGAAAGATTACCAATGTTGACTCAAGGGGAATTTCCCGCGCACGCGCTGCGGCCTCCCAGAGCGATGTAAACATAGTCGTAGTCGGGGACAATTCCCAGAGATATTCAGCCTTCGGACGCACCTGCGGCGAGAACTGCGACCGCGACAACCTCGACCTTCCGGGAATGCAGCAGCAGCTGCTGGAGGCGGTAACTTCTGCCGGGAAACCTGTCGTGCTCGTGCTTATGAGCGGCAGGGCGCTCAGCGTGGAGTGGGCGAAGGACAATGTGAACGCAATCCTGAATGTGTGGGAGCCGGGCCAGATGGGCGGACAGGCAATCGCCGAAGTGCTCTCGGGCGCTGTGAACCCTTCCGGAAAACTTCCTGTCACCGTTCCGCGCAATGTCGGACAGGTGCAGACCGTCTATAACCACAAGCACTCCCAGTATTCCCGTCTTTTCGCAACTTCCGAGACAGGGGCTCTATGGCCGTTCGGTTTCGGCTTGAGTTACACCGACTTCAGTTATTCGGATCTGTCCCTTTCCGCAAAGGAAATCAAGCAGGACGGCTCTCTCAAGGCCAGCGTTACGCTGACCAACTGCGGCCCGTATGACGGTGACGAGGTGGTGCAGCTCTACATCCGCGACGAATACGGCTCTGTGACCCGCCCTGTCAAGGAACTGAGGGGCTTCCGCCGGGTGAGCCTCAAGGCGGGCGAAAGCTGCAGGGTGGAGTTTGAAATAACCCCGGAGATGCTTGAGTGCTGGGGCGCAGAGGAAGAGTGGAGCGTGGAGAAAGGGACTTTCACAGTCCTTGTGGGCTCCTCCTCCGCAGACTGTGACCTTATATCTGAATCCTTTGAGGTCATCTGACCCCAAAGGAGGCCTTATTCGACCTCCTTCCAAACGCACAAAAAGAGGTTAGTCGGCCTCTGGCGTTAAGATAGTTTGGAAAGTGAGCGTCCGGCCCTTGGGGACGGTGATTGTGAATCCCGCCACCGTGTTGCCCGTGCACTCGGTGTCCCAGCTGTTCTTTCCCTTTGCCTCCCAGGTTTTGAACGAAGGCTCCGCGGAGCCATCCAGCACCTTGACCTTCAGGTACATAGTCTTGCCCTCCTGGGTGAGAATTTCTCCGGCGCTGCTGACAGTAACCTTTGCTGGAGTCATCATTCTCCACTCAACGACGGCGTCCCTGTCCTCTCTTGCAGTGACCTTGTCGGTGACATACAGGTCCCCTTCTTCGCGGAGCTCGTAGGTCCTGCCCACGGACTGAGCCTCACCTTCAAACAGCGGCGAAAGGTTCATCACCGCACCCCGCGAGGCGGCGGTGTTGAAAACTGAGTCTATGCTCGCGAACCCCTTCGCATAGTGGTCTGAGTCGTTGATTGTCAGCGTGCTGTGAGCGCGGTTGTTGAGCCTGAAGACTTTCCACCGGTAGGAGTTCTGCGCCATAGACCAGTATTTTCCTCCGACCTCCTTCAGCGCCTTCTCAATCGTGGCGTACCCGGGGCGGTTCACCTCGGTGGACCAGCGGCAGCCAAGCGCGTCATACACGAACGAGCCTGCATCCATATGCCCGTGGCTGCGGTCGGCCTGTCCTCCCTTGAAGGCGAGGTAGCGGTCGGAGTCTGAGTTCGTCCAGTCTCCCCTTACCATCACAACCGGAGTCTCGCCCTTCCCGTAGAAGAAGTTCTGCTTAGGAGCGCTCTCTTTCGCTGCGGAGTCCAAGTCCTTTATCCTGTTGGCGTTTGCAATCACCATCGGAAGGAATCTCACCTCTGACATCTTCGTGCTGTATGGATTCGCCTCTTTTCCGGAAGCGTTGTAAAGCAGTTTCAGTTCGTTCCCCAGCAGCGAAGGCTTTCCGTAATGGGCTGCAAACCACCACATTCCCGCCTTGGGCTGGTCAAATTTGGAGACTGAGTCCCCGAAGCTGTACGGGCGCGCCCCAACTCCCGATGACATCAGCATCCACTCTGCCGTCCGCGCAAGCCCCGTTGAGGAATCAATCCCGTAGAGTTTGCCGAAGGCTCTCTGGAGCTCGGTCAGAATCACGGCTTCATATCCGGTGCCGTACCCCCAGTAGGAATACCCCTCGGGATAGACTCCGTCAGGGTCGTAGATGGCCTTCACGACTGTGGTGTTGTCCGCGATGCACTCATTGATGAGAGCCCCGCAGTTCTCCCTCTCCTTGCCGTAGATGGCGATGGCCCCTGAAAGGGCTCCGCCGTAGCAGACCTGGCTCCAGTTGCTCACCGAAAGCCTTGCGGAGTGGGTGCGGAAAGGAATCACAGCCCTTTGGAGAAGCTCATCCTCGGCCTTCGCCCTCAGTTCGTATGGGAGGGAGTAATAGAGCCAGTCATATCCCAGAGCCACTGCAAACGCCATTTCCCCCACATCCAGAAAATGCTTTGGATTCCACGAAGGGAACGCGAGCACGCTCTCCATATCGCTCACAGCCTTGTCCAGATATTTCTGCTCTCCGCTCATCCTGTAGGCGTACGCGCAGGAGCCGATTCTTCTAAGGGCATTCCTCGACTGGGTGAGAAGCCTCTTTCCGGAGGCGTCCAGCTTGAATGGGATTTCGTCCTTTTCAGCGAGGGAACTGTCCGCCGTTTCCATCAGAAGAGCGTGAAGTCTGCAGAGGGACTCATTCTGGGCGGGATGTTTCTCCACTTTGTTTTTAAGCTCTGCGAAGTCCTCCCCGCTCATAAGAAGCCTCGGATGCTCCATCCCCTCCAGGCGGGAAAGGTCGGCGACCCCCTCGGGGGCTGTCTGCGAAGAATTGGGAGTCTCAACAAAACCTTTCGGAGCGCTCACTTTCGGGCTGCACGAGCAAACCCCCGCTGCCACCGCCCCGGCAAGTGCAAGAGCGAAAATCCGGATAAATCTGTGTTTCAATGTCATTTTGTCTTCTGTTAATTCAACTTTCGCAAGTATCTAACTTATTTATATATAAACCCCTTCCCCTCTAATCACCCTCTTAAATCCCACGCACATTTTCCAACGCACAAACCTCCCCTCATTTTTATCTGAACCCCCTGCACCCCCTGTCAGGGGGATTTTTTACGGCCCTCAGGGCCGGCGGGCAGAAGCCCTTGTCAAGTTTCGC
>CAVAMP010000018.1:0-46380 GCA_963589825.1 Flexilinea sp. | reverse complement strand
GCCATTCCGCGTGCGGGCTATCCTGTTCTGGATGAAAACGATGTCCAGATTGGCACTGTCACCACAGGCTATCACTCGATTTCCCTTGACAGAAGCATCTGTATGGCCTTTGTGGACGCCGCACACTCCAAACTCGACACCCCGGTAAAAATCCAGATTCGCAAGAAAATCTTCCCCGGCAAGGTTGTGAAAAAGCGCTTTTACACCCCGAACTACAAGAAATAGTGGAATGTTAGTGCGTGGGATTTGAGAGTTTGATTAGAGGGGAAAGGTTTATATATGAATAAGTTAGATACTTGCGAAAGTTGAATATAGGAATAAGTTAGATAACTAATAAATTATAACAATATGGCAAAAGTAATTGCAGGACTTAAATACGCCCGCTCGCACGAATGGGTGAAGGTTGAGGGCGATGTCGCCGTCATCGGAATTTCAGATTATGCCCAGCACTCTATGGGCGACCTCTCATACGTCGATATGCCCGATGTTGACGACGAGTTCAGTGCAGGTGAGACTTTCGGAGCAGTCGAGAGCGTAAAAGCCGCCTCAGACCTCTATGCACCGGTTTCAGGAAAGGTAATCGAGGTGAACTCCGCCCTTGAGGATGAGCCTGAGCTTCTCAACAGCGACCCGTACGGCAACTGGATCATAAAGATTCAGATGAGTGATCTTTCCGAACTGGACGCTCTTCTTGATGCCGCGGCATACGAAAAAATCTGCGAATAACATCTCCCCGGAGGCCCCCCTCCGTCGGGTTTCGCAGCGAAACTTAAGCAGTCAAAAACATTGCATAAATGCAGAAAATAAAACCGTTTGCATATTTCCCCCACACTGAGGAAGATGTGCAGCAGATGCTGAATAAAATCGGGGTACGGGATCTTCAGAGCCTGTACTCCGATGTTCCGTCTGAATTCATATACAAAGGTGAATATGACCTTCCGGAGGATATGTCCGAGATTGAGGTCAGGGAATATTTCGAGAAAATCGCTTCCGAGAACGTTCCTCTCAAGGTTTTCACAGGTCTTGGAGCCTACGACCACTACTGCCCGTCAGTAGTGCCGTATATCCTCTCCCGCAGCGAATTTCTCACGGCATACACCCCGTACCAGGCGGAGATTTCTCAGGGAACACTCCGCTATATATTTGAGTGGCAGAGCTTTATCTGCCGTCTCACCGGGATGGATGTAGCCAATGCTTCGATGTATGACGGAGCCACTTCCGCGGCTGAGGCAATGATGATGGCGTTTGCCTGCACAAAGAAAAAGCAGCGTTTCCTCGTTTCAGAGACCATTCTTCCGAATGTCCGTGAAGTTGTCGCTACATACGCGAAGTTCCACGGAGTCTCCCTTGAAACCGTTCCGGAGAAGGACGGTGTGACCTCGTCCGAGGCCGTTCGGGAGGCGCTTTCAAAGGGGGATGTTGCCGGAGTTCTTGTCCCCGGAATCAACAAATATGGCGTCATAGAGCCTCTCGGGGGCTATTCGGACGCTCTTCACGCGGCGGGCGCCGTTCTGGTTGAGTATTGCGACCCGTCTTCGCTTGCCGTTATAAAGACACCGGGGGAGTACGGGGCGGACATTGTCTGCGGAGATGCGCAGAGCCTCGGAATCCCGCTTTCATTCGGCGGTCCTTACGTGGGATTTCTCGCGTGCCGGCAGGATTATATGCGAAAACTTCCGGGCCGTCTTGTTGGCGAAACCGTCGATGTGGACGGAAAGAGGGCGTTTGTCCTCACGCTTCAGGCCCGCGAACAGCACATCAGAAGGGAGAAGGCGACATCGAACATCTGTTCCAACCAGTCGCTGATGGCCTTGTATGTGACTGTCTATCTTGCGCTTATGGGCAGCGAGGGCCTTCGGGAGGTAAATGACCTTTCATACTCCGGCGCGCATTATCTGCGCTCAGAACTTCTTAAAACCGGACTTTTCGAGGCTCCGTTCTCTTGTGATAGGCCGTTCCTCAAGGAGTTTGTGCTCCGCTTCAAGGGGGATGTCCCTTCTCTGCAGAAGTGCCTTTTGGATGCGGGGATATTCGCGGCCGTTGAGGTTGAAAAAGGCCTCGTATCTTTCTGTGTCACCGAGAAAAGGACCCGGGAAGATTGCGACCGTCTGGTTGATGCCGTGAAGTCATTGAACGGAGAAGGAAAATGCAGCTTAAATTGCAAATAGGGAGGAAGAGCGATGAAATACTACGATAAACTTATATTCGAACTTTCAGCGGAGGGAAGAAGGGGATTCACTCTTCCTGTAAACCGCTATCCTTCAGGCTCTTGCGGCTCTAAGAACAAGACCTCGGGGAAGACTCTCAGCTTAGGTGAAGATGCCCTCTCATTTGAGGCAATCCCTTCGGAACTTCGCCGTGAGGCTCCTCTTGAACTCCCTTCAGTGAGCGAACCGGATGCCGTTCGCCACTACACTCTGCTTTCCCAGATGAACTTTGGAGTTGACACGGGCTTTTATCCCCTTGGCAGCTGCACGATGAAATATAACCCCAAAATCAACGAGGAAATAGCCTCAATGAAGGCTTTCGCGGGGATTCATCCTCTTCAGCCGCTTTCTACGGTGAAGGGATGCACCAGGGTTTACGAAGAACTTTCCAGGTCCCTTTCCGCTATTACCGGTATGGCGGCTTTCACCCTCAATCCTTTTGCCGGGGCTCACGGCGAGCTTACCGGACTTATGGTTATGAGGCAGTATCACATCTCGAGGGGAGACCTCGGACGCCGCAAGGTGATAGTTCCGGACTCGGCACACGGCACAAATCCCGCTTCGGCCGCTGTCTGCGGGCTGGAAGTGGTGCAGGTGAAATCCAAGGCGGACGGAAGAATTGATGTGGAGAGTCTTAAGCCGCTGCTTGACGGGAGCGTAGCCGGGATTATGATGACAAACCCGAACACCCTCGGACTTTTCGAAAGCGAAATTAAGGAAATCGCCTCCCTCGTACACGAGTGCGGAGGACTTTTGTACTACGACGGAGCGAATATGAACCCGCTCATAGGTGTTGTGAGGCCGGGAGATATGGGCTTTGACATAATGCACCTCAATCTCCACAAATCATTCTCCACTCCTCACGGAGGCGGAGGCCCTGGCTCAGGCCCTGTGGGAGTTGCCGCACGGCTGGTTTCATATCTTCCGAAGCCTTGCTTTTATGTTGAGGGTGCTCTCAAGGGAACTGCCTGCCCTAAGGCAGGGGAAGCTCGCACAGACCTTTCGCTTGGCAGAATAAGCGGCTTCCAGGGAAATTTTACGGTGCTTCTGAAGGCTCTTACATACATTCTTATGCTCGGGAAGGAGAACGTGAAGGCTGTTGGGCCGCTTGCGACACTCAGCGCGAACTACATAAAGGAATCGCTTCGCGACAGCTACGAATTGCCGATTGAGGGCGTCTGCAAGCACGAATTCGTGTTCAACGGCCTCAAGGACAAGTCCACCGGAGTCACCACTCTGGATGTCGCCAAAAGGCTTCTCGACTATGGCTTCCACGCGCCTACAATCTATTTCCCGCTTCTTTTCCACGAGGCGATTATGATTGAACCGACGGAGACCGAGTCCAGGGAGACTCTCGACGCGTTCATCGATGTGATGCACAGGATTGCCGCCGAGGCGCTCTCCGACCCGGAGACTCTCAAGAGTGCCCCGCACACTACGCCGGTAAGACGCCTGGATGAGACTACCGCAGCAAGATCTCCAAAACTACGGGTCTGAATAAAAGCGATCTACTGCGTTGTGCTCAGTTTTTCAGTCCTCACAACCATCAGGTTGCTCCGGGTGAAAACCTTCGCGAGCCTTGTATCTCATCTTTTATTCAAACCCTACTAATAGTTTTTACTCTATATTTATGAAAATCATAATTATCGGCGGGGGACCGGGCGGATATGAAACTGCCGTTGCGGCCGCTAAAAAGGGGCTTGAAGTGACTTTAATCTCGGCTGGTCCTCTTGGAGGCACCTGCCTTAATGTCGGCTGCATCCCCACCAAATGCTTCTGCCACGACGCAAAGGAGTACTCGTTTTCCCGTGAAAATGCTTCCGGAGAGGAAGGGACGCCTGATGGTGATGCCTCCTCCCTGCAGATGGAGGCCGCCTCAGAGGCCCTCAGGAAGATGGTGGAGAGGAAAAACGGAGTCGTCGCTCAGCTTCGCGCGGGAGTGGAGACTCTCCTTAAGGGAGTGGAAGTTGTGCGTGGAATTGCCCGCGTCGTGGATTCCCGCACCGTAAGAGTCTGGCCCACCGAGGACGAAATGGCCTCTGATCCGTCTCTTTCTGCGGAACTCTCTGACTATAAGGAATATACAGCCGACCGCATAATCATCGCAACGGGCTCCCACCCTTCCTGGCTCAAGGTCCCGGGAGCGGCTACAACCCCGGGAGTCGTAGGTTCATCGGAAATCCTGAGCCTTCAGAAGGCGCCGCGAAGGCTCACCATTATCGGCGGAGGGGTAATAGGAGTCGAATTTGCGGGCGTTTTCGCCTCCCTCGGCTCGAAAGTCACCGTAATCGAGTACTGCAGGAACATCCTCCCGAATATGGATGCGGATATGTCCAAAAGGCTCAAGCAGGCCCTTACGAAAAAGGGAATAACCATACTTACGGGCGCGGAAGTCACCGCAATCTCCTCAGCCCGGGAAATCGGTGAACGCCCTTGCCCGCCGGCAGAGGTGGACGGGACCGAAAATCCGAATTCGTCGGCTGGAGGGGAGCAGATCCAGATTGTAAGCTACAAGTGCGGTGAAAAAACGGAATCCTTAGTCTCCGACAAGGTCCTTATGGCTGTCGGTCGCACGCCTGATATGAGAGTAATTCTCGGCTGCAAGGGCATAGAGAGCACGCGGAGGGGGATTGTGACCGACGAAAATATGCAGACGACTCTCCCTGGGGTTTATGCCGTGGGCGATGTGAACGGCAGAACGATGCTTGCCCACGCTGCAATCGCCCAGGGCCGCATAGCTCTGGAGCACATCCTCAATTCCCTCGCTGAATCCGAGGAAGTCCGGCACTGCGGAGGGTCCCGAATACGCCTTGACATAATGCCGTCGGCAGTGTTCACCTCCCCGGAACTCGCCTCAGTGGGCCTGAGCGAAGAGCAGTGCAAGGAACGCGGCATAGCCTACAAGGCCAGGAAGAGCTTCTATCGCGCCAACGGCAAGGCTCTCGCCGAGGGCGAAACCGAAGGCCTTTGCAAAATTCTCATCGCCGAACCCTCTCAGGAGGGCCTTCGTGACGGTCAGATCCTCGGAGCTCACATCCTCGGCGCCGACGCGGCGAACCTAATCAGTGAAATAACAGCCCTGATGAACTTCCGGGCCACCGCCTCCGACCTCTCCAACATCATTCATCCCCACCCGACAATTTCCGAAATCTTTTCTTAACATATTGTAAGATTGAAAAATAATAAATACCTTTGAAGGGTAATTTAGAATTTATAAAAATTAGGCTAAAATGAAAGACTTAAAGGGAACAAAAACCGAAGCGAACCTCCAGGCAGCGTTCGCCGGCGAATCTCAGGCGTACACCAAATACGGCTACTACGCCTCAAAAGCAAAAAAAGACGGCTTCGTCCAGATTGGCCAGCTCTTCGAAGAAACAGCAGCAAACGAAAAGGAACACGCAAAAATCTGGTTCAAACTCCTTCACGGCGGAGCTGTCCCAGGGACTGAAGTGAACCTCGCTGACGCAGCCGCAGGCGAGAACTTCGAGTGGACCGATATGTACGAAGGCTTCGCAAAAACCGCAAAAGAAGAAGGCTTCGACAAAATCGCCGAGCTCTTCCTTGCAGTGGGCGCAATCGAGAAAACCCACGAGGAGCGCTATCGTAAACTCCTTTCCAACATCAAGGAAGGCGTAGTCTTCTCCAAGGACGGCGACTCCATCTGGGAATGCTCCAACTGCGGCCACATCGTAGTGGGCAAGAAGGCTCCGGAAGTCTGCCCGGTCTGCAACCATCCGCAGTCCTATTTCAAGCTTCGCGCTGAGAACTATTGATTTGAATATTTTTTTGGTCTATATTTATTTTCTCATCAGTCGAGTACTCCAGTACACTCCTTCTTCGAAAATAAATCTATCCTCAAAAATCTTTTTCAAATCCGAATTGAGTCACTATATTCGTCAAGCTCTTCGTCTGGTTCTTCGTTAGGGCAACTCCAGTTAGGATTTTTACAAAATTTTACTTAAATTTGCAGATTGTGCGCAATTTCTCAAAAGGGAGAAACGCACAACCTGCATTTTTTATTTGTAAAAGCTTAGCTAATAGAGAGATATATGACATCTAAACTTAATTCGGCAATTGTCTCAGCCCTGATGATGGGAATTGTGGCCCTCAGTTCCGTTTCCTGCGCATCGTATAAAAAAATCCCCTATTTCCAGGACAAAGTCATAAACAATCCCGAAGTAATCGACCGCCACGCCGGCATTGTCATACAGCCTAAAGATATGCTTTCCATTGTCGTGAGCTCGCGCACGCCTGAGCTTGCCCCGATGTTCAACCTCCCGGTGGTTTCCTACGCTGCAGGCTCTGAAATGGCCTCATCGGCGGGCAGCCAGAGGATAATGTGCTACTCGGTGGACAACGACGGATTCATCGACTTCCCGATTCTCGGAAAAATCCAGGTTGCAGGCAAAACCCGCTGGGAGTGCTCAGAACTCATCAAGAATATGCTCGTCGAGCAGAACTACCTCTCCGACCCTGTAGTAACGGTGGAATTCACCAACTTCAAGGTTTCCGTTCTCGGCGAAGTCACAGCTCCGGGCACCTACGCGATTGAAGGCGACAAAGTCACCATCCTTCAGGCGCTCAGCCTTGCCCGCGACCTCACCATCTTCGGAAAGAGGGAGAATGTCTCCGTCATCAGGGAGCAGAACGGAAAGAGGGTAATCTACGAAGTGGACCTTACGAGCACCAAACTTTTCAACAGCCCTGCCTACTACCTCCAGCAGAACGACATCGTCTATGTGGAGCCTTCCAAAATCAAGCAGAGGCAGTCAACCGTGGACGACAAGAGCCTCAGAATCACGAGCATAGCCGTTTCTTCCGGCTCGCTCCTCGTCTCAGTCGCGACCCTCGTGACGACCATAATCCTTAACGGTCAGAGAAACAACAAATAGTCTTCTCCCGAAGGTTTTTTACCCCGAAAATTCACACGAAACTAGAACGTCTTTATGGATACAAACAATATTCAGCAGAACAACGTGGGCGACGACTCACAGGGCCAGATGTCGCTTTTGGATATGTGGCATCTGGTCTGGGACAACAAATGGTGGTTCGTTCTCGGAATGGCCGTCTGTCTCGCCTTCTCGCTTTTCTACCTCTACCGCACCCCTTCAACCTACAGCCGCAGCGCCAAGCTCATCGTGGATGAAAGCGCCCAGGACGCAGCCGTGCGCAACCTTTCCTCCTTCACCGGAGGCGGAATGAGGCTCAGGAACACCGTGGCGGTGGAAAACGAGATGGAAGCCTTCACCTCTCCGGACCTTATGATGCAGGTGGTGGAAAGGAACAACCTCCAGACTGTCTATGTGGAAAAGCAGATGCTTCGCAGCGTCGAGCTCTACAAAAACACCCCTCTGGAGCTCTCTCTGCTGGGTGACAACCCCACAAAGGCATTCTCTTTCCTCATAAAGAAAACCGGTGACAGCACTTTCGTCCTTGAAAAATTCCGGGTCGGAAAAGATAAGATCACCGAGAAAATAGCGGGAACCGTGGGCGACAGCCTCGTCACTCCGATCGGCTCCATCCGCCTGAACTGGACTCTCAACGCCGACAAGTGGAAAAACGACATTGCCGTTTCCTGGACCGACGCGATGACCCGCGGCAAAGGACTTTGTATGAGCCTTGACGCAAGCATCTCCAGCAAGGAATCCACCGTTCTCGTCCTCACCTTCAAGGACAAGTTCCCTTCCAGGGCCGAGAATGTTCTCAGCAGCCTCATCGATGTCTATAATGAGTCCTGGATAGAGGACAAGAACCTCTCCGCCCGCAACACCAGCGCCTTCATAACCGACCGTCTCTCCCTCATCGAAAACGAACTCGGCGGCATCGAAGGAGACCTCAAGTCCTATAAGGCGAAGAACAATCTCACTGATATGAAGGCAGTTGCACAGCAGTATCTCGAAGAATCCTCCACATACGCCGAGAAACTCTTCGAGGTCAACAATCAGCTTTCCATCGCCAATTATATAAAGGACTATCTCAATGACCCCGCCAACGTTCTGAGCCTCATCCCGGCAAATTCCGGCATCGCGAGCACGAGCGTTGAGAGTCAGATTACCGAATACAACAAAGTCGTCCTTCAGAGGGACCGCTACAAGGCTCAGGGCGCCGACAATCCGATGGTCGAAGACCTCAATACGGCCCTCACCTCAATGCGAAGCGCGATTCTCCGCTCCATCGACAACCTTGTCGCCACCCTCAAAATGCAGGCTGACGGGCTCGAGGCGCAGGAAGATCAGATCCTCAAGCGCATCTCCTCAAGCTCCGGCCAGGAGTACGAACTCCTCGCAATGCAGAGGCAGCAGAAAGTGAAGGAGTCGCTCTACATCTTCCTTCTCCAGAAGAGGGAGGAGAACGAGATTACGGCTCTCGTGAATGTGGGCAACACCCGCGTGATTATGCGTCCGAACGGCTCTCCGGTTCCGATCGCTCCGCGCGGCGCAATGGTGCTTCTCCTTGCACTGGTGATAGGTTGCGCCGTTCCGTTCGGCTTTTTCTTCCTCCGCAAAATGCTTGACACCTCCGTCAAGACCAAGGCCGACCTCTCCTCTCTTAAAGTTCCGCTTCTTGCGGAAATCCCGCTATCAGTGCTCAAGAGGGGGCCGTTCAGCTTCTTCGTCGAGAGGAAAAAGGCATTTGACGACGCAAACTGCAAGGTTATCGTCAAGAGCGGCAAGCGCGATATGATGAACGAGGCCTACAGGGTGCTCAGAACCAACCTCGACCTTATGCTCGGTAAGCAGGGCCCGCACGTCGTGATGGTCACTTCACTCAGTCCTGATGCCGGCAAGACTTTCAATGACATCAACATCGCCGCCTCTATGGCCATCAAGCCTTCCAGGACTGTCGTGGTTGACCTTGACCTCAGAAAGGCTTCGCTCGGAAAGAATCTCGATGTGGTTTCAAAATACGGAGTTTCATCCTATCTGAACGGCGACACTGACAACCTGGACAGCATAATCGCCACTGTGTCAGGCTCTTTGGACTGCATCCCGGCCGGTGTGCTTCCTCCGAACCCTACCGAGCTCCTGCTTTCGGACAGGTTCCCGCAGCTGATAGAGGAGCTCAAGAAAAGGTATGACTACATCTTCCTTGACTGTCCTCCTATCGACATAGTTGCTGACGCTTCAATCATCACGCAATATGTAGATCTCACAATATTTGTTCTCAGAGCCGGTATGTTTGACCGCCGCCTTACTCCGAAAGTCAACGAACTCTATGAGCAGAACCGCTTCAAGAGGTTGTGCGTAGTGCTGAACGGCGTCCTGATGACCTACAAGCCGTACGCGAAGTCCGGCAATGGATATGGCTACGGTTACGGATATGGTTATGGCTACGGTTACTGCAACTCTGACGAGAGCGAAGGAGTGGAAAAGTAGGGAAGAGTTTGCATAAAGAATTGACTGAGTGAAGATTGAGCGAAGATATGTTTGATTTTTTCAGGAAAAGATATTCACTTGCGGAGTCGGGAGTTCTTTCCGGCTCCGTTGACGCTCATTCCCACATCCTTTTCGGGGTGGACGACGGGTCGAGAAGCAGCGAGTCTTCGCTCGAAATGCTTTCATACGAGGAGTCTCTCGGAGTCACGGACGTCTGGTGCACTCCCCACATTATGGAGGATGTCCCGAACACCACCGAGGCTCTTCAGAAGAGGTTTGAAGAGCTCAAGGCCCTGTACAGGGGCCCCATTCGCCTTCATCTTGCGGCGGAATATATGATGGACAATCTTTTTCAGGATAGATTCACCGGGAGGGATCTTCTCTACCACGGCCCCGGCTGCGTTCTGGTGGAAACTTCGGTGAACACCCCTCCAATCAACCTCCGCGACATTCTTTTCTCGCTGACCTCAGCCGGAATCACTCCGCTTCTTGCCCATCCCGAGCGCTACCGCTACCTTGAAAAGGACGACTACATTTCCCTCCACCGCGAAGGGGTGCTTTTCCAGATGAATGTTTCCTCGCTCACGGAATATTACGGAAAAACCGCCGCGGAAAAGGCCGAGTGGCTGCTGAAGCAGAGATTCTACTACACCGTCGGTTCCGACTGCCACCGTGCGGGAGGAATCCGTGAACAATACACCCACAAAAACATAACCGGTGACACCATCCGGCGCCTGGGGGAGCTGCTGGAAACCCAGCCGGAAAAGAGCCTGCAGGATTTTTGAAAAATAAGGAAAAACTACTTAAGAGAAAACGCAAATATATATAAATCAACGATATGCCAGAGATATCCCAGAGGGCGGAAGTGATGCCCTCGTCACCTATCAGAAAACTTTTTCCGCTTGCGGAAGAGGCAATGCGCCGGGGCAGGAAAATTTACCGCCTCAATATCGGTCAGCCGGACATCCACACCCCTGAAGTGGGTCTTGATGCCCTTCGCCACATCGACCGCAAAGTCCTCGAGTACAGTCCGAGCGACGGCTTCAGAAGCCTAAGAGAAAAACTCACCGGCTACTACGACCAGTATCAGATCAAGGTAAGCGCCGACGACATAATAATCACCACCGGAGGCAGCGAGGCCGTGCTTTTCGCCTTTATGGCCTGCCTCAATCCGGGGGATGAAATCATAGTCCCGGAGCCTGCCTACGCCAACTATATGGCTTTCGCAATCTCTGCCGGAGCCACAATCAAACCCATCGTCTCCACAATCGAGGAGGGGTTTGCGCTCCCGCATATAGATGATATAGAGAAACTTATCTCACCCAAGACCAGGGGAATCCTCATCTGCAACCCGAACAACCCGACGGGCTACCTCTACACCCGCGACGAGATGAACCGCCTTCGCGACCTTGTGCGCAAGCACGACCTTTTCCTTTTCTCCGACGAGGTCTATCGTGAGTTCATCTACACCGGCTCGCCTTACATCTCCGCCTTCCATCTTGAGGGAATCGAGGACAATGTGGTGCTGATTGACTCTGTGTCAAAGCGTTACAGCGAGTGCGGAATCAGAATCGGAGCTCTCATAACCCGTAACCGACGGGTGCGCGACGCCGTGATGAAATTCTGCCAGGCAAGGCTTTCTCCGCCTCTTCTTGGGCAGATTGTGGCCGAGGCTTCGCTCAGCGCTCCGAGGGAGTATGCCATCCACACATACGAGGAGTACATCGAGAGGAGAAACTGTCTCATCGACGGTCTCAACAAAATCCCGGGGGTATATTCCCCGATTCCGATGGGTGCGTTCTACACCGTGGCAAGGCTTCCGATTGACGACAGCGACCGGTTCTGCGCGTGGCTGCTCAGCGATTTCGACTACGAGGGAGAAACCGTGATGCTGGCCCCCGCCTCCGGATTCTACTCCGACCCGGGCCGCGGATGCAACGAGGTGAGAATTTCCTACACCATCTGCAAGGAAGACCTCAAAAAAGCATTGAAAGTGCTCGCCGAGGCTTTAAAAGTATATCCCGGAAGAGTGGAATAACCGCTGAATCTATGAACGGCTCATTTTGAGTCAATTAAACCGACTAACTTATTATGGGAAAAATATATAGCAAATTCAAGCAGCTGCTGCTTTCCAACCGCTATGTAAACCGCTGGGTCATCCTGCTGATGGACCTGTGCCTTTCCGTTCTCGCAACGGGGACGGCCTGCCTGATTCTATGGAAAATCATCGATTTCTCTTTCCTTGGAACGGGATTCTGGAGGCTTTTTACGGTAACTCTCTGCGCGAGCCTCATTCCTTTTCTTTGCTGCCGCACCTTCAACAACATAATCCGCCACTCCTCGCTCAAGAGCATCTGGGTCATTTCCCTTGCCGCATTGCTGAAAATGGCGATTATGCTGCTCGTTTTCATTTTCTTCCCGTCTTACAGAGGCAATGTCCCGGAGGATGCTCTCATTCTCGGAGCGGTGCTGGACTTTCTTATGACCACGGTTTTCCTCGTGGGAATAAGGGTCCTTATGCTCATCGGCTACGACCTTGCCATCGCGAGAGTTGGCGGTCAGACGCAGAAAAAAGTGTTCGTCTATGGTTTTTCGGACAAGTCCGTGGCGCTGAGGCTCCGTCTTCTGAAGTCTCCGCACTACAAAATCATAGGGTTCATAACCCACGACGAGAACGGAAAGAACTTCAAGGTTTCGGACTATCCTACCTACTATTTCAAGGACCGCGCAGAACTGGAGAAAATTCTTCGCAAGCACCCGGTTGACGGAATACTCTTTTCCACCGACGCCGATGCGCGTTCGGAAGGGGAGAGGCTTGTAAAGTACTGTGAGAGCGTGAAAATCAAGATCTATATCGCCCCTTCGGTGGATGAACTCGGCGATGACGAGGCTTCGTTCTCAAGCAAAATCCGCCCGGTCAAGATTGAGGACCTGCTCGGAAGGGAAGAGATTTTCATCAACCGCGACGAGGTCCTTGCCAATGTTTACGGCAAGGTGGTTATGGTTACGGGCGGCGCCGGAAGCATCGGAAGCGAACTCTGCCGCCAGTTGGCCACCCTCGGAGTGAAGCAGCTCATCATCTTCGACAACGCCGAAACCCCGCTCCACAACATCCGGCTTGAGATTGAACATAAATTCCCGGGCTTCGACTTCGTCCCGTTCATCGGTGATGTCCGCGTGCCTGAAAGAATAGAAACAGCCTTTACGCGCTACTCTCCGCAGATTGTCTTCCATGCTGCCGCCTACAAGCACGTTCCTCTTATGGAGGAGAACCCTTGCGAGGCCGTGTTCGCGAATGTGCTTGGCACGAGAAATCTTGCGGATGCCTGCGTAAGGCACGGAGTGGAGAAAATGGTGATGGTTTCAACCGACAAGGCCGTGAACCCGACGAATGTTATGGGCTGCTCCAAGAGGCTTGCTGAAATCTACTGCCAGAGTCTCGGACTCGCCATTGAGGAGGGCAGTCACGAGGGTACGACGAAATTCGTCACAACCCGCTTCGGAAATGTCCTCGGCAGCAACGGCTCCGTGATTCCGCTTTTCCGCCAGCAGATTGCCGCCGGCGGCCCTGTAACCGTCACGGACCCTCGCATCAACCGCTTCTTTATGACCATCCCGGAGGCCTGCCGCCTTGTGCTTGAGGCCGCTTCTATGAGCACGGGAAGCCAGATTTTCGTGTTCGAGATGGGTGAACCTGTGAAGATTGTGGACCTTGCGCGAAGGATGATAAGTCTCTCCGGATTTGAGCCTGACAAGGACATAAAGATTGTCTTCACGGGATTGCGTCCTGGCGAGAAGCTCTACGAGGAGGTGCTCAGCAACGCCGAGAACACCGTCCCGACCGACCACAAGAAAATCCTCATCGCAAAGGTGCGTGAATACGATTACACCGAGGTCAATGAGGCGTTCAAGGTGTTCGACACTCTCGCCCGCAGCGGCGACAAGATGGCCACAGTCCGTGCGATGAAGTCTCTTGTGCCCGAGTTCAAGTCCAACAACTCCGAGTTCGAGGTCCTGGATAGGGAAATCGCCGAGACGGGGGGGGGATCGCGCTGATTCATAGAAAGTTATAAAGGAAGTGCGTGGGATTAGAGAGTTTGATTAAAGAAAGATGGCTTTTATAGATATAAGTCAGATATTTGAAAAATTGCTATAGAGTATGAAGTATGTCCGCTGGTTTCTTCGTGAAGTCAAGCCTTATGGCTGGACATACGCTTTCGTGCTCTTTCTGCAGGTGGTGATGGTCGGTCTTGCCCTGAGCTATGTGTGGCTGGGCAAGGCGCTTGTGGATGAGGCTGTCGCCCATTTTGAGGGTGTCCCCGAGGGAAAGTTCTCTCTTGCCACCCTCGCTGCGGTCTACGTGGTGCTTTCAATGGCCCGCCCCGTCGTCGCGGCCGCAAAGGGCTACTGCGAGACGAAGATGGCCGTCGGGATGTCCAATTCCCTGCGCCAGAGGCTCTTTGAGAATCTTCTCCACCTTAAAAACGAATACACTCGGAAATACCATTCCGGGGATATGCTGAACAGGCTTCAGGTGGATGTCACCAGCGTTTCCTCCGCCTTCTGCTCCTCCATTCCGAACCTTTTCTGGGCAGTGGTGCAGTTCGTGGCCGCATTCGCCTACATCCTTACGATTGATGTCCGTCTGGCGTGGATTCTCGCTCTCATAGTCCCTGTCGCAATCATCGGAGGACGCTATGTCACCTTCAAGGTGAGGGACCTCACGCTCGATATCCGCCGCAGCGACTCCTCGGTCCAGTCCCACATCCAGGAATCCTTCCAGCACCTGACTCTCCTTCAGAGCCTTGAATACACCGAGACCAGCATCGACTCCCTGAGCGGGCTGCAGAACGACAATTTCAAAAAGAATATGACCCGGGCACGCTTCAGCGTACTTGCCCGCGCCCTCATAGGCTTCTCATTCACAATAGGTTACGCCGTAGCCTTCCTTTGGGCGGTCTTCGGCATTTCGAAGGGGACGGTCACCTACGGTCTTATGACGGCAATCCTCCAGCTTGTGGGACAGGTCCAGAGGCCTCTCGTGCAGGCAAGCGACCAGCTTCCTTCGGTCCTTCGCTGCACAGCCAGCATAGACCGGCTTGAGGAAATCGCCTCTCTGCCGCGTGAAACAGCCCAGGAGCGCCGTTTCATCGAGGGGACTGCGGGCATAAGGATAGAAAATCTCTCGTTCCGCTACTTCGACGGCCGCTCTGACATCTTCACGGATTTCTCCTTCGATTTCGCTCCCGGCTCGAAGACTGCGATAGTGGGCCCGACCGGGATAGGGAAGAGCACGCTCATCCGTCTGATGCTCTCGCTCCTGAGTCCGACGCGTGGCTCCCTCACTCTCTACAGCGCCACCGAGAGCGTTCCTGCCTCCGAAGCGACCCGCTGCAACCTCATTTATGTTCCGCAGGGCAACACTCTTTTCAGCGGCACCGTGAGGGAAAACCTTCAGATGGGAGACCCCGGGGCTGACGAAGATAGAATGAAGGAGGCGCTCCACACGGCGGCGGCGGATTTCGTTCTTGAACTCCCCGAGGGGCTCGACACCCAGTGTTTCGAGGCCGGGGGCGGCCTTTCCGAGGGACAGGCTCAGAGAATCGCAATCGCAAGGGCTCTTCTGCGCCCGGGCAGCATTCTTCTTTTGGACGAGTTCAGCTCCGCCCTCGATTCCGACACGGAAGACCTTCTGCTCCAGAGGCTTACATCTTCCCGCAACGGCCGCACGATGATTTTCATAACTCATCGTGAAAGGGTCATTGACTTCTGCGACGCTGTTCTCCGGCTCTCCTAAAGAGCGCATCACTGCACCCGTCTCCTTGGAGAAAATACAATTATTTCTTCGGAAATTGCGAATAAGTTTGTTATCTCGGATTTTTATGCCTAACTTTATAAGCGGTTTAAGCGACAGCTTTGAACCGCCCTTGCGGCCCCTTTATTTTGTAAGGAAAAACTCTTATAACTAAACACTATATCAATATGGTTAGGCATACTATAATGTGGAAATTCAAGCCATCAGATGGCAAAACTTCCAAAGAAATCGCTGAAGACGTCAAAGAACGCTATGCGTCCCTCCTCGGGATTGTTCCGGGGCTCAAGAATGTTGAAGTGGGAATCAACCGAAACGACTCGGCAACGTCATACGACGCAATTCTTATCGAAGACTTCGACAACTGGGCGGACCTCGCAGCCTACAAGGCAGACCCGATGAGAGACGAACTCACGAAATATTTGGAAACCGTCATCGATGTGCGTGCACGCGTGGAATATGAGAGGTAAGAGCAAGTTTTCTCTCTGATTTATATCCCGAGACTTCAATCTCGGGATTTTTTTTGCCTATTACCGCCTGCTGTCTTGAGGAAAATTCGGGAAAACTTTGCGATATTAAAAATTATTGTACCTTTGCGCCCGGATTTGTACAAAATAGTGTTTTAATAATGAAGAAATTTTATGTTTCTCCTCTCGTCTCAGAGATTGAGATGGGGGTTGAGCTGGGCTTTTGCCAAAGCTACGGGTGTGCCAACGCATCATTCGGTGTCAATGAGTATTTCGGGGATGACTCAGAAGAAGAATAAACTCCTGAAACATCATTCCACTCGGACACATTAATCACATTCAGTGTTTAACAATCAGCAGAACAGTTAGTTATGAAAAAGATAGTAATCTCCATATTGGCTCTTGCCGCTCTCGTTTCCTGCAGCAAGACGGCTCTTGACAACGAAGCGGCTCCCCTCGTTATGGGCGAAAGCATCAGCGTGAACCTTCCCGCTCCGACAAAAGCCGTCACAGTTTCCAATCACGAATATCAGTTTCAGGGCGGAGAGTCCCTCATCGTCGTTTCTTCAGAGGGCAAAATCGCAACTCTCACAAACACGGCCGAGTCTCCCTACAGCTTCAGCGGCGAATTTGACGGAGCTCTCGGAGCAGACTCCGACAGCTTCACGGTCTATTTCAACTGCTACTCCGCCTCCGCCAAGGCTCTGAGCTTCAGCCAGAACGGCCAGCCGTGGCTTACGGCAAGCCTTTCAGACCAGACGCGCGGCGAGGACGGTCATTACTCACTTTCCCCTGTGCTTGAGGCTGTGGAAGGCGTTAAGACTGTAGCCGTTGTTTCCGACTATGCAGGAACGGTTTCCTTCCACGCGAAGACCGCGAACATTTCTTACTACTCCGGCGGCTCTTTCAGCGGCAGCAAGGATATCAATGACCTCGCGCTCACCGCTGACAACAACGGAAAATACACCGCCTTCGTAAACATCCCTTCAGGAATGACCGGCGGATATTGGCTCAAGGTCACCAAGGAGGGCGAGAGCGGCGCGATGTACAAAAGCTACGCAACTTCGGAGACAATCTCAGAGAATAAGCAGGTTACACTCTCAGAATTCACCCCGGCGGAGGTCAGCGCCACAATTGACCTGAGCGGTCTCAAGTCTTCTTACAGCTATTACGCTGAAGGAAACGCCGCCACGGCGAACGCAACTGCAAATGATGTAATCAGCGGAAGTGTCCCTTACACCATTTCCGGCATTTCATCAAAACTCCCTTACGAGGTTTCCCTTGCAGTTTCAGCCGACGGAAGTTCCGCTCCGAAAGTAAACCAGAGCGCAAGCACCACAGGCCTTTCCGGCACTTTCACCGGAGTCAAGCTTTCAAGCTGCGAGTGGGGCGCAAGGACAGTGACTGCCACTCTCATCCTTAAAGTCGGCGGCGAGCAGGTAGCAAGCACCACCGCTTCTGCAACCCGCTACATCACCGGATTGCCTTACAGTGTCAATTTCTCAAGTCAGCCTTCAACTTGGAGTCGTTCAGATAATACGAGTTGGTCTAATGGTCTAAAATTGGGTGGCGGAACTGGCTCTGCCACAGCAGAGTTTAGTGGAGTTAAGGCGCCATCCTCGATAAATGTGTCAGTAGTTCTACAAAATGTAACAATGGCTACAATCAAGGCTCTTGCAATTGAGAACAAATCAAAGCTTAAAGTAACGATTGGTGGCGTTGACAATGATTCAGTTTTGCAAGGACCAAGTGGGCAAAGATATTCTACAACGACGCAATCATATAGTTCTAAAGAAGTACAAGGCACATTGTCAAGTAATTCATATTCAATTAAACTTGAACAAACAAGTGGCTTAGCGGGGTGCTATTGCACGATTGGCTCTTTGCAATTAAATTATAGATAGATAGTTTTATACGATGGACAGCGACGGAAACCCCGCCGCTGTTTTTTGTTTGTGTGCGTAGAGAAAAATTCTTAAATTTGTGGGATGCCCTTTAAGAGGCTGAAGTCAAAGTGTTTTAATTTTTAAATCCGCGTTGATATGGAAAAATTTGTAAAAGAGTATGTAGAAAAATTTATGGCTGAGCTCATCGAGCGCAACCCGGGCGAAAAGGAGTTTCACCAGGCTGTCGGCGAAGTGGTCGAGAGCGTCGCTCCCTACCTTTTCGAGTACCCGCATCTGCTTGACCAGAAGATACTTGAGAGAATGGTGGAGCCTGAAAGGGTGATTATGTTCCGTGTGCCCTGGACCGACGACAAGGGCGAAATCCATATCAACAGGGGCTACAGGGTGCAGATGAACAGCGCCATCGGCCCTTATAAGGGCGGCATTAGGTTCCACTCCAGCGTGAACCTCAGCATAATGAAGTTCCTCGCCTTCGAGCAGACATTCAAAAACGCCCTCACGACCCTTCCTATGGGCGGAGCAAAGGGCGGATCCAACTTCAACCCGCGCGGAAAGTCCGACGCTGAGGTTATGCGCTTCTGCCAGAGCTTTATGACTGAGCTTCAGAGACATATAGGCCCGGACACCGACGTTCCGGCAGGCGACATCGGAGTTGGCGGACGCGAAGTCGGCTTCCTTTTCGGACAGTACAAGAGGCTTCGCGACGAGTTCACGGGCACTCTCACAGGAAAGGGTCTCGGATGGGGCGGCAGCCTTCTCCGTCCGCAGGCTACCGGATATGGTGTCTGCTACTTCGCGCAGGATATGCTTGCAACCAGGGGCGAGACCTTCGAGGGCAAGACAGTGCTCGTTTCCGGCTCCGGAAATGTGGCCCAGTATGCCGCCGAGAAAGCGATGAGGCTCGGAGCTAAGGTTGTAACTCTCTCTGACTCAGACGGATTCGTTTATGACCCTGACGGCCTGGATGAAGAGAAAATGAAATATGTATTCACTCTCAAGAATGTCCGCAGGGGAAGAATCCGCGAATATGCGGAAAAATACCCTACAGCGACATATTATCCCGGTGAAAGGCCGTGGAAGAGGGTTAAGTGCGACATAGCGCTTCCTTGCGCGACCCAGAACGAGATTGAAAAGGCTGATGCCGAGGCTCTTGTTGCGGGAGGCTGCTTCTGCGTCGTGGAGGGGGCGAATATGCCTTCTACTCCTGAGGCTATCGCAGTTTTCCAGGGCGCACGCCTGCTTTACTCTCCGGGCAAGGCTTCGAACGCCGGCGGAGTGGCAACTTCAGGGCTTGAGATGACCCAGAACTCAATCCGCTACGGCTGGACTGCCGAGAGGGTGGACGAGGAGCTGCACCGCATTATGTCCGACATCCACAAGGCCTGCCTCAAATACGGCACCGAGAGTGACGGCTACATCAATTATGTCAAGGGCGCGAACATAGCCGGCTTCATCAAGGTGGCCAACGCAATGGTCGACCAGGGCCTCGTGTAGATTGTCCTAAATGGCGAATTACTGCGTTAGGCGCCTTGCCCAAAAGTTGAACATTTAGTTATAAACCTATTATGGCGACGGAATTGATGTACCGGAGGATCCGCAGGATTCTCCTTGTCTGCAACAGCTACGACAGCTTCTCCCTGGAGGAGGACGGACACATCGAGCACAGGATTATGCGGGAGTACTCGGAACTCAATCTGAGCAACCCGCCTTCCATCGAGCGCTCCGAAACCACTGCAGAGGCTCTGGAGAAACTCTCCGGCGGGGAAAGCTACGACCTTGTCATCACGATGTACAACCTCGGCAAGACCGACGTCTCAGCCTTTTCGCACGAGGTGAAGGAAATCGCCCCGCAGACCCCTGTGGTGCTCCTCTGCTCGTTTTCGAAGGAGATTTACCGCCAGATTGCCGAAAGGGACACTTCCTGCATTGACTATGTGTTCTGCTGGGACAACAACACCGATGTAATCATCGCCATAATCAAGCTTCTGGAGGACCGCCTGAACGCCGAAAACGACATTCTCGGGATGGGCGCAAGGGCTATTCTCCTCATCGAGGACTCCGTCCGCTACTATTCCACCTACCTTCCGCTCCTCTACAAGCTCGTCCTGCAGCAGAACAGCGCCTCCGTGCGCGACACTCTGAACGAGGACCAGCAGATTCAACGCAAGCGCGCCCGGCCGAAAATCCTGCTTGCAACCTGCTACGACGAGGCTGTGGATCTCTACCGCCGCTATTCCTCCCACCTTCTCGGAGTCATCTCCGACATCGGATTCGTCCTTCACAGGGGCGACCGTCCGGAAACGGAGAAAATTGACGCGGGAGTTGACCTTTGCCGTCTTGTGCGGGAGGACGACCCTTCGATGCCTTTTTTGATGCAGTCTTCGCAGGAAAGTATGCGCTCAACTGCGGAAAGCCTCGGAGTGGGATTCATCCTCAAATCCTCAAAAACCCTCACCCACGAGCTCAGCGAGTATATCGGGCGTGAGTTCGGCTTCGGGGATTTCGTTGTGACCGACCCTGAAACGGGGGAAGTGACCGCAAGGGGAAAGGACCTGCACGATTTTGAGGAAATTATGCGGACCATCTCCGACGCGTCTCTGCGCCGCCTTTCCGAGCGCAACTACATTTCCCGCTGGCTCTATGCCAGGGGACTGTTTTCCCTTGCCAACCATTTCAGGGAAATCAGCATCGGGGAGGGGGATGACCTGAAGAAAGTGAAGGATACCAACGTGAAGATGGTCCACGACTTCCGGGTGAGCCAGGGTGTGGGGGTTATTGCGCGCTTTGACAACGCCTCCTACAACGACACCATCCGCTTCGCGCGGCTCGGAGACGGATCCCTCGGCGGAAAAGCCCGAGGACTTGCCTTCCTTAACCACGTTCTCCACAAGTACGACCTCTACGGGAAGTGGGAGGATGTGAGGGTGACGGTGCCGAGAACTATTGTAATCACCACCGACTGGTTCGACCGCTTCATCCTTGAAAACGGCCTCCAGTATGTAATAGGGGCGGATATAACTGATTCGGAGATACTCTCGGAGTTCGTTGCGTCCACTCTTCCGCAGGAACTCACCGAGTCGCTGCGGGTTTTCATCCGCACGGTAAGAAAGCCTCTTGCCGTGCGCTCCTCCTCCAAACTGGAAGACTCTTACTATCAGCCGTTTGCAGGAGTGTATTCCACCTATATGATCCCGTGCACCGAGAACGAGGACCAGCAGCTCCGTCTGCTTTCAAAGGCCATAAAGTCGGTGTATGCCTCCATCTATTTCGCGTCTTCGAGGGGATATATCCTCTCCACGGCGAATGTGATTTCGGAGGAGAAGATGGCGATTGTGATTCAGGAAATCTGCGGCAGCGAGGATCACGGCTACTGGTTCCCGACCCTTTCAGGAGTTGCGCGCTCGGTGAATTTCTACCCTATAGGCAACGAAACCCCGGAGAGCGGCATCGCTAAGGTGGCGTTCGGACTGGGAAAGGCTGTGGTCGACGGGGACACCGTGCTTCGCTTTTCTCCGAAATACCCGCGCAACGTGCTTCAGACCTCCACTCCGGACCTCACGATGAAGGAAACCCAGACGGCGATGTTCGCCCTGAACCTGAGCCCGGAGAAATTCAAGACCTCGGTTGACGATGCCGTGAACCTTGAGAGGATCCCGGTGGCGGACTGCGCTAAATTCCGCTCTTTCTCCAGGGTCGTTTCCACCTGGGACTACGAAAATATGCGTATGGTGGACTCCGCAGCCCCCGAAGGGCCGAAATTCATCACTTTCGCCCAGATTCTTAAATACCGCACATTCCCGCTTGCCGAGATTCTCGACTCCCTGATGGGGATTATGAAGCAGGAAGTTAAGTGCGATGTGGAAATCGAGTATGCGGCGGAGATTCGCTCTGACGGAAAATCAAGTTTCAATGTGCTGCAAATCAGGCCAATATCCTCCGACGGGCTGAACAGCCGCGCCGTGGACTGGTCAAAAATTGACCAAAGCGGGGCTCTTCTCCGTAGCGGCTGCGCGATTGGCCCCGGCGAAATCAACGGCATCAGGGATATAATTTACCTTAAGAAGGAGAGTTTTGACAAGATGAAGACCGCTCAGATGGCCTCTTCGCTCACGGCGCTGAACGCCGCAATGCGGAAAGAAAAGCGCAATTATGTGCTCGCAGGTTACGGCCGTTGGGGTTCAAGCATCCCGAGCCTCGGAGTGGGGGTGAAGTGGAGCGACATTTCGGAGGCGAAGGTCATTGCGGAGTGCTGTCTGGAGGATTTTCGGATTGAGCCGAGCCAGGGGACACACTTTTTCCAGAATATGACCTCGGCGAACGCGGGCTATGTGAATGTGAATCCCTATTCACGCCTCGGGGAGTGCTTCGAGTCGGAGAAACTGGACGCAATGCCTGCCGTTTACGAGGACGAGTTCATCCGCCAGGTGCGTTTCGACCGCGATCTTGAAATCTACATTGACGGTAGAACAAATAAGGCGTTAATCAAGTGAGCCGGATAAAAAGCAAAGCCAGGAGGTTATTCTCCTGGCTTAACTTTATGTTCAATTTCTTTCTCCTCCTGCTTAAACAATCCGTTGAAATAACGTGGCGGATTGGCGGTGATTTTCAGGCTTTTGCCTGTGACGGGATGAACCAGCCCGAGGGTCTTTGCGTGAAGGCAGAGCCGCTTTGCGGAGGAGGCTCCGTCGCCGTATTTGCTGTCGCCGAGGATGGGGCAGTGAAGGTGCGTCGCGCTCTGGACCCTTATCTGGTTTTTGCGTCCGGTTTCGAGGGTAAATTCCACGAGAGAGAGGTGAGAGTCGGTTTTAAGGACGCTGTAGTTCGTCACGGCCACTTCGCCGCCGTTGTCGGTGAGGGAAGAATAGACCATATAGTTGCCACCTTCGGTGAGATAGCTCACAATCCGACCCTGCTCAGGGGCGGGAACTCCCTTGACCACAGCGACATACTTTCTTTCGGTTACGTTCTCGTTCCAGTTGTGGGTGAGAGCCTCCTTCACCTTGAAATCCTTTGCGAAAACCAGGACTCCTGAGGTGTCGCGGTCAAGACGGTGGAGGACGTGGGCGTGGATGCGGCCGTTGTATTTGTGGGTAAGGTAGTCATTCACAAGCATATAGGCTGTGACGACGTCTTTTCGGTTCCCGGCTACGCTCATAAGCCCGCTAGGCTTGTTGATTGCGACAAGCCATTTGTCTTCGTAAACTATATCAATCGTCTTCTTCATGCAAACTGTTTAAAAAAGCGTATGACTGTGTTGTGCTCCTCGATAAAATCCTCACTCGCAGGCTGCAAATTTAGCACAATTTCCCTAACTTTGCGAGATTGATTTTTAACAATGGACCCGCAGAACCAGACCATATTCGACCCGCTGAGAAAAAAGGCGGTCGCCCTTACCCCCGAGGAAAGGGTGCGTCAGTGGTTTATCGCCCTTTTGAGGGACGAGATGGGCGTGCCGGAGCATCTGATGATGTCGGAGGTGTCGCTCAGGCTCGGGGACAAGCCCCTCCGTGCTGACATCGTTGTTTTTAGCAGGGGAGATGCGCGGCCGCTTGCCGTCGTGGAGTGCAAAAGGCCTGATGTGGAGCTGACTGAGGATGTGCTGATGCAGGTGGCGGGCTACAATTTCAAGCTGGATGTGAAATATGTTTTCATAACCAACGGCAGGCGTACGCTCGGCTTCCTCAAAGGGGAGGACGGCGTGATAGCTCCACTTCGGGAGTTCCCGAAATATGCGGAAATGCTGGCGGGGAAAATCGCTCCTTCTCCGGCAAAATGAGCGCTCTTTTAATACGGGAGCCGAGAGTTTTATTGACAGGAAAATATAGCGTAATTGTATGGCGGAATATAAAGACTTTTTGAACCACAGGATATTCAAAATCGTCTCTGACGCGGCCGAAAAAATGGGTGTCAGGGCCTTTGTCATAGGCGGATATGTGCGTGACTGCTTTCTCCAGCGGCCGAACAAGGATATTGACATCGTCGTGGAGGGAAGCGGCATCGAGTTGGCGCAAGAAGTTGCTGCTCAGATAGAAAAACAAGAATGTTACCGAGCAAAACAAAGTTGTTACACAGAAAAATCCGACGAAAAACCCCGCCCGCACAAGGTGAATGTCTCCGTTTTCAAGAATTTCGGCACAGCGATGCTCCGCTATCACGGAGTGGAGGTGGAGTTTGTCGGGGCGAGAAAGGAAAGCTACCGCAGAGACTCCCGTAAACCCATCGTGGAGGACGGAACTCTCCGCGAAGATCAGCTTCGCCGCGACTTCACCATCAACGCTATGGCGTTCAGTCTCCAGAAGGATGATTTCGGAGCGCTCGTCGATCCGTTCGGCGGCATCAGGGATCTTGCTGACGGAGTCATCCGCACTCCGCTCGACCCGGACACGACCTACAGCGACGACCCTCTGAGGATGATCCGCGCCATCCGTTTCGCGACAAAACTCTCCACTCCCGAGCACGAGTTCAAGATTGTTCCCGAGTCGCTGGAGTCCATCCGCCGCAACCGCAACCGGCTCGAAATTCTTTCCAAGGAGAGGATAGTTGACGAGTTGAACAAAATCCTGGTAACTCCCAAGCCGTCTATGGGTTTCTATCTTTTGGACGACACCGGCCTTCTTGAACTTATTCTTCCGCAACTTGTTAACCTTAAAGGAGTTGAATCGGTGGAAGGGCACGGCCACAAAGACAATTTCACCCACACCCTCCAGGTGCTGGACAATGTAGCCAGATTGGAAAACGATGCCATCGCCGAGGGGCGTCTAAAGGACTACACCCTCACTCTTTCGGGCGAAAAGACCTCCGAGGTGCGCACGGAGCCGAATGTCTGGCTTCGCTGGGCGGCGCTGCTTCACGACATCGGAAAACCGGCTACGAAGCGCTACGACCCCGCTGTCGGCTGGACGTTCCACGGCCACGAGGTGGTGGGCGGAAGGATGGTGCCGAAAATTTTCAAGGCGCTTAAGATGCCTCTGAACGAGAAAATGGACTATGTGAAGAAACTCGTTGAGCTGCACCTGAGGCCCATAGCCCTTGTTACTGAGGAGGTTACGGACTCCGCTGTCAGGCGGCTTCTTTTCGAGGCCGGAGACGACATCGACGACCTGATGATTCTCTGTCACGGCGACATAACCTCGAAGAACCTCAAGAAGGTGGAACGGCTGCACGAGAATTTCGCTCTTGTGAGCCGCAAACTTGTGGAGGTGGAGGCGAAGGATGCCGTGCGCAATTTCAAGAACCCGATTAACGGGGAGTATGTTATGGAGGTTTTCGGCATTCCGCCTTGCAACACGATAGGCATAATCAAGGAATATGTGAAGAATGCAATTCTCGACGGGGTGATTCCCAACGAGTTCGAGGCTGCGGATGCGCTGATGAGGGAAAAGGCCGCCGAACTGGGCCTACAACCCGTTTCAAAATCCGAATAGAGCGTTGCGTCGCCAGTGGAGCGGGAACCATCCGGACAGGAACTCTTCGGGCAAAAGAATATTCCCATATATAAATATATGAACTCTAGCAAGTTACATACCTGGATAGAAGAATATAAAATCCACATTTCGGCTGTGCGTCGCTACTCCGAAGGCACCTGCCGGCTCTACGCGGATTGCCTCGAGAGGTTCGAGAAGTTTGCGGGAGAAGGTGTGGAGGACATAACTCCTGCAACGGTGCGTAACTATGAAGTGCATCTGCTTGACACCGAGCATCTTTCGGCAAAGACTGCGAATGTGCACCTGAGCGTTCTGAGCAGTTTCTGCGCCTTCCTCGTGCGGAATGAGGAGCTGAAGATGAACCCCGTCAAGGCCACCAGAAGGCCGAAAATCCCCAAAAGGCTTCCGGAATTTTACCGTCAGGACTCTCTCAACGCCTATTTCGCCCAGACCGACATCTATGCCTCCGTGGAATTTCTGGACGCGTTTCGCACCGCTTACGCAGAGTCCCGCAGGGAAGGCGAGACCGAAGAACTCTCCAAAGCATATCTTTCTGAGGCTAAAGAGTTATATAACAAAAGGTTGCAGAGGGTTGTGATTTCCACACTCCTTAACCTCGGCATCCGTCGCAGCGAGCTCATCGGGATGAACATCGGCGACCTCGACACCGGGCGAAAAGTTGTCACCATCCGGGGAAAGGGAGATAAAATGCGGGAAATTCCCGTAATTGATGCACTTTGTGAAGAAATTTTGCTATATTTGGAAGCAGTTGAGACATTGGTTGGAGGGAAAAGGGATCCGAAGGACGCTATGTTCGTGACTTTCAGTCTCTCAAGGCTCTATCCCGTGTTCGTCGACAGGACCGTGAAGGGAGATTTTTCCGCTCTTGCCGAGATTACCGGCAGACGTTCGCCCCACGTTTTGAGGCATACCCTTGCCACAGGCCTGCTCGATGAGGGAACGGACCTTAATTCCATAAAGCAGATGCTGGGTCACTCCTCGCTGGCGACGACGCAGATCTACACCCACAACTCAATCGTCAAACTGAAGAATATTTATAAATCCGCCCATCCACGGGCAAAGAAAGGAGGTAACTATGGAGATTAGAGTTCAGTCCATCCGTTTTGACGCAGACCAGAAACTTCTGGATTTCATCGACAAAAAGCTTTCAAAACTGCCGAAATTCCACGACGCGGTTATCGGTATCGACGTGAAACTGTCCCTCCTGCAGGAGCATAACAACAAGAATGTCTGGGTGAAGGTCCAGATTCCGGGAAACGACATCGTCGTTGAGAGGAACGCCGCAACCTTCGAGGACGCGGTGGTAGACTGCGCGGACATCCTCAAGGAAAAACTGACGAGAGTCAAGGAGAAACAAGTTAAATAATTATGGCAAAGGGATTTGCTGATTTAGATAGACAGTGCGCCGAGATTCTCGCGGATGTCCGCTCGGGCAAGTTTTCACCGGTTTACCTTCTGATGGGGGATGAACCCTACTATGTGGACCTTGTCTGTGACGCGATTGTAAAATACGCGTTCGAGGACGACAGCGAGCGGGATTTCAACCAGACAATCTGCTACGGTGCGGATGTGGATGCCGACAAGGTCATCACCGCCGCAAGGCGCTATCCGATGTTTGCCCCGAGGCAGCTCGTAGTGGTGAAGGAAGCGCAGATGATGCGCACACTCGACGACCTGTCAATCTACTGCACAAAACCTCTGGAGTCGACGGTGCTGGTCATCGCTCTTCACGGGGCAAGCGCAGACAAACGCAAATCGCTCTACAAGACAGTTTCCAAAATGGGCGTCGTCGTGGATTCCCCGCAGCTGAGGGACTACGAGATGCCGCAATGGATTACATCCTACTATCGGTCCCGGGGGCTTTCCATAGCTCCCGAGGCCGCTTCTTTATTGGCTGAATATGCGGGAGTTGACCTCTCGAAAATTGCCGTGGAGACCGACAAGATGCTGAAAAATCTTCCGGAAGGCACCACGGCGGTTTCGGTCGATGACATTGAGAAAAATGTCGGTATCAGCCGCCAGTTCAGCATTTTTGAACTTACCCGCGAGCTTTCCGCCAGAAACGGCGCGAAAGCCCTCAGAATTGCGGCCTATTTGGGTTCAGGGGCAAAATTCGCCCTTCCGATGGCCACTGCGTCGCTCTTTACGCATTTTTACAGAATCCTCAAATACGGTGCATTCCTCGCCCAGAATCCTTCCGCGGGAAGCGACCAGAAGGCCCGTGTGCTCGGGGTTAACCCGTTTTTCCTGAGGGAATATGACACAGCGGTGAGAAATTATCCCGTCCGCAAGGCTATGGCCGCAGTCGCTCTCATCCGCGACTACGACTACAAGGGAAAGGGCGGCGATGTAGGTGAGGCCACCGACGGGGAGCTCATAGTGGAGCTAACAGCCCGTCTCCTCGCCATGTAGTGGGGGGGGCAGTGTGAGAGAAAAAGTGCGTGGGATTTGAGAGGTTGATTAGAGAGATAAGGTTTATATATATAAATAAGTTAGATACTTGGTATAGAAAATGAAACTGATTGAATGTAACAATGTCTGCAAGACTTTCGGGGAGAAAGTCGCGCTGGACAATGTCTCCGTGGGGATGGAGAAGGGCAAAATCTTCGGCCTTCTCGGACCTAACGGAGCCGGAAAAACTACACTCATCCGCATAATCAACAGGATTACGATACCCACTTCGGGCGAAATCCTGTTCGACGGAAAGCCGATCACCCAGCAGGATGTGGCCCGCATAGGCTATATGCCTGAGGAAAGGGGACTCTACCGTAAGATGAAGGTGGGGGAGCAGGCGCTTTTCCTCGCGCAGCTCAAAGGTATGAGCCGCTCTGAGGCGGAGACTGAGCTCAAGGGATGGTTCGTGCGCCTGGGCATCGAATCGTGGTGGACAAAGAAGGTGGAGGAACTCTCCAAGGGAATGGCCCAGAAGGTCCAGTTCATCACAACCGTCGTCCACAAGCCGTCTCTTCTGATTCTTGACGAGCCGTTCAGCGGTTTCGACCCTGTGAACGCAGAGGTAATCCGCAACGAAATCCTCCGTCTTCGCGACGAAGGGGCGACGATTGTCCTTTCCACTCACAATATGGAGTCGGTGGAGGAACTTTGCGACGACATAGCCCTCATCAACAAGTCACATCTTGTGATTTCCGGACATCTTTCCGACATCCGCCACCGCTACGGCAACAACAATGTGGAGCTCGTTTATTCCGCTCCGTCTGCCATAGAAGCTCGTGAGGGGCTGTTTTCGGTTCTGAGCGACACTGACGAGGCGGGCCGCCACACGGCAGTTCTGAAACTTGCCGACGGTGTGAAGAACAACGAGGTCCTCTCTGCCATTCTTTCCGACAGTCTCTCTGTCAATTCTTTCTCCGAGCTTGTGCCGAGAATGAACGACATTTTCATTTCCCTCGTGAAAGACGGGGTGAAAGACGCTCCGTCGCAAACTGACGCCCAGTAAGAATAAGTTGTCGCCGGTTCGGCAAAATAAAGAAGATAAAACTATGAATTTTAGAAATATAGGCGTGATTATCTCACGCGAATATAGAACCCGCGTTCAGAAGAAATCCTTCCTTCTGGTGACATTCCTGGGCCCGATTCTCTTTGCGGCCCTTATGGTTCTTCCGTCGCTGATTATGTTCTTCGCAGAGGACAAGGGCAAGCAGATTGCCGTCGTGGACGAGTCAGGGATTGTGTTCCCGAAGCTAGAGAACAACGAAATGTGCACTTTCACGGAATATCCCGTCCTTGAACTGGACTCTCTGAAGGCGAATCTTTCGGAAAAGGGAATCGATGTCCTGATGTGCATTTCTCCGATAATTGATTCAACCAATAGTGTAAATGTGGTTACATACGCGCCTAAGGCACTGAGCGTTGAACTCAAGGAATCTCTTGAATCGAAAGTGGACGACGCCGTGGAGGACTACCGCATCGGGCTCTACAACATAGGGGATCTCAAGCAGATTATGTCCGAAGTCAAGTCCAATGTCGACATTACGACCTACACGGTTGACGACTCGGGCGAAGCGAAACTCGACTCGGCCGAGGTGAAGATGATTGTGTCGATGCTGCTTGGAATGATAATCTATATGTTCATCGCGATGTTCTCCGGAATGGTGATGTCTTCGGTCATCGAGGAGAAGTCCTCCAGAGTGGTGGAAGTGCTGGTTTCCAGCGTCAAGGCTACCGAGCTTATGTTCGGAAAGATTGTGGGAGTCGCAGCGGTGGCTCTCACCCAGTTCCTGCTCTGGGTCGTTCTGACCGGAGTTATCGTGGGCGTTGTCGGAGGCATTATGGGCTTTGACACCCTCGCCGGCTCTTCGCAGGATATGACGACTATGATGGGAGTGGACCAGGGGACTCTTGATGCCGCCGGAATGAGCATCGACCCTGCTGCGATGGCATCCTCTCTCGGCGCCAAAGAAGGCGGAAACCCTGTGATTGCGGCGCTTCTGGATATGGATTACACCCTGATTCTCAGCGCGTTCGTCGTGTTCTTCGTCCTTGGATACCTTCTTTATGCGTCGCTTTTCGCGGCGATAGGCTCAGCGGTGGAGAACGAGGCGGACAGCAGCCAGCTGCAGCTTCCGGTGACCATTCCGCTTCTTATCGGATTTTTCATCGCCCTCTATGCGTTCAAGTCTCCGGACAGTTCGCTTGCGTTCTGGGGTTCCATCATCCCGTTCACCTCTCCGATTGTTATGCTCGCCCGCATTCCGTTCGGCGTCCCGGCCTGGGAGCTTGCGCTTTCAATCGGGTTGCTGCTTCTGACGTTCCTCGCCTGCGCGTGGTTTTCCGCAAAAATCTACAAGATAGGAATCCTTACCTTCGGAAAGAAATCCACTTTCAAGGACCTGTGGAAGTGGCTGAAAATGAAATAGTAAAAGAAAAGATATGACAAGAAAATTTTTACTTGCAACCCTGTTGGCGCTGGGCTTTGCGGTTTCATCTGCGGGGCAGGCCACTGAAGGGCAGGAGGGCGAGACGCGAAAAGTCGTCGTGACTTCGTGGACTCAGACTCCGATGGACGGCAGCCGCACAGGGGTGACATCCCCTTCAATTGACAATGTCAGGGAGAGCCTCGGCTACTTCAAGGGCGGAAAGTATTACGCCCCGAGCGGCAGGGTATATGGCCGTCACAGCGCCACGGCCCGCACGGCAAGGGAAATCATCGCCGTGCAGCCTCAAATGGCTTCGGTGAAAAAGGTCGTTGGCTACAGCACCCGGGTGATGACAGCCCGTCCGCCTCAGTCCGAGCTTTCCAACTGGTTCATAGACAACATTATGGAGTCTGTGGAGAAACTCTCCGGAAAGAAGGTTTCATTCGGCGTGGGCAATTTCGGCGGCATCCGCTGCTCTATGCCCGAGGGGGATATAATCCTCGACGACCTTATGTCAATGTTCCCTTTCAAGAATCAGGTTGTTTATCTTGAGCTTAAGGGCAGCGAAATCCGTAAACTGCTTGAGGATATGGCCAGGGGGCATTTTCAGGTGCTCGGAGGCTGCGAGATAGTCGTAAAGGAGGGCAAACTTCAGTCGGCGCTTCTTGACGGGAAACCGATCGAGGACGACAAATGGTACGGAGTGGCGACGATCTCCTTCCTTCTCGACGGGGGAGACCGGCTCTATCTTCGCAACGGGTCGAGGAATCTTCAGATTTACGACGTTGACATAATAGACATAATTCTGGAAAAGGTGGCTTCCCTCACCGCAGAGGGTAAACCGATTGAGTATCATACGGATAACAGAATTGTTATTTTGGACTGGGAGGACAGAAAACGATGAAAAGGAGTTTTGTTTATATTTTTGTCGTAGCTCTTGCTCTGCTCGCGGGGCTTGAGGCTGCGGCTCAGCGTCTTACGATTCTTCACGTTAACGACACCCACAGCCACATCGATGCTGAAAGGGTGGGCGAAATCGGGCACGGAGGCTCCATCGAACGGGCGGCGTATGTGGACAGCGTGCGCACCTCCGACGGGAAAAACAATGTCCTGCTGCTCCACGCAGGTGATTTCAGCCAGGGTTCGTCATATTTCACGCTTCTTGGCGGCGAAGTGGAAGTGAAAATCCTGAATGCTATGGGATATGACGCCACAGCCATCGGAAACCACGAATTTGACAACGGACTGGACGCCCTTGCAGGGAGAGTCGCAAAACTGAAGGTGCCGGTTGTGTGCGCCAATTACGATTTTTCCGGTTTCAAACTCGGAAAATATGTGAAACCTTATGTGATTGTAAAGCGCGGAGGGTTGAAGGTCGGGATTATCGGCGTTACGACCGATGTTCGCGATGTAGTTGACGCGGCGATTGCGAAGGACCTGAAATTCATTGACCCGGCGCAGGTTGTGAACCGCTATGCTGAATATCTCAAGGATGAGAAGGGCTGCGATATGGTCATCTGCCTTTCGCACCTGGGCTTCCGTGAGGACAAGGACCTCGTGGAGAAAATCCGGAATGTGGACCTTGTAATCGGCGGGCACTCGCATACTTTCCTCCGCGACATAAAGTGGAAGAAGGATAGCTGCGGCATTGAAACCCCGATTGTGCAGGAGGGAAGGTGGGGCCTTAATATGGGCAACATAAAGGTCGAGGCCAAATAAAGGCGATCTGCCGCGTTGTGCGGCCGCATATCATTGACCCTCATAGAATTGCATTATTATTGAAATATGATCGACAGGCACAAGGAAATACTTAAACTCTTGAAACTGCAGGGGAGCGTTTCGGTGTCGGAACTTGCCCAACGGCTTGACGTTTCGGAAGTTACCATCAGAAAGGACCTCACGGTTCTGGAGGAGGAAAACAAACTCTACCGCTCGCACGGCAGGGCAATTCCCATCTCCCCGTATGTGGGCAACCAGCACATTTTCGACAAGGAGGCGATGTTCCCGCAGGAAAAAATCGCAATCGCGAAGGTGGCTGCATCCCTCGTGGAGCCTCACGATTCCCTCCTGATAGCATCCGGCACGACAATCCTCTACACCGCCCGCGAACTTGTCTCAGCCCGTGACCTTACCGTCATAACGGCTTCAGTTTCAGTGTCTTCCATTCTGTCGCAGAATAAATACATAGATGTTGTGCAGCTCGGCGGCATCGTGCGCGGGAGTTCCGTTTCCGTTGTGGGCTCCTTTGCCGAGAATATGCTCAACAATTTCAACTGCAGCAAGCTCCTGATGGGCGCTGACGGCGTAGACATCGATTTCGGGGTCACTACGACCAATGTGCAGGAGGCCAATTTGAATATGATGATGATGGCGGCGGCGAAAAAATGCTACCTTCTTGTGGACAGTTCCAAGTTCGGGAAGAGGGGATTCAGCAAAATCTGCTCGCTGGAGAACATTGACACGGTGATAACCGACGACCGCATCCCTCAGCTGTATCTTGACCACCTGCGTTCGCTCGGGGTGGAGGTGCTGATTGCTCCGGCTGTTTCAAGGAACGAATAGGCCAACCTTGAGGTTTAAGGCCTCGGGACTTGTCGACATAGGCGGAAGAACAGTCTTGCGCCCCGGTTTGCATTATTGGCGTTAAAAGCGTAAATTTGCGGGATTTTGTAAGCGGAAAAACGAAAAAATAATATAATGATGAAAAAAACATTGATTGCCGCCGCACTCCTTCTTCTTGGAAGCTGTTTTGCGGCCTTCTCTCAGGACAAGCCGAAAGAGCCTGAGTATCAGTTCACTACGGTGAAGGAAAACCCGATTACGAGCATCAAGAACCAGTACCGTTCAGGCACTTGCTGGTGCTACTCCGCACTCTCGTTCGTGGAGTCCGAGATTCTCCGTCAGAAGGGCATCGAGACCGACCTTTCCGAGATGTTCGTAGTGAACAGGTCCTATTTTGACAGGGGAGTTAAATATGTACGCCTCGACGGCAAGCTCGGTTTCTCCGCCGGCAGTTCGTTCGGCGATGTTTTCGAAGTCATCAAGACCTACGGAATCGTGCCTCAGAGCGTCTATACCGGAATGAACTACGGCACGGAGCTTCCTGTTCAGGCCGAGATGGACGCAGCCCTCGAAGGTTTCATCAAGGCAATCGCCACCGTTCCGAACAAAAAGCTTACTACAGCGTGGAAGAACGCCTACAACGCAATCCTTACTGCATATCTCGGAGAACTTCCGACAAGCTTCGAAGCTGACGGAAAGGCCTATACTCCGGAGAGTTACAGGGATTATCTCGGAATCGACACCTCCGATTACATCAATCTCACTTCATTCACCCATCATCCTTTCTATGAGCCGTTCATCATCGAGGTTTGCGACAACTGGAGGTGGGGAAGCGCCTACAACCTTCCGATTGACGAACTGATGGAGGTTATGTACAACGCCATCGACAAGGGATTCACTCTTGCCTGGGGCGCTGACGTGAGCGAGAAGGGCTTCACGAGAAACGGCACCGCAGTCGTTCCGGACTACGATGAAATGCCTACTGCCGGCTCTGACCAGGAGCACTGGGTTGGAAAGAGCGAGGAGAAGGCCGCTGAGCCTCAGTCTAAGGCCGAGAAAGTAATCACTCAGGAGATGCGTCAGATTGCCTACGACAACAAAGAGACCACCGACGACCACGGAATGCAGATTTACGGTCTGGCCGAGGATCAGAACGGCAACAAGTTCTTTATGGTGAAAAATTCCTGGGGCGAGGCCGGAAAATACAAGGGAATCTGGTATGCTTCAGACGCTTTCGTGCGCTACAAGACTCTCAATGTCGTTGTTCACAAGGACGCGCTTCCAAAGTCAATCAAGAAGAAATTAGGCATTAAATAACGAGGCGCAATAAAAAGCGGTCTACTGCGTTGTTCTCCTTGCCCAAATCCTCACAACCCAAAGGTTGCTCCGGTATTGGGCGCGTCGAGAGCCTTGTATCCCATCTTTTTCTTGCACCTCTTACTCTTCGTTTTATTCAGTTCAGAATGTCTAAAATCGTTAAACATATCCCCAACAGCATCACGGCAATGAATCTTCTTTGCGGTGTGCTGGGGATTTTGTCCTGTTTCGGAGGGAACCTTCCGCTCGCCTTCGTCTTTATGCTCGCGGGGTCGGTGTTCGACTTCTGCGACGGGCTTGCGGCCAGGGCTCTGCACGCCTATTCCCCTATGGGAAAGGAACTTGACTCGCTTGCAGATGTAGTGAGTTTCGGAGTGCTTCCTTCGGTGATGCTGGTCTGCTTCGCAAAGAACTCGTTTGACGGGGGGCTTGACCTTGCGTTCTCCGTCGGGGCGGCCGAGAGGATAATCGTGACTTACATTCCGGTTCTTGTCGCTGTCTTTTCGGGTCTCAGACTCGCCAAATTCAACATTGACGAGCGTCAGAGCGAGAATTTCATCGGTCTTGCAACCCCTGCCAGCGCAATGATGCTGGGGTCGCTCGTCTGCTTCGCGGGAGTCTCTCCCAGCTCGTTTGCCCGCTGGATCTCGGACTGGAGTGTTGTGCGAGTGCTTGTGCCGGTTCTTTCAGTTGCGCTTTCGGCTCTTCTTGTGAGCGAAGTGCCGATGTTCGCGATGAAAATCAAGAAGGGAAGCAATCTTTTCGCGGGGCTCTACGGGAAACTGCGCATAGCCTTTTTCGCCGGTGCGGCTGCAATCCTTCTTGCGGTAGTGCTTACGGGACTTCATATTTCCATTACGGTATTTTTTATATTCCTTTATTATATCCTTCTGAATATCATAGCGTTGCCATTTCGCCCGAAGGAAAATAAATAAGATTTCCACCACAGCAGGGACGCCCTTGCATCTAAAGTAGAAGATTCGTGACAGAGAACGCTTTTATTGAAAATATTGCAGCCGAAGCGATTGAGAGTCTGCCGCTTGCCTCCTTTCAGGGGGAGATTGTGGTGATTGACTCGGTGGGAGAGGACTACAGTGCCGCCATTCGCTACCTAAGGCGTCAACAGGTCATCGGTTTCGACACCGAGACCAAGCCTTGTTTCACTCCTCACGCTCCCCAGAACAAGGTGGCGCTGCTTCAGCTCTCTGGCCCCGGGAAGGCCTATCTTTTCAGGCTTATGAATCTGGGGATGCAGAAGGAACTGATAAACCTGCTTGCGAACCCGCGCATCATCAAAGTGGGAGCCTCCACAGGTGACGACATCCGCGCTCTTCACCGCCGCTACCATTTCCGTCCCCAGTCCTTTGTGGACCTTCAGAAGATCGCCCCTGTCTGGGGAATCAGGGACAAGAGCGTCAAGAAAATGGCCGCAATCATCCTCGGGGTGAAAATTTCCAAGACTCAGCAGCTTTCAAACTGGGAGGCTGAAGAACTTTCCGAACCGCAGCAGAGATATGCCGCAACGGATGCCTGGGTGTGCAGGGAGATGTATTTCAAACTCCTCGGAACCGAGAAGAAACCTCTGTCATCAACAACGATTACGGCTGAGACCCCTTCTCCTGAGTCTCAGATGGTCCTGCCTCCTGTTATAGTGGAGGAAACGATTGCCGTGGAAAACAACATTGTCGCGTTCAAGATTGAGGAGGGGCTTGCGCTTCAGGCTGAGGCTGATGCCGAGATCATTGCGCACAGAGAGGCTCAGGCCAAAGCGAAAAACGCTGCGAAGGCCGTAAGAAGAAAATCTGCCCGTCATCGCGCAAGAAAGTCAAAGCAAGAGTAATTCAGAAATTTATGGTAAAAATCATATTGCGAAAAGGGCGCGACGAATCAGTGCGCCGCTTCCATCCGTGGGTGTTCTCCGGCTCCATCGCACAGATTCAGGGCAGCCCCGCAGAGGGTGACATCGTGGGCGTGTATGCCGCAGACGGCACATTTCTCGCCGCAGGCCACTACCAGATCGGTTCCATAGCCGTGCGCATCCTTAGTTTCGACTCTCCGGTCCTTGCCCCTGATTTCTGGGAGGTTATGCTCTCGAAGGCTCTCTCCGTAAGAATTGCAGCAGGTCTTGCCCGGAGCCCCGAGACATCAGACGAAATCGATGCAGCGTCAAAAGCGGCTCAACCCTCTTCACGCGAAACCAACTGCTACCGTCTTGTCCACGGCGAGGGCGACAGTCTCCCGGGGCTTATAATCGACTATTACGACGGCGTATGCGTGCTTCAGGCCCATTCTGTGGGTATGTTTCGCTCCCGCAAGCAGATCTGCGCCGCTCTTCAGAAGGTCTATGGCGACTCGCTGAAGGCGGTTTATGACAAAAGTTCGGGCACGGCGCCGTTCAAGGCGGGGCTCGACCTCGTTGACGGATATATGTACCGCCGCGAGGGCTTCACTGACAACTCCCAGATGGTCCTCGAAAACGGCCACAAGTTCATCGTGAACTGGACCGAGGGCCAGAAAACAGGCTTTTTCCTTGACCAGAGGGAAAACCGCGCGCTTGTCGAGCGTTACGCCGGGGGCCGCAGGGTGCTTAACCTGTTCTGCTACACGGGAGGATTTTCCGTCTATGCGCTCTCGGGCGGCGCGCTTCACGTTGACTCCGTGGACAGCTCCGCAAGGGCTATGGAACTGGTGGAGAAGAACATTCAGCTCAACGGATTCACAACAGGAAGCGCCGAGGCGCAGCATCAGGGACTTTGCTGCGATGCGATTGACTATGTGAAGAGCATCCCCGAAGGTAAATACGACCTGATAATCGTTGACCCGCCGGCATTCGCAAAGCACCGCGGGGCAATCAACAATGCCCTCAGGGCCTACCAGAGGCTCAATGCGGCCGCCATTTCAAAGGTGGCTCCGGGCGGACTGGTGTTCACCTACAGCTGCTCGCAGGTGGTGGACAAGGAAGCCTTCGCCCTCGCAGTCTTTTCAGCCGCAGCCCAGACCGGCCGCAGCGTGCGCATCCTCGACCGGCTCAACCAGCCTGCCGACCACGCGGTGAACATTTATCATCCTGAAGGTGAGTACTTGAAGGGCTTGTTGCTATACGTTGAGTAGTTTGCGGGATTTTTGAGAAGAAAAGTTTGCAGAAACGAAAAAATGCCTTAACTTTGCATTCCCAAACACAATGGTGCTATGGCCGAGGGGCTAGGCACAGGTCTGCAAAACCTGCTACAGCAGTTCGAATCTGCTTGGCACCTCCAAAAGCGGCGACATCAAAACGATGCCGCCGCTTTTATTATTAGAATTATCACGCAAAATGTCGGCTAAAGCCGCCGCTCATTATTGTGCTCGTTTATGTGCAAAAAAAAATGAGTTGTCGTCGCTCCCGCGAGGACACCTCATACTAACCACATAATTAATAACACTAAAACTAATAACCAATGAGTTAATAAAGAACTTAGAAGCGTTTTTCCTTAACTCGGGCGCAAAGGTACGCACTTTTTTTAAACTTGCAAACTTTTTTGCAATTTTTTTTACATTTTTTTTTACGTACTTAAATTTTGCACCGGCAGAATGAGAGCGCGACGGCCCCTACAGAAACTTCTTCAGTTCCTGATAGACCAGGTGCACCGGAAGCCCCATAACCGTGAAGTATGAGCCTGTGAGGCCGGTCATTGCGGCGTAGCCGATCCATTCCTGGACTCCGTATGAGCCGGCTTTGTCGTAGGGCTTGTATTTTTCTATGTAATACTCGATTTCCTCGTCTGAAAGGGGAGCGAAGTGCACGAGACAGCTGTCGGAGAAGGATTCCTCCTTCCGGGCGTCGCGGATGGTCACTCCGGTAATCACTTCGTGGGTGCGTCCCGAAAGAAGGCGGAGCATCCTCACCGCATCCTCTTTGCTGTGGGGCTTGCCGAGCACCTCGTCGCCGCACAGCACCAGCGTGTCTGCCGTGATGAGAACTTCATTCTCAGTGAGCGGGCGGTGAAACCCGTGGGATTTGCCCTGGGAGAGCAGCAGGGGAATGTCGCGGTGGGGAGTCTCTGGGGCGTACTGCTCAGTGAAACTGTTCCGCGTGTCCACCTCGAAGTCAAGGTCGAGGCCCGCAAGAAGCTCCCGCCGCCGCGGCGAAGCGCTTCCCAAAATGATATGTTTACTCATAAAATGATTATCCTATAAAACTAAAAGCAGACCGCTTTTTTGAGGCTTTCAGTAAGTCTTTTCGTATTTGCTTACGTCAAAATTCCACTTTCCCTGAGCCCGCAGCACAATCTCGATAATCTCCCGCACGAACCTTTTTCCCGCAGGAAAAACCGAAACATAGTCGGCGCACAGTTTCGCCTCCTCCATCGCGTCGGCAGGGCACACCCCGAGGCCGCAGGCTGAGAGAACCGGAGCGTCCGGGACATCGTCCCCGCAGTAGATCACCTCCTCGGGGGAGAGAGAATACTTGTTGCAGAAATCCTTGAAGTCGGCAATCTTATCTTTCGATGACAGATAGATATCCGGCCCGGCGAAACCGAAGAATTTGAAGCGTTTTTCCACCGTGTCGGAGTGCGCTCCCGTGATGATTCCCAGCTTGTAGCCGGCCATCGACGCCATCCTCAGACCGAAACCGTCCTTGGCGTTGTAGGTGCGGAGAAAATCCCCGTCGCCCGCGACGAAAATGCTTCCGTCGGTCATCACCCCGTCGATGTCGAAGGTGAACGCCTTGATTTTCAGGATTTTATTGTAAACTTCCTCGCTGACTTCCAACTCCTTGAGCTGGGAATTCATAATCTTCACCATATTTTCCTATGACTTTGCTCCGCCGCTGAAATTGCCTCCGAAACCTCCCATAGGGTAGGTGTTGCCTGAGGACGGGTTGCCGCCGAGGGAAATCTGGCCGAACTGGGCCTCATATTTCTGGACATTGTCCTGCAGGGCGAGCAGAAGCCTTTTGGCGTGCTCCGGGGTCATAATGATGCGGCTTCCCACCTGCGCTTTCTTCAGAAGGGGGAGAGATGCCACGAAGTCGAGGATGAACTCGCTGTGGGAGTGGGAGATGATGGCGAGGTTTGAATATGTCCCCTTAGCCATCTCCGGGGAAATCTCGATTTCGAGTTTGTTTTCGTCTGTATTGGCCATTGTGTATCGATGTTAAATGTATAATTTTCCGTGGCAGTCATTAAAATGGACATTTAATGATTTCGCCCCGCGAAGATAGTGAAAAATTATGTATCTTTGCAGGATTGTGCGCAAATAGAATAAAATACGACATTATATATGGAACAGTCACAGCAGCAGTTGCAGTCAAAGTACGACCCGGCGCAGACCGAAGACAAATGGTACGCCTATTGGCTCAAAAACAAGTTCTTTCATTCCGAGCCGGATGAGAGGGAACCATATACGATTGTGATTCCGCCACCGAATGTGACGGGAATCCTTCACATGGGACACGTCCTGAACAACACAATCAACGACGTGCTCATCCGCAAGGCCCGTATGGACGGCAAGAACGCCTGCTGGATTCCGGGAACCGACCACGCCTCCATCGCCACCGAAAGCAAGGTTGTGGCGAAACTCAAGGCGGAGGGAATCAACAAGGAAGACCTCACGAGGGAGGAGTTCCTGAAACACGCCTGGGAGTGGAAGGAAAAGCACGGTGGAATCATCCTCAGCCAGCTCCGCAAACTCGGCGCTTCCTGCGACTGGGACAGGACCAAGTTCACTATGGACCCGGACCTGAGCGAGGCTGTAATCAACACTTTCGTATATTTCTACAATAAGGGATATATCTACAGAGGCGTGAGAATGGTCAACTGGGACCCTGTGGGACTTACCGCAGTGAGCGACGAGGAGGTTGTCCACAAGGACACCGCCAGCAAGTTCTACCATATGCGCTACTTCATTTCCGACGGCAACGGCAACCCGACCGACAAGTACATCGTAGTTGCCACCACGCGTCCTGAGACCATTATGGCCGACGCCGCCGTCTGCATCAACCCTGCGGACACAAGGTATGAGTGGCTGCGCGGAAAGAAAGTGCTCATTCCTTTGATTAACAAGGAGATACCTATCATCGAGGACTCATACGTCGAGATGGATTTCGGAACAGGCTGCCTCAAGGTGACCCCGGCTCATGACGTGAACGACTATGCCATCGGACTCAGGCACAACCTCCCGGTTCTCGACATCATCGACGACCACGGCCGCCTGAACGAAAAGGCCCGGATTCTTGTGGGCGAGGACAGGTTCGTTGCGAGAAAGAAAATCGCCGTTATGCTTGAGGAAGCCGGAAATCTCGAAAAGACAGAGGATTACACCTCTCCGATCGGATATTCCGAAAGGACCAACGCCGTCATCGAGCCTAAGCTTTCGCAGCAGTGGTTCCTCAAGATGGACGACCTTGCAAAGGCTGCCCTCGAGAGCGTCGAGAGCGGAAAAATAAAGCTCATCCCTGAGAAATACCGCAACACCTACCGCCACTGGATGGAGACAGCGCACGACTGGTGCATCTCCCGTCAGCTCTGGTGGGGACAGAGGATCCCGGCCTACTACCTTCCGGACGGAAGTTTCGTGGTGGCTCCTTCCGCTGAAGAGGCGCTTGTGCTCGCTCAGAAGAAGAATCCTGCCCTCACGGCCGCAGACCTTCATCAGGACGACGACGTGCTCGACACCTGGTTCTCATCCTGGCTCTGGCCGATCTCGGTTTTCGACCCCGAGATGCCCGGACACCCGGATCACACTCCGAACCGCGACCTCGCATACTACTATCCTACCAATGACCTTGTGACCGGCCCTGACATCATTTTCTTCTGGGTCGCAAGGATGGTTATGGCAGGAGACGAGTTTATGAAGGAGGAGCCGTTCCACAATGTCTATTTCACGGGCATCGTGCGCGACAAGCTCGGAAGGAAGATGAGCAAGACGCTGGGAAACTCTCCTGACCCGCTCGATCTCATTGCAAAATATGGCGCTGACGCTGTCCGTCTGGGAATGCTTCTCTGCAGTTCTGCCGGAAACGACATCCTCTACGACGAGTCTCAGGTGGAGCAGGGCAGGAATTTCTGTAACAAAATCTGGAATGCCTACAGGCTCATTACCGGATGGACCGTTGACGAGTCTCTCCCTCAGGGGGAGGCCAGCGCGGTGACTGTGAAGTGGTTTGAGAACAAGCTCAACTCCGTTGCCGCCGAGGTGAACGACAATTTCTCTAAATTCAGGATTTCAGACGCCCTGATGGCGGTTTACAAACTCTTCTGGGACGATTTCTGCGCCTGGTATCTTGAGGCTGTCAAACCTGCATACGGCTCTCCTGTGGACGCGGCGACCTACGCTGCCACGCTGGATTTCTTCGAGGCGCTCCTGAAGATGATTCATCCGATTATGCCTTTCATCACCGAAGAACTCTGGCACGCAATCCGTCCGCGCAAGGACGGGGAGACCATTATGTTCGAGAGATACCCTGTCGGCGGAGAGGTTGACGGAAAGTATATCGAGGGCTATGCCCTTTGCGAGGAAGTGGTTGCGGGAGTGAGGAACATCCGTCAGCAGAAGGGGCTTTCGCCTCGCGAGGCTCTTAGGCTCAGCCTTGTGGGAGACTTCCCGAAGGAATTCTGCCCGGTTGTTGCCAAGCTCGCAAATATCATCGAGATAGAATTTGCTACTTCAATAAACGAATCAGGTGCTGGAGTTTCCTTTATGGCAGGTACTCTCAAGGTGTTCGTTCCGCTTGAGGGACTTGTGAACGCCGAGGAGGAGATTGCCAAACTTGAGGCTGACCTTAAATACTACGAAGGATTCCTGAGGTCTGTCCGTGGCAAGCTTTCAAACGAAAAGTTCGTTTCCCACGCTCCCGAGGCCGTTGTCGCCGCCGAAAGGAAGAAGGAAGCGGACACGCTCTCGAAGATTGAGGGTATCAGGGTTTCGCTGAAGGCTCTTGGCAAATAGCGGGAAGCCACCATCTTTTATTGAGGAGATAAGTCTTTGATATATATAGATAAATATACATAAATAATCACATAAACCTTTATTATTATGATTACAGTTTTACCACTTGGAGTATTCGGCCCCTGGCAGGTTGTTCTTATCGTTCTCGTGATTCTTCTTCTTTTCGGAGGCAAGAAGATTCCTGAGCTTATGAGGGGTCTCGGACACGGAATGAAGAGTTTCAAGCAGGGGATGAAGGACGCTGACAAGGAGATTGACGAGATCAAGAGGGAGATTGAGACCACGCCGGAAGACATCAAACCTGCCGATAAGAAATAGTTGATATTCAACCTCTCTTATATTTACTTTTAGCTTAAATTCTGAATGTCAAAAAAAGACGGTACCGAGTCATCGGAAATGTCCTTCTGGGACCATTTGGATGCGCTGAGAGGGACTTTGCTCCGCTCGGCCGGCGTCGTGCTGCTCATTGCCCTGGTCCTGTTCATCGTCAAGGACTACTTTTTTGACATTGTGGTGCTCGCGCCGACTCAGCCTGACTTCTTCGTTTACAAGCTGTTCGGGATGAGTCCGAAAATTTCGCTCGTCAACTACGATCTCACAGCGCAGTTTATGGTGCATCTGGAGACCTCGCTCCTCGGAGCGCTGGTCTTCGGTGCACCTTATATTTGTTTTGAGCTGTGGAAGTTCATCGCTCCGGCACTCTATGAAAAGGAAAAAAAGGCCGTGCGCAAGGCCTTCCTCTTTGCCGGGTGTCTTTTCTATGTGGGACTCGCCGTGGGATATTGCATCCTTCTGCCGTTCATTGTGGATTTCTTCCAGGGCTACACGGTAAGTTCCCTTGTAACCAACACAATATCACTCAGTTCCTACATCTCCACCTTCTTTTCGACGGTGTTCTCGATGGGGCTCGCATTTGAGTTCCCTTCGGTGATTATGGTGCTGTCCAACCTCGGTCTGCTCCACAAGAGCACCCTTAAAAAGTACCGCAAGCACGCTCTCGTTGTGCTTATGATCATCGCGGCGGCCATTACTCCGGCCGACCTTATGTCGATGATTGTGGTGACCATTCCGCTCTACCTTCTCTACGAGTTCAGCATTCTGATCTGCCGCAAGGATGAGCCTGAGGATGACTATGACGAGGATGAAGATGACTCAAAGGGAAAGGATGGGGCTCCGAAGAGTCCGAATGGAGCCTCTGAAGAGTCCCCTGCGGGGGCAACTTCGAGTGCGGCGACTTCGACCCCGAGTGCGGCGGGAGCCGAATCGGAAGCGGAAAAGGCCCCTGCGGCCGCGTCTGTGCCCTCTCAGGAAGTTGCATCCGCGCCAGCCCCGGCCGCGCCTAAGGCTGAGTATGAGGATGACGGAGAGGGGATACCCCGGATATTTATTGACGATGCGGACTAACAACATAAGTTAGATACTTGCGAAAGTTGAATTTATGATTTCAATTAATTCTCTTACAGTCGCTTACGGCGGATTTACACTGCTTTCTGACATAAATTTCCACATCAGCGAACAGGATAAAATCGGTCTTGTGGGAAAGAACGGAGCGGGAAAATCCACCATTCTGAAGCTTATCTGCGGTCTCCAGAGGCCGACATCCGGCAAGGTCGTGGTGCCTTCCGGAATAAAAATCGGCTATCTTCCACAGATTATGGAACATCACAAGGGCCGCTCGGTGATTGACGAGACGATGACGGCCTTTCAGGAGATGTTCGATATGGAGGCTGAGCTTGAAAAGGTGACCGCCGAACTCGCCGAGAGGACGGATTACGAGTCGGAAGCCTACCAGAGACTGATTGAAAGGCTGAATGAAGTCAACGACAGGCTCTCCATAATGAAAAATGACTCGCCCGAGGTGCAGGCTCGCCGCACTCTGATGGGACTCGGATTCAAATATGACGAGTTGCAGAGGGCTACGGAGACGTTCAGCCAGGGCTGGAATATGCGAATCGAGCTTGCCAAAATCCTTCTTGGAAGCCCGGATGTTCTGCTCCTTGACGAGCCGACTAACCACCTGGACATCGAGTCCATAGAGTGGCTGGAGGGCTATCTGAAGGAATACAAGGGCTCTCTGGTGCTGATTTCGCACGACAGGAAGTTCCTCGACAATGTGACGAACCGCACCGTCGAGATTATGCTCGGCCACATCCACGACTACAAAGTCCCGTACAGCAAGTACTTGGAACTCAGAAAGGAACGCATCGCCCAGCAGAAAGCGGCCTATGAGAATCAGCAGAGGATGATTGAAAAGACCGAGGATTTCATCGAGAGGTTCCGCTACAAGCCCACGAAGTCAAATCAGGTGCAGTCCCGCGTGAAGCAGCTCGAAAAACTTGAAAGGATTGAGGTCGACCTTGAGGACAAGTCCGCTCTTGCCGTGAAATTTCCACCTGCGCCGCGTTCCGGAGACATTGCCTACAAGGCTGTGAATCTGTCGCTCGGCTACGGCAGCAAGGTGGTTTTTTCCGGGGCTGACATAGAGGTGAAAAGAGGGGAGAAGGTGGCGCTTGTGGGAAGGAACGGCGAGGGAAAGACCACTCTGATGAGGGCTATTATGGGGGAACTCGCTCCGCTGAAGGGGGAGTCCCGCACCGGCTACAATGTCAGCATCGGCTATTATGCTCAGAATCAGGAAGATGTGCTCGACAAGAACGACACTGTCTTTGAAACTCTGGACAGGATTGCGGTGGGGGACATCAGGACGAAACTTCGCGACATTCTCGCGGCTTTCCTTTTCAAGGGCGAGGATATAGACAAGAAGGTGGCGGTGCTCTCCGGAGGCGAAAGGGCGAGACTGGCGATGGCGAAACTTATGCTGCGTCCCTACAATCTTCTTGCGCTCGACGAGCCGACAAACCATATGGACATCCTCTCCAAGGACATCCTTAAGCAGGCTCTGAAGGCATACGACGGCACGCTTATCATAGTTTCCCACGACAGGGATTTCCTCGACGGCCTTGTGGACAAACTCTATGAGTTCAGGGACGGACGCGTCAGGGAGCACCTCGGAGGCGTGGCCGAGTTCCTCGAAAGGCGCAGGATTGAAAACTTGAATGAACTGGAGCGGCACGCAAAACCTGCCGTAAATGAGGAAGTCGCAGCCGAGGCTGCGGCAAAGAAGGCTGTTTCGCAGCAGGAGTATCAGCAGAAGAAATTCGTCTCCAAGGAGGAGAAGAAGGTGCGCAACCGGATTTCGTTCCTTGAGAAGAAGATTGATGAAATTCAGGCGAGGATGAAGGAGATTGAGACTGTGCTTGCAAATCCGTCTCCGACAGACGATTATATGGACTTGACTCGGGAGTTTCTTGAACTCAAACGCGACCTGGATGCTAAAACCGACGAGTGGGCCGAACTGAGCGACGGACTGTCTTAAAAAGCGGATTGCTGTGTTGTGCTCCTCGGTGAAATCCTCTGGGCCGACAGGTTGCTGCGGTTTCCCCTTCGTCGCGAGCCTTGCACTCCATCTTTTTAAGCTCAGTCCTTTAATGAGCTACATAATGACTTTAGATTGACATTTGTAAATAATTATACTTCAGATATATGGAAGAAGAAAAAATGCAGTTTCTATATGGCATTCACCCTGTTATGGAGGCGGTGAAGGCGGGCAGGAAGTTCGACAAGGTGCTTCTCAAGCAGGGAATGGAAGGACAGCAGTTCCGTGAGCTTTACGGCCTGCTGGCGGAGAATGACATTCCCTATCAGTTTGTGCCCATTGACAGGCTCAACAGGGCTGTGCGCGGGGCTCATCAGGGCGTTGTCGCCTACATCTCCCAGATTGACTATGTGGAGCTGGAGGATATGGTGAACACCGCTCTCTCGGTGAGTGAGGCGCCTATACTTGTCATTCTTGACGGCGTGAGCGACGTTAGGAACCTCGGGGCGATTTCCCGTACGCTCGAATGTGTGGGCGGACAGGGGATTATCGTGCCGGCAAAGGGGGGAGCTGCCATCAATGCCGAGGCTGTGAAGGCTTCCGCGGGGGCTCTGATGAGGATTGACACCTGCAAGGTGCCGAATCTCCGCTATGCGGCCTACTATCTGAAGCAGAGCGGATTCAAGATTGTGGCCGCCACCGAGAAGGTGGACAATTACATCTACGACATCGACCTCACCGGTCCGATTGCGATTGTGATGGGCTCCGAAGGCAAGGGAATCTCGCAGACTATGTTGGACCTTGCCGATGCGAAGGCCGCCATTCCGATGGCGGGGGAGATCGGGTCGCTTAATGTTTCGATTGCCTCGGCGGTGGTACTATATGAGGCCGTAAGACAAAGAAGATCTGCAGCAATTAAATAAAAAGCGGATTGCTGCGCCAAGCTCCTTGGTGAAATCCTCTGGGCCGACAGGTTGCTCCGGTTTCCCCTTCGTCGCGAGCCTTGCACTCCATCTCCTTATTTAATTGCTACGCTTATGTATTTCTCTTACTCAAGTTTCGCAAGTGCGAAACTTGACAAGGGCTTCTGCCCGCCGGCCCTGAG
>CAVAMP010000017.1:0-47910 GCA_963589825.1 Flexilinea sp. | reverse complement strand
GCTCCATCTTCCCTATCTCACATTCCCACCCTTCGAAGACTCCGCACGGCGCTCCAGCGCCTCGCTTTGGCGTGCTTTTTTTGTGTCCCAGTAGGGGCCTACCTTAAAATAAAATTTGACTCTAATTATTGTAATGTCAAATATTTATCGTATATTTGCAGCCCGCAAAATGGCTTTGCGGAGTTTAAAGTATTTATAATCAATTAATTAATCAACCAATGCCTGGATTAATTGGAAAGAAAATCGGAATGACTTCCGTTTTCGGTGCTGATGGAAAAAATCTTCCATGCACCGTTATTGAGGCTGGTCCGTGCGTTGTTACGCAAATTCGTACAGTTGAGAAAGATGGTTATGCCGCTGTACAGCTTGCCTATGACGAAATTTCGGAAAAGCACGCCAGCAAGCCTCTAAAGGGGCACTTTGAAAAGGCAGGAACCACCCCTAAGCGCAAACTTGTCGAGTTCAAGGCAGATTTCGCTCAGGAACTTAAACTCGGCGACACTCTCTCCGTCGGTGACGTGTTCAAGGACACCACCTACGTCGATGTTGTCGGTACTTCCCGCGGTAAAGGCTTTCAGGGAGTTGTAAAGCGTCACGGCTTTGCCGGTGTCGGCGGAACTACTCACGGTCAGCACAACCGTCTTCGTCACCCCGGTTCCCTCGGTGCCTGCTCTTATCCGTCACGTGTATTCCCTGGAATGCGCATGGCAGGTCAGATGGGCAATGAGAGAGTTAAGGTGTTCAACCTTCAGGTCCTGAAACTCATCCCTGAGAACAACCTCATCGTTGTGAAGGGTTCCGTACCTGGAGCAAAAGGTTCTTATGTAATTTTGGAGGACTAAGTTATGGAATTATCAGTATTAAAGATTGACGGAACAGAATCCGGAAAGAAGGTAGTCCTCTCAGACGAAATCTTCGGCATCACTCCGAACGAGCACGCAATCTACCTCGACGTTAAGCAGTATCTTGCCAACCAGCGTCAGGGAAATGCAAAGACCAAGGACCGCAGCGAGGTTGCCTACAGCACCAAGAAGCTCATCCGCCAGAAAGGTTCAGGCGGTGCGCGTCACGGTAGCCGCAAGGCCAACATCTACGTCGGCGGTGGTCGCGTATTCGGACCTAAGCCTCACTTCTACGGCTTCAAGCTGAACAAGAAACTCAAGCAGCTCGCACGCTTCTCAGCCCTCTCACTGAAGGCTCAGGACAACGCAATCACTGTTGTTGAGCCGTTCACTATGGAAGCTCCGAAGACCAAGGAGTTCCTCCGGATCCTTTCAAACATCAAGGCCGGAAACAGGAAAGTGCTCGTAGTGCTTCCTTCAAACTCCGACAACATTTATCTTTCATCACGCAACCTTCCTGAAGTAAATGTTACTACAGTGGACGAAATCTGCACCTACACCATTATGAACTCAAATTCACTGGTGTTCGTGGACGGCGTTCAGGACATTCTCGCTTCACGAATCAAACGCTAAAAAGAGATGGGAATTTTAATTAAGCCAATAGTAACTGAAAAGATGACGGTTCTGGGCGAAAAGTTGAACCGCTATGGCTTCATCGTAGATCGTGATGCCAATAAACTTCAGATCAAGGCTGCCGTTGAGCAGGCCTACAACGTGAATGTGGCTGATGTCAACACCATCAACTATCACGGAAAGAAAAAGTCCCGCTACACCAAGGCCGGCGTTCTCACCGGTCGCGCAAACCACTATAAGAAAGCTATAGTGACCCTTGCAGGCGAAGACAAGATTGATTTCTACAGTAACATTTAAGGGTAAATCGTTATGGCAGTAAGAAAATTCAAACCGGCAACCCCGGGACAGAGAAACAAGGTAATCAGCGCTTTTGACGATATTACCTGCACGAAGCCTGAGAAATCACTCCTTGAGCCGCTCAAGAGCACCGGCGGACGTAACAATCAGGGTAAGATGACCATGCGCTACATCGGCGGCGGTCACAAGAAAATGTACCGTGTGATTGACTTCCTCCGCTCTAAGGATGACTGCAAGGCTACAGTAATGACAATCGAATATGACCCGAACCGCAGCGCCCGCATCGCACTCGTTCAGTACGAGGACGGAGTGAAGAAGTACATCATCGCTCCTAACGGACTCAAGGTCGGTCAGGTAATCGCTTCAGGTTCAGGCGTTGCCCCTGAAGTCGGTAACACTCTTCCTCTTGGGGAAATTCCACTTGGAACACTTGTTCACAACATCGAGCTTCGCCCTGGTCAGGGTGCCGCAATGGCACGTTCCGCAGGAACATACGCACAGCTCGCTGCACGTGAAGGCAACTACGCCATCCTTCGTCTCCCTTCAGGCGAGACCCGTATGGTGCTTGTAACCTGCCGTGCAACTGTCGGAACAGTTTCAAATCCGGATCACAATTTGGAGTCGCACGGAAAGGCAGGACGCAGGCGCTGGCTTGGTCGTCGCCCACGCAACCGTGGCGTTGTTATGAACCCGGTAGATCACCCGATGGGTGGTGGTGAAGGCCGTGCATCCGGTGGACATCCGCGTTCACGCAAGGGTCTTCCTGCAAAGGGCTACAAGACACGTAATCCTAAGGCTACTTCAAATAAGTTCATTATTGAGAGAAGGAAAAAATAACGGAATAAAACTTAAGAGATTATGAGTCGTTCATTAAGAAAAGGTCCTTATATTCAGGAAGCCCTTGAAAAAAGAATTCTTGCTATGAATGAAGGCGGCAAGAAAGAGGTTGTCAAGACTTGGTCACGTGCAAGTATGATCTCTCCTGATTTTGTCGGTCACACCATCGCAGTTCATAACGGTAATAAGTTTATTCCGGTTTATGTCACTGAGAATATGGTCGGACACAAGCTCGGCGAGTTCGCACCTACCAGAACATTCAGAGGCCATTCGGGCAATCGTAAATAATTTTAAATGAGAAAGTAATTATGGGAGCTCGTAAAAGATTAATGGCCGAGAGGCTTAAAGAGACAAAGAGGCAGACAGCCATTGCGAAGGCAAATGACGTCCCTACCTCACCACGCAAGATGCGCCTTGTCGCCGACATCGTCCGTGGCGTTGAAGTGAACCGTGCGCTTGACATTCTCAAGTTCTCAAAGAAGCACGCTTCAAAGACGCTTGAGACCCTCGTGCGCAGCGCAGTAGCCAACTGGGAAGCAAAGAACCCGGAGAACAGCAAAGAACTGGACAACGGCAACGTTTACATCAAGACCCTTATGGTCGATGAGGGACGTACGCTCAAGAGAATCCGTCCTTGCCCGCAGGGTAGGGCCGGCAGGATCCGCAAGCGTTCAAACCACGTTACTGTCATCCTTGATGTAAAGAAACCAACTGCAACAGTGGAGGAATAAATTATGGGACAGAAAACAAATCCTATCAGCAACAGAATCGGTATCACCCGTGGTTGGGACTCTAACTGGTGTGGTGGTAACTATGCGGAGAAAATCGCTGAGGACTACAAGATCCGTAAATATCTTGAGAGCCGCCTTGCAAAGGCAAGCCTTTCAAAGATTGTGATCGAGAGGACCCTCAAACTTATCACCGTAACAATTCACGCAGCCCGTCCGGGTGTAATCATCGGAAAAGGCGGCACAGCCGTAGATCAGCTCAAGGAAGAGCTCAAGAAGGTGACTTCAAAGGATGTTCAGATCAACATCTACGAAGTTAAGAAGCCTGAGGTTGACGCTCACATCGTGGCTGACTCCATCGCACGTCAGATTGAGGGCCGTGTTTCATACCGTCGCGCAATCAAGATGGCCATCGCTTCCACTATGCGTGTGGGCGCTGAGGGTATCAAGGTTCAGATCAGCGGCCGTGTAGGCGGCGCCGAGATGGCACGTACCGAGATGATCAAGGAAGGCCGTACGCCGCTTCACACATTCCGTGCTGACATCGACTACGCCCTCGTTGAGGCTCACACCAAAGTGGGTGTTCTCGGAATCAAGGTATGGATCTGCAACGGCGAGGTTTACGGAAAGAGGGATCTTTCTCCTAACGCAGGCATCGCAGCTCAGCAGGCTCAGAGCCGTGACAACCGTGGCGCAAACCGCGCCGGCGAAAGAGGCGGTGAGCGCAGGGATCGCAGAGATCGCCGCGACCGTCGTGACCGCAGCGCTGCAAAGTAATTCGAAATACGAATTCAACTATATTAAGGAAGCCGACTCAAACGAGCCGGCTTCTTTTTTTTGTGCGTTGGGAAAGAGGTCGAATTTGTGCTCCCCGGCGGCAGTTTATGTACTTATTTTGCAAGTTCTTGACAAAAACACGATTTTCATAACATTTTTGTTCATCTATGAAATATTTTTGTTATATTCGCGCCCAAAGTCGCGCCTTCAGGCAGAGAGGGCGCCCCAAAACACTTAATATACACGTAGTTAACACTTAAAGACAGGACATTATGAGACATATAGCAAGTAGAATGGCGGCTATCGTCTGCATTACCGTTGCCTGTGCGGGATGTCAGAAATCCGACGATAACCCTACGGACCCTGACCCTGGGCCGCGGTCCAATTTGAAAACTGTTGCAACTTTCACCCAGGCGGAAGTTCTCGACGCTTTCGACGCGTTTTATGCCGATTGGAATAAAACCGCCTCAATCCCTTCCACCTTGTCGGTTTCCGGCAAGTCTCTCACCCAGCCGCAGTATCAGTGGGCGCTATGCTCCCTTATCTGCGACATCGCTGACGGGAAGACCTCTGATATAGAGGTCCTTAACTGCAAGGCCGCCGACCATCCGGACAACGACAGCTACGACTCCGCCTCCATCCCAGTGACGGGCGAGGAGAGTCTTGTAAGCGTCGCCACCCAAATCCTTGCGGGCGTAAGGCTCAACGGGCAGATTCCTTCCCATATTACTTTCGAGCGTGACGGAGCCACCGTTGCGTTCTCCACTAACCGCGCCACGGTTTCCCTTTCCCGCACGGCTTCCGAGTACAAGAGCACCGGAGCACTTCCTGAGGTGATTTCCACTGAATATGTAGGAGAAGAAAAAGGCGGTGACGAAGACATTGACGACGGGAAAGATGACGGAGGAGAAGACATAGACAAAGGTGACGGCGAGGACGGAGGCGACGCCGAAGTGGTCAAGCCTTCCGAAGACGCCACAATCCTTGATTTCGCGAAGGAGTATGTGAAACTCCTCGACATCTGGGAGAAAACCACCGGCAAGATAAATATGCTGACGGGAGAGTCCCGCAAGGGGGCCGATGTCGATTTCGATGTCGAGGATGCCCACTACATCCCTTCCACGACCACAATCACCGTCGGGGGAGCCACCTTCACTACGGCCGACATCTTCGAGACAGCCCTGAGGAGTTACCTTCTTGTGCGCGGCTATGACGGAAACAACACCGCCAAATACGGCAAGAACTCCATCCCGAAGCTTGAAGGAAATTCTCCGATGTCAAAGACTAAACTCCCCGAGACTCACTCTTACAAGTGGGGCGAGTCTCCTTACAACGAAACCCGCTCTAACGGCGGACACCTTATGCTGGATACCTTCGGCGGCGGCTACGACTGGGGCGGCGGTTATGTGTCTTGTCAGGTTAGGATGGACTGGTTGGATAACTTCGCTATGAGAAATGCGAACTACCCGATGGGTAGGTCGCTGACTATCTCGAATATGTCAAGCTACCAGAGTGATCAGCTCGAAGGATATCGCGGCTGCGCCTGCTCGATGAGAGGGCTCATAACCTACGCGTTCTTCTTCAAGTATCTCCTCGACAACAATCTGGACGACACTTCCCAAATCAACGAGGATAAAATTTTCCGCTCCGAACTTTTCGGAGACGAGGAATAATCCGCAAGTTGTCGTAATAATTTATCGGGCAGCTGTAATAAAAAGAGCAGTTGTAAAAGAGGATGACCCAAAAGTCAAATTTTGACTTTTGGTCATCCTCTTTTTGTGCGGCAGCATAGGGGCCTTTGTCTCTGTGTTTCAGGCCTTTTCTACCCCCCCCCCCCCCCCCCCCCCCCCCCCCCGAAAATGACCCCGGGGGCCTCTCAGCGCGATGAAACAAAAAAGTTGCAAAATGTTTGGAATTGCAAAAGTAAATTCCTAATTTTGTTCGCGGCCAAAGATAATTCGCATAGGTTTTATGCGTAATACATTGATAATCATTTGATTGTCAGTCATCATTGGCTTTTCCGCATTTTGAGGGGAATTTTCCTCGTGACTATGAGTTCAGGAGTATGACAGAAAGGTTATGAACACGAGACTGACAACAGCAATGATGCTCACGCTCTGTTTGAGCGTAGGGTGTCAGTGCAAGGAGAGCACGGAACAGCCGGATGACGTTTCAGACTGTGCAGGGGTCGTAATCAACGAGATTGCGGCTCACGACGAGACAACTGATGCTGTTTCCTGGGTTGAACTTCTGAACACCTCCACTCAAAGCATCGACATCTCCAAGACAGGTCTCTATCTAACCGACCAGTATTTCGACGGAAAATGCATCTACACCGCTCCCGAAGGCACTGTTCTACAGCCTGGCGAGCGGCTTGTGCTCTCAACTGACGACGAAGCCCTTCTCACCGGCATAGCATCCGACTCGGACTTTTCCCTTAAACTCGCCCGCAGCGAGGAAGGGAAGGCCATCGACGAATTTTCCCCTGTTTCAGTTTTCGGCGCGGCTGTTCCTCAGACCGCAGTCGGAAGCTACCAGAGAATCCCTGACGGAGCGACATCCTGGAGAAACCTCACCTACTCAAGTCAGGGAAGGGAAAACGCTGTCTTCGATGTCAGCACCACCAAAGGCTTCGGCATCTGGGTCTGGAGTAGCCACGTCGCAAACCTTATGGCAAACGACGGCGAAGCCCTGGTGCAGCTTCGCGCCAACGGCATAGACCACGTCATTCTCAACTACGCGGCTTTCTCCGCAGCTTCCAAAAAGAGCACCCTGAGATTCATCGCCAAGGCGGAAAGTCTGGGTCTTACGGTTCACGCCTGGATTCAGTGCTTCCACACCTCCTCCGGATGGGTCAACCCGATTGACGACGACAACGCCTGCTACAGGGACGATGTTTTCGAGTCCATAGTTCTCAACGCCAGGACCTACATCGAGGAGTACGGCGTGAAGGGCATTCACCTGGATTACATCCGTTTCCCGGGCACGGCCCCCAAGCACAACATCTCCACTGAAGTGAACAGCGTCGGCGCGGTGACACGCTGCTGCAGGGAAATGAGGGAACTTTGCGACAGCTATGCCGAGGGCATCGTAATCTCTGCCGCGATGATGCCGGACGAGACCTCAGACGGCTACTACTACGGTCAGAACCGTACCAAGATGGGACAGTATCTCGACATCTTTATGCCGATGATCTACCGCTACTCCTACAATTATTCCGACTACACCTGCCAGAAGAAAGCCAACGCGTTTGCGGACTACGGGGCGAAGTGCTGGCCGGGCACAACGACCTACAGCGGCAACGACAGCAAGGTCACCCCGCTGAACGCCCAGGAAGTGCTCTCGGACTGCGAGGTGTACAAGGGAACGAAGGCGGAAGGCATAGTCCTTTTCCGCAACGGTCTCGGAGAGGTGCCGGATTTGTCGGAGTTCACGTTTGACGAATAAAAGAAAACCAATAAAATTAACATTATAACTGAATTTATTATGAAAAAGATCTGGAAATACCTCGTTGCACTTGCTTGCATGGCAGCTTGTGTGTCCTGTCAGAAGGATGACCCTCAGAAGGGTAATGAAGGCGGAAATGAAGATCCGGCTCCTGTAGAGGCAAAAGCCACTTTGAAGGAGTTCGCACAGCAGTTCGTGACCTATCTTGACGTCTGGGAGAACACGACCGGAACCCTCAGCGCTGACGGAACCCACTGCAGCGCCAACAACTCCGCGTGGAAAGATGTCCATTTCATTCCTATTCCTCACAGCGGCGGCGATTACCCTGACGGTAAGGACCAGTATGCCGAAAAGTACAAGCCTTATCACACAATCACCCTGAAGGGTAAGGAATATACTGCCGTTCAGGCTTATATAATTGCCTGCAAAGGTTTCCTCGACCTCGTCACAAAGGAGGGAAGCGCAACCGTCCAGAAGGAAAGGAATACCTTTATCCACACCCCTGGAAACGGAAAGTCTCTTTCAGACGAGATCCCTGATTTCGACAGCACATACGGCTGGGGAAAATATCCGTGGTATGAGCAGGACAACACCGCCGGCGCCATCAATTTCTCCGACGAGGCTCCTTGTAACATCGAAATTATGACAAAACTCTGCGCCTGGGGCATTGGAAAATCCACCGAGCTCGGCTATCTCGGCAATTACATCACTCTGGGAACCGACTCCGGAAAAACGCTCGTGGTAAGCCCATATACTGGAAGAATCAGCGTAATGCGTTCATTCCTTATTCTCGCACGCTTCTACAATTATCTTCTCGATAACAACATCACCGCCAATGTCTATGACGCGGTGAAGAATGTCAACTTCGACTACGACCTCTACGGCATCAAGGAACCGGACATCACTGTCGAAAACGAAAGCCTTGAGTTTGAGGCCGACGGCGGAGAGAAGACCCTGACTTTCTCTGCAAAGAGCGCGTGGACTGTTGAAGCGACAGAGTCCTGGATAACCATAAGCCCTGCTTCCGGCAGCGCTTCCGAGACCGCTACAATCAAGGTTTCCGCCCGTTCCAACTATCAGGCTCACCGCACGGGATCAATCATCCTCAAGGGCGGCAATGTCACCGACGGAATCGATGTCGAAGTGATCCAGAAAGAGTATGTCGTTCCGCTCAACGTAACTGCCCGCGACTTCGCGATTGAGTTCGTAAAATGCCTCACAGTCTGGGAGAACACAGTGGGCACAGTCGATGCTGACGGTATGCACACCACAGTGAACGGCAACGCCTGGAAGAATGTTCACTTCATTCCTATCGGCGAGACTGTCGGCAACCCTTACGGAACAAGCGGCAACCAGTTTGACCCTAAGTACACTCCGTGGACGCTCAATTTCGGCGAGAACACCTACGACTCCGCACAGGCTTGGGAAGTTGCCTGCCGTCTGTTCCTCAACCTTGTCACCAAGGAAGGTGAGGGAGGCCTCGCTTCTATGAAGAAGAGGAACTCGCTTCTCACTTACGGCGACTCCGGCTCTTTCAATGACAAGATTCCTGTTTACACTTCAGGATGCCGCTGGGGAACATATCCGTGGTATGAGTCAGACAACAACGACAACTCTCTCGTTGTCTATAACGGCAAGGAAATCAAGACTGTAGGAATCAACTTCCTCGTCAGGGCCGTTTCCGTTCACGTTGCCCGTGCATTCGTTGCCAACGGATGGGTTACGAAGCCTCGCGGATACATCGGTAACTATCAGGAGTTCGGCACGGACACCTCCGCAACAATCGTCGAGGAAGGCTATGAGGGCTTCATTTCCCCTATGCGTGAACTCATCATTCTTGCGAGAGTGTACAAGTATATGCTCGACAATGATATCACAGACAATGTCTATACTGCCCTGAAGGATGTGCAGTTCGACTTTGATATGTATCATCAGGAGGCTGAGTAACTCCACCCCGAGAAGTTTATGAAAACCGTTGATTACGAGTCTCCGGAGCTATATCCGGAGACTATAGTAAATGTTGAAGACGGATTCGCCGTAAGCGACGCTCCGGACAGCGATTACGAATACGTCTATATCGGAAGAGTTTAACCTCTGCGGCAATGACAATGAACAGAAAAGTCCTATATCTAACCCTTGCGGCCACGATGGCTCTCGCCCCGGGCTGCTCCAAGACTTCAATTGAGCCTTCTCCTTCACCGGAGGGGAGGACTCTTGTGTTCTCTTCCGAGAAGCCGCTTCTCTTCTCTTCGTCCAGGACCGCCTGGACAGGGAGCGCTCTTCAGTGGTCTGAGGGCGACCGGATTGCCGTGGCCTACACCTGCAACGACATTTGGCAGAACGCCGCCGGAACGGCGACTTCTTCCGAGGCTGCGGGAAGCAAGACTGCGGAACTCTACAAATCCGACAAGCTCTCTGCAGCCGCCCCGAAGGCGCAGTTCAATGTCTCAACCCGTTTCACAGGCACCGAGGAGGGGACATATCAGTTCTACACCCTCTATCCCGGTGTCTGCGCAGCTGCCGACCTGAAGTCTGCTCCGCTATCAAGCGTTGTTGTACCTGCCCGTCAGACCCCGTTAGCCGGGTCTTTTGACTGCGCGGCAGACCTTATGATCGGAAAGTCGGCAGGGACTTATTCCGGCATTCCTTCCGAGAAGATTTCCGTGAACTGGACCAGGGTTGTAGCCCACGCAGAAATAACTTTCGAGGCCCTTAAAGGGTTCACTGAGGGTGAGACCATCAAGAAAATTGTCCTTACGGGAAACTCCGATGCCGAGATGGTGGGAGCCTATTCGCTTGACCTTACAACCGGCGCAGCGACAAAGGCCGAGGGCAACACCAAGGCAAATGTGGTGACTCTTTCAGGAGAGAATCTTACGGCGGTTCTTACCGACGGAGCCTACAACATTGTAGCCTGGGCTTCTTTTCTTCCCTGCACGCTGACTTCGCTTGATGTGGAAATCACCACAGACAAGGCTGTTTACACCCGTTCAATCTCAGGCGTGAACCTGGAGTTCCAGCGCAACGCTCGCAACGCCCTCGCTGTCGTTATGTCTTCTGCGACCCGCACTGAGACCTCCGCTTCCACCGGGGCGACCATTCGCGATTTCGCCGAGCAGTATGTCGGGCTTATCGATGTCTGGGAGAACACCACCGGGCTGATCAATATGGAAACCGGCGAGGCTAAAAATTCGGATTCCAGTTTTGACGTGAAGAATGCCCACTACATCCCGTCCACAACCACCCTCACCGTGGGAGGCACCGAGTATTCGACTGCGGATGTGTTTGAACTTGCGCTGAGGTCGTATCTGCTTCTTAGGGGCTACGATGGAAACAACTCCGCGAAATCAGGTGCCGGAAACATTCCGGAACTTGCCGGCGGCTCAATGTCCACCGCTCTTCCGGCAGTCCACTCTTATGTTTGGGGAACGTCTCCTTATCTTGAGACTCCCGCTAACTATGGACATCTGCTTCTTGGAACCAAGAGCAGTGGAAAGCCTTGCAGAGTGAAACTTAACTGGTTTGATAATTTTGCTATGAGGAATGTCAATTTCCCGATGACCAACAGCAAACGTATTTCCAATACCAGCAAGTATGTGGGCCGAAGTGAGATAACAGAATATTATGGCGGGGCTTGCGCAATGAGGGCGCTCATCACCTACGCTTTCTTCTTCGAGTATCTTCTGAACAACAATCTGGAAGATGCCACGGGGATTGACGCGGCGCAGATTTTCCGCACTGAGTTATTCGGCGACGAGAACTAAAAAAGAGGCCGGCAAAAAAGCGGTCTACTGCGTTGTTCTCCCCGCACTTTAAAGCGGTCTAATTAAAAAGGAGATGATTCTTTCGAGTCATCTCCTTTTGCGTTATCGGGGATGGGCGGCCACCCTCCCCGAATAACTGCGGTGTATTATTGTTGTTTCTGTGTCAGTATGCGGTTTTATTCTTCTGCTTTTAGCGTCGCAGTGGCGGCCTTAAGGCCTTTCGCGGTGGCTTTGACACGGATGTCGCCTGCCTTTGTGCCGCTTTGGACAATCACTGTGAGCTGCCCGCTGAATAGGTGCATCTTTCCCGTGTGGAACATCTCAAGGCAGGTCGGGTCGCCGTTTGCCATCGCCCTGAAACTTCCCGCCCCTTCTACGCTGACCTTTACCTCCCGGCCTTCGAATGGCACCGGATTGCCGTCCCTGTCCACTACGCAGACATTGATGTAGCAAAGGTCCTCTCCGTCGGCTTTGAGCGTTGCGGTGGCCTCGGAAGCGCTGTTCGCAGCGTTCTTGGAGGCCGCTTTGCCTTCATTGCCGGAGGCGATTCCCGTCGAGCCTGCTCCGAAGCCTTCGTTGCCGAAAATGGACTCGGGACCGGTGTACGGGGTGAGGCGCAGGGCGTAGGGCTTTCCTGCCGTGCGGACGGTCTGCTCTGCGGCAGGGCGCCCATCGCTGTCGTAGGCTACCACGCGGATTTCACCCTTTTCGTATTTAACATCCGGCCAGATGAGCCTGAAGCGGCGGATAAGCGTGCTGTCGGGGGCAATCGGAAGCGGGTTCTGAGGGTCTTCGGAAACTGAAACAGGGGCTTCTTTTCTTGCAACTCCCTGACTCACTCCGTTCACGAAAAGCTCCGCGCTCGGGTAGGAGGTGTAGGCCACAACCGGGACATTCTTGCCTTCGCAGCCCGGCCAGGTCCAGTGCGGAAGAACGTGCAGAGTGGGCGAGTCCTTCCTCCAGACGCTTCTGTAGAGCCAGAAACGGTCTTTCGGAATGGACGCAAGATCCATTATTCCGAAAACTGAGGAGTGGTTCGGCCACGCGTCGGTGTCGTAAGGCGAAGGCTCTCCGAGGTAGTCAAACCCAGTCCAGACGAACTGCCCGCCCATCCACGGATAGTCCTCGTCGGCGGCAAGGTCCTGCTCCGGGATGTTGGACCAGTAGCAGTGCTCGATGTCGTAGGACGAACTCTGATGGTCTTCAGTGAGGATGCTTGAGCCTCCCATTGATGTGAGGTCCCCTCCGAGGTCTTTCGACGGAAGGTGATAGACTCCGCGGGAGCTCACGGTGGAGGCGGTTTCGCTGCCGAGAATTATATTTTGAGGGAGTTTCAGGTAGGCCTCGGCGTAGCGGCGGGGCTTGTAGTTGAACCCGGGCACATCCACCTGGGCCGCAAATCCGTTGCTGACCACGGCGTCGAACTGGTCCATTCCGCAGGTAGTCTGCCTCGTGGGATCTTCCCGGCGGCAAATCGCCTGAAGGAAAGCGGCAGTCTTGTAGCCCCCTTCGGTCCACTGGGTCGGCACTTCGTTTCCGATGCTCCACATAATCACTGAAGGATTGTTGCGGAAATGCCGGATGAGGTTCACCATATCCTTTTCTGCCCAGTCGGCGAAAAAGCGGTGGTAGCCGTTCTCGCATTTTGCCACGTCCCACTCGTCGAAAGTCTCCGCCATAAGCATAACGCCCATCTCGTCGCAAAGTTCCACGAGTTCCTCCGAAGGCATATTGTGCGAAGTGCGGATGGCGTCGCAGCCCATTTCCTTCAGCATTTCAATCTGGTGGCGAAGCGCCGGGCGGGTCACTGCGGCTCCGAGCGGTCCTGCGTCGTGGTGCTGGCAGACTCCGTGGATGATGCGCCTCTGTCCGTTGAGGAAGAAGCCCTTGTCGGCGATGAACTCTGCGGTGCGCACCCCGAAACGGGTGGAAACGCTGTCGATGAGCTCTGAGTCTTTGTAAACCCTCACTCTGCAGGTGTAGAGCGCGGGGTCTTCAGGAAACCAGAGGCGGGGAGAGGGGAGGGTGAGGTTTTGTCGCGCGCTTTCGCCGTGGCAGATAGCCCTGCGGTCGGAGCGCGAGGTTAGAATATTTCCCTCTGAATCGAGAATTGCGGCCTCGAAGATGAAAGATTCACCCTCCCCGGCCCCTTCGATCTCTGTAGATATGTTTACGCTTGCGTAGTCTTTTTCAATGTGCGGAGTCCGGACGCACACGCCCCAAACGGGAATATGCACCGGGGAAGTCTCCAGAAGGCGGACCTTGCGGTAGAGCCCTGCCCCGGGGTACCATCTTGAGGAGAACGGCCTGTTCTCAAGGAGTACCAGGACGCTGTTGCTGCCTGAGTGCAGGTAGGGGGTTACGTCGCAGTGAAAGGCGTTGTAGCCGTATGGCCATTCGCAGACCTTCTCGCCGTTCACCCAGACGCGGGCTTCGCTCATAGCGCCGTCAAAAAGCAGCTCGTAGCGTCTTCCTTCGAGATTTTCAATGTCGATGGAAGTGCGGTAGCAGCCCTTTCCCATATAGGGAAGTCCTCCGGTGCGTCCGGTTTTCTGCGTCGGGACTGTCTCGCCGTTCTGCACCACGGCAACCGTCTGGAGGTCGTTCGCCTTGTCGAACGGCCCCGTGATGGCCCAGTCGTGCGGAACTGTGACCTTCTCCCAGCCCTCGGAAGACTCTCTGTAGTCTCCCAGGCGGAACTCCCAGTCCCGCAGAACCCTCTCGCTCCTGACCTGCCCGGTTAAAGGCAACAGGGAGAAAAGTCCTGCAAGCACCAGTATGATTGTTTTTTTACTCATAAAACTCAGTTTGGAATTGTGAGAATTTGGGCAAGCCGCGTAACGCAACAATCCGCTTTTTATTTGGCTTCAGAGAATGGGTCAAGCGCGCAAGTCGCCTTCCCGTTCTCGAAAGCTCCGTTAGCGTAGCCGTCGTTATAGCCGAGCGGCGCCTCAGGCTCCCAGTAGAACACTCCCTTGCAGCAGGAGAGCGCCTGAGTCTTCTCAAGAAGATAGCTCAGCATAGCCTTTGCCACCTCGGCGTTCTCAACCGGCATTCCCGTCTCGCAGATAATCACATCCTTGCCGTAGGACTTGTTAACTGCGCTGATATTGGAAAGGCACTCGTCAACAGTAGACTTCCAGTCGGTGGAGTAGCCCCCGATGCTTTCGTCCCACCAGCAAGGGTAAAGTGACATACCTATGATGTCATACTTGGCGTTGTTGGAGTTCAGAACCGGGAAAATCCTCTGGTAGAGGTCGAGACGGTTGCCGCTGTCAAGATGCACGATGACCTTGGCGTCAGGATAAACGGCCTTTGTGGCCTCGTAGCAGGCGGTCGTGAGATCGGCGTAGTTCTTTCCGCTGTTTTCCTTGTATTGCCCGAGAGGGTAGAGCATCCCGCTGCGGGTCTCGTTGCCGGCCTGCACCCACTCGACCTCCACTCCATACTTTTTAAGGAGCGAGAGAACCTCGGTGGTGTGGTCGCTCACGGCCTTTTTGAGCCCCTCAAGGTCGAGGGAAGCCCAGGCGGAGGGTGTGGCCTGGTTTGACGGGTCGGCCCAGGTGTCGCTGAAATGGAAATCAATCATAATCCTCATCCCGAGCTTCTGGGCGCGGACTGCCTTTGCAAGCACGTCGGAGGCTGAATTCCAGCCGTCCTCCGGGTTCACCCAGACGCGGTAGCGAACTGAGTTCATTCCGAGCTGCTTCATAAGAGCGGTGCACTCGGTCTCGGTTCCCTCGGCGTTATAGAATTTCATTCCCTGGCTTTCCATAAGGGTGACCCAGCTGATGTCGGCGCCCTTTGCGAAGGCTGTGCGGTCAATGGTGGCGGGCTCCTCAGGGGTTACAGGAGTGTGGGGAAGCGGTTCGGAGGTGCAGGAGCAGCAGCTAAGGCTCGTAAGAGCCAAAACTGCCGCTGCGGCACCGGAGAAAATATTAACGATTTTCATAGTTCTTATTCAAATTTAACGGTCATATTCTGAGGGTCGTTGAGGTCGATGGTGACCTTGAGGGCTCCGGCTGCGGCCGTAGGCATAAAGTCGGAAGTTCCAGTGTCGAGCACTCCGTCGGAGTTAGCGTCGCTAAGGCACCAGTTCCAGTCGGAGTTGACAACGAAGTGTATTCCGTATGTGCCCCAGGATGACGGATTTATGTCGGCTGACCAGGTCTTTGCGGTGGAGTCGAAAGTCATCTGGTCTGAGGTGAGGCTCCAGTTGTTGAAGTCGCCCACGATGCTGATTGTGTTAACGGCCTCATAAGCCCAGCTGCGCTCTGTCATATCGACAGAAACTCTCGTGTATGCAGCTGTGCCGCTCGGGAACCAGATGGCCCAGCGGGATGAGCCGCAGAAGAGACGGTAGAGTCCGGTGTCGCTGACCGGTGCGGAGCCATATACCTTTGCACTGGCTGCCACATCGCTGTCTCCGAACACGAAATTCTCCCATCCGGCGAAATAGTAGTAGCCCTGGTATTTGCCTTCGTTAAGAAGGAGTTTGGCGTTCACGGTGACAGCGTTCTTGTCGGAGTCGGTGCTGTAGAGGTAGAGAAGCTCTCCTGTTGCGGCTGCATAGTCAGGGTCAGGGTAATCGGCCCACGGGTCGGTCTCACCTCCCTCGTCGCCGCCGCTTTCACCCTCGGTGAGTGCCCAGGTGCAGTCAGTGACGTTGAAGGTAAGAGTGTATGTGCCGGCCTTTTCGACGCTCAGAGTTGCGGAATCGCTTTCTCCCGCTGTGAACTCGAACGAGCCGTCAGCGGACGGGAGGAGCGAGAACGGATAGCTGATGCCTGAGACGCCTGCGTCAGTGCCGGTTGTGGAGTCGTAGCGCGTGCCTGTGCCGCTGATTTTCACTGAGGTGTTGTCGGCGGTGGTGGTGATTACCCCGCTGAAGCCGCCTGCGGTCTTGCTGTATGAGAGAGTTACTGCGGTGCCGTCAACAGTGGCGTCAACTGAAGGGGTGTAGATGTGGTACCAGAGCTGGTTCTTGGTGTCTGCGAATACATACTGGCAGCCTGAAGGCTCAGCGAACCAGCAGTTGTTGGTGGAGCCGGAAATGAGTGAGAACGGTGTCCAAGCACTGTCGCAGCCCCACTGAACTCCGTCTGCAGCAAAGAAGAGGATGTTGTACCATCCGCTGGCCGTTACGACGAATCCCTCGAAAAGATGAGGTGTCGCGTCCTTGCAGTGGAGAGTGGCAACGACCGTAGTTCCGTCGTTCTTGTCCACAACCTTCATCCAACCGGTCTCCATAGCGTACGGAGTCACTCCGATGGTAATGACTGAAGAATAAACTTCCGTATTCCCGAGAGCTATGGCAAGGCGGACATAGACATCGTATTTCTGCACTTCGGTAAGTCCCAGTTTTACAAGAATTTGGCTGAGCTGATTTCCTGTGAGCTGAAGGGAAGTCTTGTCCGAGTCGACGTCGATTTCGGCCCAGTCGTCGAAAGTCTCGCTGGCGGAGAACTGGACGGCCTGGCTCACGAGATCGTCCGGCATTGCAACCGTCGGGTCGCTGAGCGTTGCCGCTGCGCCCTCGTTCCAGACAAGGGTGAGGGCGAGTGCGTCGGCTGTTGAAGCTGAAAGAGTGATGTCGGTAGGGCTTGCGCTGAACTCCGACGGAGTGCCAGGAGTGGAAACGATGAGCTTCTCTCCGTCCTTTTCGCATCCTGCTGCGGCCGCCATAATGCCTGCAGCCGCGAGTATATATCTAAGTGTCTTTTTCATATATTACTAATATTCAATAATTTAACTATATGTAAATTTATGCTGGATTTTTGAGGATAGACCAAAAAGACGCATAAATTAGAATCCGATGGCCTCGTTGTAGGTCTTGAGTCCCGGATTTGCTGAAAGCTCGGCCTCAGGAATAGGCAGAAGGCTGTATTTGCTGTCAACGTCCTTGCCGTCAATGTCCCCGCCCTTCCAGTTCCAGGCGTAGCCTGAAGTGTATTTTCCGAAGCGGATGAGGTCCGTTCTGCGAACGCCCTCGGAGTAGAGCTCACGGCCCCTTTCGTCAAGAATGTCGCTAAGTTCAACGCTTCCAAGCGCGGTTGCTCCGGCTCTCTCGCGAACAAGGTTCACATACTCAAGGGCGGTCTTCTCGGCCCCGGTGCCGCCCCTTAGCGCAGCCTCTGCAGCCATAAGGTAGACGTCCGCAAGACGGAACATCGGATAGTCGGTCACGGCGCCGTTCACCCTCGTGTCGGATGCGACGGTTCCGTCGTCCAGAAGGTTGGTCCACTTGTTCATCTCCCAGCCTGTGGTGACGTCGTCGTGTTTGGCGATTTTCTTCTCCCTTGCGCGGTACTTGTAGTCGCTGTCGCCCGGAAGAGTTATATCAAAGTCCTCGGTTGCTTTCTCTGAGGCAACCCTGTCATACTGCCCGAACATTGCCCTTGAGTCTCCGTCCCCGAAAAGGTCCACAAGCTCCGGGCGCACCCTGAGGCAGTTCCAGTAGGTGGCAACTCCGAACTCCTTGTCTATGTCGGCGTAGTTGTCAAAGCGCGATGCGCAGACAAGGTAGGTTCCTGCGCCCCAGGCAACGGTGTTGGAGGCGTCGGTAGAGAGGGCGAAGATAATCTCGTCGGTTCTCTTGCTGTTGTCGGCGTTGAAAAGGCTCGCATAGCTCGGGGCAAGGGCGGTGTAGCCGTCAGCGAAGACCTTGTTGCAGGCAGCGATGCACTCGGTGTATTTTTTCTCCCCGGTGTAAACCTCGGCGTTGAGGTAGAGGCGCGCAAGAAGAGCGTTTGCGGTGCTCTTGGTGAAGTGACCGTAATTCCTTGAAGGAAGGCTCTCTCCGAGTTCCTTGAGCTCGCTTTCGACGTATGAGAAAAGCTGGGCGCGGGTGTATGCGGTAGGAATGAACGAACCCACATTGTCCTTCTCGGTCACAAAGTTCGCAACGGGGAAGAAATTGAGTTCGTGGAAATATGCGATGGCCCGAAGTCCCCTCGCCTCATCTCTCCAGGAGCGGATTTTCGCCTTGTCCTCATCGGAGAAGGAGGCGATGTTCTCCTCGGAAGCGTTGCGGATGAACTCGTTGGAAAGGGCGATGATGTTGTAGATGTGGTAGAACATCGCGCTCACCCACGGGTCGCCGGCGTTCCAGCTCTGGTTGTTTACGTCGGTCATAGTCTCGCCCGAGAGCCACACGTCGTCCAGCGTGTCGGTGGAGCACTCCTCGAACATAGTGAGGCAGCGGGTGTAGTTCTGGTAGCGGTCGTCGTCAGCTATGGTGCTGAGGTTCACGATCATGGAGGTATATATTCCCGAAAGCACCTTTTCATAGTTCTCGGCGCTCACATAAACATCCTTTGAGGTGGTGTCGGTGTGCGGGTACTGGTCCAGGTCCTTCACGCAGCCCGTTGAAAGGGAAAGGGTCAGGCCTGCCGCAGCAATTGTCAATATTTTATATATGTTCTTCATAATTCCTTCTTATTATTTGTGGTTCAAGAATTTAGAAATTCAGACCGAGGCTGAGTGAAACGATGCGCGGACGCGGGTAGAATGAGCTGTCGAAACCGTTGGAGATTTCAGGGTCAACTCCCGTGTACTTGGTGATGGTGAACACGTTCTGCATCAGGAGCGAGAGCTGAAGGCCCACCTTGTCGCGGATGCGGCCGAAGTCGTAGCTCACCGTGAGGTTGTCCAGCTTGAGGAAGGAAGCGTTCTCGACATAGTAGTCGGAGTAGAACTGGCGGGTTTTGAATCCGGTCTGGAGGTATGAAGCGGAAAGGTTGCTCAGCTGAGGAGCGCTGTACTTCATAGTCTCGGTGGCGCCGGTGTTCATCGCCATCGCGTTGTAGACATAGTTGCCGATGTTGGCGCGGAAGGTTGCGGAAACGGTGAGGTTTTTCCAGCTTACCGCGGTGTTGAATCCGAGAATCCAGTCAGGGGCAGGGGAATGGTAGCAGTAGCGGTCGTTGATGTTGATTGTGCCGTCACCGTTGAGGTCCGCGTATGCGCCTTCAATCGGGCGGCCGTCCTCGCCGTAGAGCTGCTTATAGACATAGAATGCGTATGGAGCCTGTCCCTCGGTCATAACCTGGACATATTTGCTGTCCACGGTAGGGCCGGTGAGGGTGGTTGTCTTCTCGCCGTTGTCCACGAGGGTGAGGTTGGTGATTCTGACCTTCTGCCAGGTGGCGTTGAATCCCACGTTCCAGGTCCAGTCCTTTGTCTTTACCGGCACGAGGTTGAGGGACGCTTCCACGCCCTGGCTTGAGACGTTGCCCACGTTGGTGGTGATCATCTTGCTGAAGTTCGTTCCTGCAGGGGCCGGGACGGTGGCGATGAGGTCCTCGGTCTTGCGGGTGTACCAGTCGACGCTTCCCTGAATCCTGTTGTCAAGGAAGGCCCAGTCGAGGCCGACGTTGAAGGATTTTGTGGTCTCCCACTTCAGGTCCTCGACGTATGCGGAAGGAAGATAGGTGGAAATGTAGGAGCCGTTGGAGCCGATGTATTTGGCGTTGTCGGAGCCTTTCCAGTAGGTCGGGAGGTAGTTGTAGTTGCCGATGCCGTCCTGCTGTCCGGTGACGCCGTAGCTGGCCCTGAGCTTAAGGTCGTTCACAGCCTCCACGTTCCTGAGGAAGCTCTCCTCGGAAATTCTCCAGGCGAGGGCGACGGATGGGAATGTGCCCCAGCGGGTGTTCTTAGAGAAGCGGGATGTTCCGTCACGGCGAACCGTCGCGGTGAGAAGGTAGCGGGAGTCGAACGAGTAGTTCAGACGGGCGTAGTAGGAGAGGAGAACGTGGCGGTTGTCGGTGGCGTTCCAGGCCTGGTTGAGGCTCTCCCCGGCGGCGTTGTAGTTGTCTCCTGCAGGGTAGGTGGCTTTCCAGTACTGGTAGTCGTAACCTGCGGTGACGTCAATCTTTGAGCGGATTGCCTCAATTTCCTTATTATAGTTGAGGTAGGCGGTGAGAAGGCGGTTGTGCTTCTCGGCAGGGCCGTAGCTGCTGCTGTAACCCTTTGTGTCGTAGGCTGATGCGGCGGTCTCCGGAGTGAAGGAGCGTCCCCTTCCGTTGGCGTAGTCGTAGCCTCCGGTGACGTGGAGTCTGAGCTCCGGAAGGAAGTGCATCTTGTAGTCTGCGTCGATGTTGCCGACTATTCTATAGACGTCGCTCGTGGAATTTGTCTGCATAAGAAGTCCGAGCGGGTTCTTCACGGCGTTCACATCAGGCTCTCCCGTTGCGGAGACGATTTCATAATATCCGCCGAGAGCCTCGCTGCCGGAATAGACCGGAACGGTCGGGTTGAAGGTGGCCGCGTTCCAGATTGCCCCTGTCTGGGCGAAGCGGTTGCGGTTGTAGGCGCCCTTGACGCTTATGTTGAACTTGAGGTAGTCGTGGAAGAAGGTAGGGGAGAAGTTGAGGTTCGCAGAAACCCTCTGGGCGTTGTCGGTCTTGAGGATACCGTCCTGGTTGTAGTAGCCCACTGATGCGCGGAACGGGAGCCAGGATGCGGCCTGACCGCTCACGCTGAGGTTGTTGTCAGTGCCGAAGGCTGCCTGATAGACCTGTTTGTTCCAGTCGGTGTGCTCTGTGCCGAGGTACTGGCTGTAGTCGGTCCCGAGGCCGTTCACAACGTTTACGAAGTCATCGTATGAAAGCATATCCGCAGTCTTGCTCTTCCACTGCACAGACTGGGTGGAGGTGAGGTTGACGTGGATTTTCTCGCTTGCGCCCTTCTTGGTGGTTATGATTATCACGCCGTTGGATGCCCTTGAACCGTAGATTGCGGTGGAGGATGCGTCCTTGAGGACGGTCATGGACTCGATGTCGGAAGGGTTGATGAGGGAGAGGAAGTTTCCGTCGTTTCCTGCGATGCCTCCGATTTCAAGAGGAACGCCGTCCAGGACTATGAGAGGGTCATTTGAGGCGTTGAGGGAAGCTCCGCCGCGGATTCGGATGGTGCTGCCTGAGGTAGGGGATCCGGAGGAAGTCATAATCTGCACGCCGGCTACCTTACCGTTGATGAGCTGCTCGGCTGAGGAGATGAGTCCGGAGTTGAAGTCCTCGGTTTTCATCGTGGAGATGGAACCGGTGAGGTCCTTCTTGGAGGTCGTACCGTAACCGATTACAACCGCGTCGGCAAGCATCTGGGTGTCGGAGGTGAGGGCGACGTTGATTGTGCTGCGACCCTCGACTGCCTGTTCCACTGTGCTGAAACCGATGCAGGAGAATACGAGCGTGGCGTCGGACGGGGCGCTAAGGGAGTAGCGGCCGTCGATGTCGGTCACGGTTCCGGCGGATGTGCCTTTGATGAGGACGGTCACGCCGATTGCGGGTTCGCCGCTCTCAGCTTCGGTGACTGTTCCTGTGACGGAGATGGTCTGAGATTGTTTGCTCTCCTGGGCCCGTGTGGGAGCGGGGCTGAAGAAGAGGAGTCCTGCTGCCGCCGCGAGAAGGAGGGCGACTTTGGATGCGAGTTTCATATTGTCTTTATTTTAGTGTTAACTGTATTCCTTTTTATGCGGTTAAAAATCCGGGAGGGGTGCCTTGCGCGGCAGACCGCTCCTGTTCAGCCTCTTTCGGGGCTTTTTTACCGATGCAAAATTACTTCTAACCTTGCAAGGATATTACCTCAAAACGGACAAGTTGTGCAACAATTCGGACAAATTTATTACCTTTGGACTGTTTATGGGACTATGTAGAAACATATTGATGATTTTGCTGTCGGTTGCGCTTAGCGGGAAATTTCAGAGCGTAGGCGTCGGGGAAAGACCCCGGAGCGCGGTCTATGCCATCGCTCAGGACTCCCTCGGCTTCATCTGGGCCGGCACCGACGGCGGACTAGTCCGCTACGACGGAGTGCGCAGCCAGACCTTCCGCTGGGAGGAAGGCAATCCGCGTTCAATCTGCAACGAACACATAAATGTCCTTTTCTATGACGCTCCGAAGGGCACTCTCTGGGTGGGCACCAATCTCGGCCTCTGCCGCTACGACAACGCCGGCGGCTTCCTCCGGGACCCTCTCGTGGACTGGAGGCACATAAAGACCGTCTTCCGGAGCGGCGACTTTCTTTGGGTCGGCACCACCGACGGACTGTTCCGCCTGGGAGGGGGGGCCTGCGGAACTGGCGCTGACGGCTCTGCTTTAGGCGAGGGGGCCATCCCTGCAGGCGCGGGGCAGGGGGACGGGGCGCAGAGCTGCGCTCCCCTTTCAGTCTGCGTTGCTCCGGGGCTTCATATCGCCGCCGGATGCGCTCTCGGGGAGGACCTTTATTTTGGAAGCTACGGCTGCCTGTATCGGGTCCGGGACGACGGGTCTGAGGTCGAAAAAATATCCCTGAACCTTCCCGGCGGCTCCCAGGGCAATCTTGTCCTTGCACTCATCCCGGCTGTTCCTCCTCAGCCATCCCCATCCTCTGCAGACCATTCATCCCCATCCTCTGCAGACGGGAGCCAAATCGCTCAGGATGACTCCAGCCCCCTCTCACGAAACCTTTACATAGGCAGCGAAAAGGGCCTTTTCCTCTTTGATACCTCTTCCGGAGAGCTCCGCAGCCTTCTTACGGGCGTTCCGGTGAAGAATTTTCTCTATCTCCCCGGCGGCGGCCTTGTAGCGGGCACTGACAACGGCCTTCTCTCCCTGTCGGCGGACGGCACCCTTTTGGAAACCTTCCGCCACGACGTTCGCAACTCCCGCAGCATCCCCGACAATGTCGTCTGGGCCTCCTGCATCGACCGGGACGGCAACCTGTGGCTCGGCACCGACCACGGTGCGGCCATCTCCCCGCTCCAGTCCGACTACTCTTTCATCGCTCTGGACGAATATATCCCCGAAGGAATGGATGTTTCCTCGCTCGTCTGCACCCCTGACGGCTCGCTGTGGGGTGGCGGAATGAACGGTCTGGGAAGACTCACCAGAAGCGGCGATGTGGAACTTTTTCGCCCCGACGCCGCGAAGGTTCGTAACCGCCTCACCCACATCAAGGTGCGCTCGCTCTACTCTGACGGCACCTCGGTCTGGATCGCTTCCGACGGCGGGCTTGACCGCGTCCGTCTCTCGGGCGTTTCCCACTACGACATCACCGAGCCATCGGGAGAATATCTTTCCGACTGGATGTACTGCATCGCGGAAGACTCCTCAGGAAGGCTCTGGACCGGCACCTACGACGGCGGACTCTTCGTCTTCCCAAAGGCTTCTCTCCCCGAGGGCGGCGGCAGTTTGGTGGCCGAGCGGCATCTTAGCACCGCCGGCGGACTGTCCGGAAACATAGTCTTCAAACTCTGCGCTGCAGGGGACAGGATGGTGGCTGTGACGGATAAGGGCGTGGACCTAATAGACGCGAAGGATTTCTCAGTATCAAGGGTTACGGTCCCCGGAGGTGCAAGGACTCTTTCTCTCGCGGGCGACGGAGAGCGCATCTGGATAGGCACCGAGGCCGGGGTGTATCTCCTCGGGAGTGACGGGGAACTCTCCCCTCTGAGCGGTTCGGCAGTTTCGGCGCAGTCCATTATATATTATAAGGAACACCTTTTCCTCGCCGACGAAACCGAACTCTGGCGCTGCTCCCTTTCCAGCGGCGAATGGACCCTTGTCCGCAATTTCGAGAATCCGCTTTTCTCCCTCGCGGCTATGGATAGCACACTCTTCGCCGGCTCCATCAACGGCTGCTACAGCCTTCGCACGGACTCAGCTCCGCTCGGGGCGAACGGGCAGAAGGTCGTAATCAGCGAACTCTACCTCGACAATGTTCCCGTCACCCCTTGCAAGGGCTACTCCGGCCGCGAAATCCTCACCCGCGACATTCCGCTCACGCAGTCCATCCGCCTTTCCAGCAGCCAGAACTCCTTCGCGCTGAGTTTCACTTCGCTCAAATATCCGCTCCCTTCCGGCCGTTTCGCCTACCGTCTGGAGGGCTTCCACGACCAGTGGCAGATTTCCTCCCCGGACTCCAGGGCGGTTTTCCTCAATGTCCCGCCCGGCCGCTACCGCTTTGAGGTCCATCATCTCGGCCCCGACGGCGCTCCCGACTCCGAAACCGCCTCTCTCTCCATCCGGGTTCTTCGCCCGTGGTACGCGACCACTCACGCAATCATTATATATCTTGTCCTGCTGATTGGCCTTGCGCTTTTTGTGGATAAATTCATCAAGGTCTGGAACGCCCTCAAGGTGGAAAGGATAGAAAGGGCGAAGGCTGAAGACAGAGCCACATCCGCCGTCAGCAAAGCCAGAGAGTTCCGCGAGACCCTCAGCGTCATTTTCGGCGGCCGCTCTTCCGCCCAAGGCGGCAATTCTTCGGAGGGGGGCAATCCCTCTGAGGGCGGCAAGGACTCCGCTCCCGACCCTGACTCGAAATTTATGAAGGAAATTTCCGAAATAGTCTACCGTCACATAGAAGACCCGGATTTCTCGGCTGCAGCCCTTTGCGAAGAGTCCCGATGGCCGTCCAAGCAGGTTTATCGCAAAATAAAGCAGCTCACAGGCCTGGGCCCGACGGAGTTCATCCGCGACATCCGTCTTCAGAAGGCAGCCGCGCTCCTTTCTGAGGGGAAACTTTCCGTCACCGAAGTGATGTACAAGGCCGGTTTCACCACGGCGTCCTATTTTTCCAAGTGCTTCAAGGCACGCTATGGAGTTTCACCTTCAGAGTATCGCGGTTAAATTACGCGTTTTGTAGAATGGTGAGGACTTCAGAGGCGGAGGCGGCGGTTTTCCACGGGTGGAAACTCTCGACCGTTTCGGCGGGGCAGAACCCATAGGTGACCCCGATTGCCTTCACCCCGGCGGCAGCTGCCGTTTTCATATCCACGTCCGAGTCTCCGATATAGAAGACATCTTCAATCCTCGCCCCCGCCTCGGCGACTATCTCATAGACCACCTCCGGGTCAGGTTTCCTCGCGACTCCCTCTCTCTGCCCGTGGATTGAGCAGAAGTGTATCGCCGGGAAAAGTTTGCCAACAAGAGTTTCGGTCGCCGCCTGGTATTTGTTCGAAGCCACGGCAATCTCAGCCCCCTCGCCCTGAATGTACTTCAAAAGCGCGGGAATGCCGGGATAAGGCAGGGTGTTGTCTGCAAGGTGGAGATTGTAGTAGGCCCGGAAATCCGGCAGGAGCGACTCCGCCTTATCCTTCTCCCCCTGAGGCAGCGCCCTTTCCATCAGCTTGCCGATTCCGTTCCCCACAAAGCCGTAGAACGCCTCCAGCGGGTGGGTCGGGTATCCGTGGAGAGCAAGAGTGTGATTCCCGGCCGCGCAAAGGTCCGCCACCGAATCGATGAGCGTCCCGTCAAGGTCGAATATGAAGAGTTTTCCAGAAATGTCCATATAAATAAGGTATAATATCCGCTAAATTCAATGACCCCGGGAACACAATCCCCGTTTGCGGGCACAAATGTAGGCAATTCCTTTGAAATTGTTGTTCCAAGTTTCCCAAGCGCGAGACTTGAATAAAAAACGGGGTCAGCCCTGTTTTCTTGATAAAAATTTGCGGGTAAGCACATTTGTTTGTGTCTTCGCACCAATAAATCAGTAAGTTACGTCTGAACGAATTTTGATGTGGATTTTTCCCATTTTCGCCATCATTGTTCTGACTTTTTAACGGCTATTGTATAGTTCTTGCCTGTAACTCATTGATTTTCAATATCGGGTTTCTACGCATTGCGAAATCTCGAGTGAATCGTTGTAAAACGATTTGTGGTTTTTTATTACAAAATCGCCCTCTCATGTTCATCTAAGCTCGATTTTACATTTTTATCCGTTGAACCTTCATTCAACGGCTAATTTTTCGTCCCTTTGCAGCGGCGGAGACTGAGTCTGATTTTTCGCGCGATTTTAATTTGCTTTTTGGCGTTTCTTGTATATCTTTGTCAACAGATTTGTTGACAAAGATATATGATGACAGGTGAATATATATTAAAACTCTCCTCGGAAAAGGGCATTTCGCAGTCGGAACTTGCCCGCAAATGCGGGATTTCCAGACAAAGTCTGAGCTATGTCGTGTCCGGAGATCGGCCCCTGACCCTTCAGCAGGCATTGAGGGTGGAATCGTATTTCTCCCTTGAATGCGGCACACTTCTGAAGATGCAGCAGGAGGATGCGGTGGCGGCATACCGTGCGAAAGTGAAGTCTTCCCTTTTTGCCAAGCTGAAGGGTGCGAATGCTTTCTGGTCGTACTTTCAGGTGGAGGAGAGAGATGTCAGCGATGAAGATTTGGTGGAAAAAACGCTGATACATCTTGATATGGACGACATTTCACATCTTTTCGAACTCTTCACTCTCAAATTCGTCCGAAAGGTGTGGGAGGAACGGATGGCGGGTCAGGGAGAATATATGGAGCAACTGAATATGATGATTGCCCAATACTATTTCGGCATCCGCGACCCTGAGAAATTCCTTCGGAAGAAGGAACAGGAAAATGTAACTAAAGCAACAGAATATGCGTAAGGGACTTACAGAAAACATTGAGGCGATAATTGACAAAGTGGCCTCCCTTGACTGCATCTCGGGCTATGTGCTTTGCGGGGGCACGGCGCTCGCCCTGCAACTGGGACACCGCCAGAGCGAAGACTTGGATTTTATGGCCTGGAGAATATCCAGGGACGAGAAACCAGAAGTTGACTGGCCGGCCATCTCGAAGGAGCTGGAGGCGAAGATCGGGCATATCGACAATATGGATATGCTCGGGTTCGACCAGGTGATTTTTCTTGTGTGCGGAGTGAAAATATCCTTCTATGTGAGCGACAAATATATGCCCCGGATGGAACCCATTTCCTATCAGGGCAATATCCGCATAGCTCCGCCATCAGCCATTCTTACGATGAAACTTGAGGTGATGCTCAGAAGAATGAAATTCAGGGATTACTATGATGTCTACTGTATAATCAGAAACGGCGGGGACATCGCTGCCGGGATAGATTCGGCGATTAGTTATTCGCAATTCAATCTCAAGAGAAAAAATATTGTGGCGATGCTCCTCTCGGGTCACTTTTCAGAAGATGCGAATTTCCATCAGCTCAACCCCGTCTATGATGTCACAGAGCCCCAAATTCGGGAATATCTTCTGCGAAAAATGCAGGATGCCCAGATTTGAGACCATCCTATCCCGATAAGATTGGCTACGTAGCCAATGGATGGGAACATAAAACTTTTCAAAACCCTTGTTTTTCTCGAATGGGGGAGAATGCCGGATGGTATAGATAAGATTCGTCGCCGGACCTTTGGGCGGCACGGTCGAAAATGATGAGAATTATTTTTCTTCAACCTTTGTAACTTGCTGAAAGACTTGTTTTTAATTGTTGGAAATCCCGGTCAAAAAAGTTGAAAAATTTTTGAAAAAATGTTTGGAATCCGAGATTTTTTCGTACCTTTGCAGTCCTAAAAATTGGGGGTAGTATGCCCAACTGTCTATCACTCAATGGGTTAGGTATTATTGAATAATTAATTCAAAAGCAATAAACAATGTTACAACCAAAGAAAACAAAATTCAGAAGGCAGCAAAAAGGCCGTATGAAGGGCCTTGCCCAGAGAGGCAACCAGCTCGCTTTCGGTTCTTTTGGCATCAAGACCTTGGAGAATTGTTGGCTTACCGGCCGTCAGATCGAGGCTGCTCGTCAGGCGGTTTCACGTTATATGAAGCGTGAGGGAAAAATCTGGATCAGGATCTTCCCTGACAAGCCTTACACAAGGAAACCTGCCGAGGTGCGTATGGGTAAAGGTAAGGGTAATCCGGAGGGATTCGTATGCCCTGTAACCCCGGGCCGTATTCTTATCGAGGCCGAGGGCGTTCCTATGGAGGTCGCTAAAGAGGCACTCCGCCTGGGCGCTCAGAAACTTCCTGTAACCACCAAGTTCGTGGTACGTAGAGACTATGTTGAATAATTTAATGGAGCAGAGAATATGAAAATCACTGAAGTACGCGAAATGTCAGTAGCGGATCTCCGCGACAGAATCGCAATTGAGAAAGCCAACGTTTCCTCAATGAAAATGAATCACTCCATCTCTCCGTTAGAGGATACCTCAAAAATCAAGAAGGCAAAGACCGATATCGCCCGTATGATGTTCGTCCTTGCAGAAAAAGAGAAACAGAACTAATTTGAATTCTCATTATGGAAAGAAATCTTCGCAAGGAAAGAATAGGTGTTGTAGTCAGCAACAAGATGGACAAATCCATCGTCGTAGCGGTAAAGACTAAGGAAATGCACCCGATGTACGGCAAGTTCGTCAAGAAGACCACCAAGTTCGTCGCACACGATGAGAAGAACGAGTGCAGCGTAGGAGACACAGTTCTCATTATGGAAACCCGTCCTCTCAGCAAGACAAAGAACTGGAGATTAGTTGAAATCGTAGAAAAAGTTAAGTAGCAATGATACAGCAGGAATCACGTTTACAGGTGGCTGACAACAGCGGCGCGAAGGAAGTCCTTTGCATCCGCGTTCTGGGCGGTACCCGCCACCGTTATGCAAAAGTGGGTGACAAGATAGTCGTTGCAGTCAAGAGCGCTCTCCCTGGTGGTGACGCTAAGAAGGGCTCTGTCTCAAAGGCTGTTGTCGTTCGCACAAAGAAAGAAATCCGTCGCGCCGATGGTTCATACATCCGCTTCGACGACAATGCTTGCGTCCTCCTCAACAACCAGGGCGAAATCCGCGGAACGCGTATTTTCGGACCTGTAGCAAGGGAGCTTCGCGAGAATTATATGAAAATCGTTTCACTGGCACCGGAGGTCCTCTAATTTATCGAGATTATGAACAGAATTAAAAAAGGTGACACCGTTTATGTAAATGCCGGTAACGACAAAGGCAAAACCGGTAAGGTGCTCGAGGTTCTTACAGACAAGAACCGCGCAATCGTCGAGGGCATCAATATGGTGTCAAAGCACACCAAACCAAACGCAAAGAACCCTCAGGGTGGTATTGTTAAACAGGAAGCCGGAATTCACATCTCCAATCTTCAGCTCATTGACCCTGCAAAGGGCGGCCCTACAAAGGTCGGCTTCAAGATCAAGGAAGATGGCAAGAAGGTTCGCGTTTCTAAAAAATCAGGAGAGGAGATTAAGTAATGGCAAAGAAACAGGCAGCAGCTGCACCGGCAGCACAGACAGTTCCTGCAGGATATGTCCCTGCACTTAAGAAACTCTACAAGGAAGAGATCATCTCAAAGCTCACAAAGCAGTTCGGTTACACTACAGTGATGCAGGTTCCGAAGCTCGAGAAAATCACTATAAACGAAGGTGTCGGTTCTGCAACCGGAGACAAGAAGCTCGTTGAGGTAGCTCAGCAGGAGCTTTCAATCATCACCGGCCAGAAAGCCATCATCACCGAGTCCCGCAAGGATATTTCCAACTTCAAACTCCGTAAGGGTATGCCTATCGGAACGAAGGTCACCCTCCGCGGCGTGAAGATGTACGAGTTCCTCGAAAGGCTCATCCGCATCTCCCTTCCGCGTATCCGCGACTTCAACGGAATCTCCGAGAAGATGGACGGCAAGGGCAACTACACCCTCGGAATCAAGGAGCAGATTATCTTCCCTGAAATCGACATCGACAAGATTACCAAGATTCTCGGAATGGAAATCACTTTCGTGACTACAGCCAAGACTGACGAGGAGGCTCACGCACTTCTCGCTGCATTCGGTCTGCCTTTCAAGAAAAATAACAAATAAAGATTTATAAGATGGCAAAAGAATCAATGAAGGCTCGCGAAGTTAAACGCGCGAAGTTGGTTGCTAAATACGCCGAGAAGAGGAAAGCTCTCAAGGAAGCAGGTGACTGGGCAGCTTTGGACAAGCTCCCTAAGAACTCAGCTCCTTGCCGTATGCACAACCGTTGCTCTCTTACCGGAAGACCGAGAGGTTATATGAGGATGTTCGGCATCAGCCGTATCCAGTTCCGCGAGATGGCAAGCAACGGTCTTATCCCGGGCGTCAAGAAGGCAAGCTGGTAAACCGAAACTATTTATTAACTATATTATTAACAATCGGATATCGGGCATCCACGGATGCCGATCCACTAAAAAGGATTAAAAAAATGACTGATCCAATTGCAGATTATCTTACAAGAGTCCGCAATGCCTACTCAGTAGGCAAGAAGATTGTCGAGGTTCCTTCTTCAAAGATGAAGCTCGCAATCACCAAGATTCTTTGCGAGAAAGGCTACATCCTCAGCTACAAGGTAGTTGAAGGCACTCCTTTCAACACAATCAAGATCGCTCTGAAGTATCACCCGCAGACCAAGACAGCGGCAATCAAGCACATCGAGAGGATTTCCAGGCCGGGCCTCAGGAAGTATGTCGATGTAGAGAATATGCCGCGCGTCCTCAACGGCCTCGGCATCGCGATCATCTCAACTTCAAAGGGCGTCATCACTGACAAAGAGGCTAAGGACCTGAACGTCGGCGGTGAGGTTTTGTGTTATGTTTATTAATCTAAAAACAGTAGAATAATGTCAAGAATAGGTAAATTGCCTGTACACCTTCCTGCCGGAGTGACCGTTGAGGTTGCCGCCGGAAATGTGGTCAAGGTTAAAGGACCTCTCGGACAGCTGAGCCAGAAAGTAGATCCGGACATCACTGTCACAGTAGAGGGAAATGAAGTAAAAGTTACCCGTCCGACTGACCAGCCGCGTCACCGCTCGCTGCACGGCCTCTACCGCGCTCTCATCCACAATATGGTTGTCGGCGTTTCAGAGGGTTACACAATCAAGCAGGAGCTCGTCGGTGTCGGTTATCGTGTGGATGTCGTAGGACAGACACTCGTTTTCGCACTCGGATATTCTCACGAGATTCACCTTCTCCTTCCTGCAGAGATCAAAGCTGAGGCAGAGCCGGTGAAGAAGGGTGCCAACCCTGTGCTCGTACTCAAGAGCTGCGACAAACAGCTTATCGGACAGGTCGCTGCAAAGATCCGTTCACTCCGCAAGCCAGAGCCTTACAAGGGCAAGGGTATCAAGTTCGTCGGTGAACAGCTTCGTCGTAAGGCCGGTAAATCAGCAGGCGCTAAATAATGGGAGGACTAAGTTATGGCATTGAATAAAATTGAAAGAAGAAAAAGAATTCACTACCGTATTCGTAAAGTCGTTAATGGTACTGCTGAGAGACCGAGAATGGTTGTTTTCAGAAGCAACAAGCAGATTTACGTTCAGGTTGTTGACGATTTGAAGGGCATCACTCTCGCTGCTGCCGCTTCAAATGACAAGGAACTTGCCGCAGAGTGCAAGGGCAAGACCGGCGTCGAGGCCGCTGCAATCGTCGGAAAGAAGATCGCAGAGCGCGCCCTCGCCAAGGGAATCACCACGATTTCCTTCGACCGTGGAGGCTACCTCTATCACGGAAGGGTTAAAAGTTTGGCTGATGCTGCCCGCGAAGGTGGCCTGATTTTCTAAAAAATTAAGACTATGGCAAATACAAATGTTAAGAAAGTAAAGACATCTGACCTTGAGCTCAAGGACAGGTTGGTTGCCATCCAGAGAGTAACCAAGGTTACTAAGGGTGGTCGTCACTTCAGTTTTGCAGCCATTGTTGTTGTAGGTGACGAGAACGGCGTTGTCGGTTATGGTCTTGGAAAAGCCAATGAGGTCACTACTGCAATCTCCAAGGGAGTTGAGGACGCAAAGAAGAACCTCGTGAAGGTTCCTGTGCTCAATCACACAATTCCTCACGAGCAGGAGGCAAAATTCGGCGGTGCACGCGTATTTATGAAGCCTGCCGCTCCGGGTACCGGAGTAAAGGCCGGCGGTGCGATGCGTGTCGTTTTCGAGTCTGTCGGAATCCACAACGTGCTCGCAAAGTCAAAGGGATCCTCAAACCCTCACAACCTTGTTAAGGCTACCGTTGCAGCTCTCACCGAGATGCGTGACGCCTACACTGTTGCGGGTCTTCGCGGTATTCCTATGAGCAGAGTGTTTAAAGGTTAAGGAGGGCAGGAATATGGCAAAAGTAAAGATTACCCAGATCAAGAGTAAGAATGGAGCCACCAAGAGGCAGATTGCAAATCTCAAGTCTCTCGGCATTCACAGGCTTCATCAGACTGTGGAGGTGGAGCTTACCCCTGAGTCAAAAGGTATGCTCGAGAAAGTCCTTCACCTTGTAACAGTTGAAGAAGTAAAATAAGGAGGGCAGAATATGAAATTGAATGAATTGAAACCTGCAGCAGGTTCAAAGGGAAGAGAGAAGAGAATCGGACGCGGCGAAGGCTCAGGACACGGCGGAACATCAACCCGCGGTCACAAGGGTGCACAGGCACGTTCAGGTTACTCCCGCAAGAACGGATTTGAAGGCGGTCAGATGCCTATCCAGAGAAGGCTTCCTAAGTTCGGCTTCACCAGTCCTAACCGCGTTGAGTACAAGGCTGTCAACATTGCTGTCCTTCAGGCTATTGCAAGCGAGAACGGCATCAATGTAATCAACCCTGACGTCATCTGCGAGGCAGGATACGCAAGCAAGAACGACCTCATCAAGATTCTCGGAAACGGCGAAATTTCCGTAGCGGTTGAGGTTTCCGCCAACGCATTCTCCAAGAGCGCAGTCGCAAAGATTGAGGCTGCCGGTGGAAAAGTTAACACAATCGAATAATAATGAAGAAGTTTATTCAGACAATCAAGAACATCTTCAAGATTGAGGAGCTCAGGAAGAGGATAGGATATACCCTCCTCCTGATACTCGTCTATCGTCTCGGCAGCTTTATCGTGCTCCCGGGCATTGACGGTAGCCAGATCGCCAAGATGCAGGACTTCGCTCAGGAAGGTCTCGTAGGCCTCCTGGATATGTTCTCCGGCGGCGCATTCGGTAACGCTTCAATCTTCGCGCTGGGTGTGATGCCGTACATCTCGGCTTCCATCGTCATCCAGCTTCTTGGTGTTTTCGTCCCTTATTTCCGCAAAATGCAGATGGAGGGCGAAAGCGGACGGAGAAAGATGAATCAGTACACGAGGTACCTCACCATCCTGATTCTCTGCATCCAGGGTCCTGCCTATATGGCTGCGCTTCACCAGCAGCTTCCTGCAAGCGCATTCGTAGCCGTCAACCAGCTCGGCTGGTCCAACTTCTGGTACAACCTCGTTTCTACCATCATCCTCATCGGCGGAACAATGTTCGTGATGTGGCTGGGTGAGAGGATTACCGACCGCGGAATCGGAAACGGTATCTCCCTCATCATTATGGTCGGAATCATCGCGAGACTTCCTTTCGCACTCGCAGCCGAGGTTTCCGCGAAGTTCAGCACTTCAGTCGGTGGAGTCCTTCTCCTCATCATTGAGCTGGTAGTTCTCTTCTTCGTGTTCGTTGCAGCAATCGCACTCGTTCAGGCCGTAAGGAAAGTTCCTGTACAGTACGCAAAGAGGGTTGTCGGAAACAAGCAGTACGGCGGAGTACGCCAGTACATTCCGATGAAGATCAACGCAGCCGGCGTGATGCCTATCATCTTCGCCCAGGCTATGATGCTCTTCCCGCTCATCTTCTCGAAGTTTGACGCTACGAGAGGTCTTGCAGCCACCTTCAGCGACTACACCGGAGTCTGGTACAATGTAGTGTTCGGAATACTCGTCATCCTCTTCACATATTTCTACACAGCCGTCACCGTCAACCCGACAATGATGGCCGAGGATATGAGAAAGAACGGCGGATTCATCCCGGGCGTGAAGCCTGGCAAGAAGACCGTGGAGTATCTTGACTCGATTATGTCAAGGGTTACCCTCCCGGGTTCCATCTTCCTCGCTCTCATCGCGATTTTCCCTGCATTCGCAGTCGTGTTCGGAATCAACAACAAGTTCGCGAGCTTCTACGGAGGTACATCCCTCCTTATCCTCGTGGGCGTAGTTCTGGACACCCTTCAGCAGATAGAAAGCTATCTTTTGATGCGTCATTATGACGGATTGATGAAGACTGGCCGTCTGAAAGGACGTTCAGGTATGTAATTTCGATGAAGTTCTTTGGAAAAATGGTTGCACCGAAAACTGAAGAGGAAATAGAGCTGATGAGGGAAAACGGGATTCTCGTTTCCAAGACATTGGCGGAAGTCGGTAAGATGGTCGCTCCTGGTGTGACAACTCTCGAGTTGAATAGGGTGGCTGAGACTTTTATCCGTGACAACGGAGCTATACCAAGCTTCCTCGGATTTGACGGTTTTCCCGCAGCGCTGTGTATGTCTGTGAACGATGTCGTTGTACACGGATTCCCATCCGATTATGTACTCAAAGACGGCGACATCGTCTCTGTGGACTGCGGCACCTACTACAAGGGATATAACGGAGATTCCGCATACACCTTCCCTGTGGGGGAGGTGGATGAGGAAACTCTGAAACTCCTCCGGGTGACCCGCGAATCCCTCTACAGGGGAATTGCGGCGGCTGTTGACGGGGCGCGCGTAGGCGACATAGGACACGCGGTGCAAACGTATGCCGAGTCGTTCGGTTTCGGTGTCGTACGTGAACTTGAAGGTCACGGTATCGGCACGGCTATGCACGAGTCCCCTGGCGTTCCCAACTACGGAAGGCAGGGACACGGGCCGAAGCTCAGAAACGGAATGACAATCTGTATTGAGCCGATGATTACTGCGGGCAGCAGAAATGTGTACTTAAATAAAAACGGTTGGGCCGTACACACTGCTGATCACAAGAACGCGGCGCACTACGAGCTTACGGTTGTTGTCAGAAAAGGCCACGCGGAGCAGCTGTCAACCTTTGAATTCATTGAAAACTCTGTTAAATTTTAAAGTGATATTTTATGCCGAAACAATCAGCAATCGAACAGGAAGGCGTTATCATCGAGACTTTGCCGAATGCAATGTTCAAGGTGGAGCTTGAGAATGGTCACGTCATCATCGCCCACATTTCCGGAAAGATGAGGATGAACTACATCAAGATTCTGCCGGGCGACAGGGTGAAGGTCGAGATGTCACCTTACGATTTATCAAAAGGAAGAATTTCTTTCAGATATAAATAAAACATTCAGTTATGAAAGTAAAAGCATCCATAAAGAAGCGCAGCGAAGACTGCAAGATCGTAAAGCGCAAAGGCCGTCTTTACATCATCTGCAAGAAGAACCCTAAGTTCAAGATGCGCCAGGGATAATAAGTATTTGTTAACAATTTAAGTATTAGATAATTATGGCAAGAATAGCCGGTGTTGATTTACCTAACAACAAAAGGGGAGAGATAGGTCTTACCTATATCTTCGGAATCGGCCGCAGCTCCGCAAGGAAAATTCTTTCCGAGCTTGGCATCGATTATGGCATCAAGTGCGGTGACTGGAATGATGAGCAGATTGCGGGTATCCGCAGCATCATCGCCAACGAGTACAAGATCGAGGGTGAACTCCGTTCTTCCATCCAGATGAACATCAAGCGTTTGATGGATATCGGATGCTACAGGGGCATACGCCACCGTCTCGGACTTCCGGTTCGCGGTCAGAGCACAAAGAACAACGCCCGTACACGCAAGGGCAAGAAGAAAACCGTTGCAAACAAGAAGAAGGCAACTAAATAATTGATGAATTATGGCAAAGAAAACAACAGCAGCAAAGAAAAGAGTTGTCAAGGTTGAAGCCGTAGGCGAGGCACATATTTCATCAACCTTCAACAACGTAATCATTTCCCTGACTAACAGCACAGGTCAGGTGATCAGCTGGTCATCTGCAGGAAAGAGCGGTTTCAGGGGATCAAAGAAGAACACTCCGTACGCAGCACAGGTCGCTGCAGAGGATTGCGCTAAGACAGCATACGACCTCGGACTCCGCAAGGTGAAGGCGTATGTAAAGGGTCCGGGTGCAGGACGTGAGTCTGCCATCAGGACTATCCACGGTGCAGGTATCGAGGTTACCGAGATCATAGATGTTACTCCTATGCCGCACAATGGTTGCAGACCAAAGGGCCGTCGTAAAGTTTAATGTGTAACAATCTAAAGTAAGTATTACTATGGCAAGATATACTGGACCTACCACCAAAATCGCCCGTAAATTCGGCGAGCCGATCTTCGGAACGGACAAGGATTTCGAAAAGAGAAACTATCCTCCGGGACAGCACGGTCTTGCACGCAAGCGCAAGAAATTATCCGAGTACGGCACACAGCTCAAGGAGAAACAGAAGGTTAAATACACCTACGGCGTTCTCGAGAGGCAGTTCCGCAACATCTACGAGAAGGCTTCCCGTATGAAGGGCCAGAAGGGTGAGAACCTTATCTTCCTTCTTGAGTCTAGGCTTGACAACATCGTTTACCGTCTTGGCATCGCTCCTACAAGGGCAGCCGCACGTCAGCTTGTTCTCCACTGCCACATCACCCTCAACGGCGAGGTTTGCAACATTCCTTCCGCTATCGTAAAGCCGGGTGACACAGTTGCAGTACGCGAGAGGTCAAAGAGCCTTGAGGTCATCACCAACAGCGTGGCTTCAGCTCACAAGTACTCTTGGCTTGAGTTTGACGCGAAGACTCTCACCGGAAAATATCTCAACGTCCCTGTACGCGAGGAAATCCCTGAGACCATCAACGAGCAGCTTATCGTCGAGTTGTACTCCAAGTAAAAATTAAACACCAAAAAGCATTATGGCAATCTTAGCATTTCAGAAACCGGACAAGGTGATTATGCTTGAGGGAACCGACACCGTCGGCCGTTTCGAGTTCAGGCCGCTTGAGCCTGGCTACGGTCAGACAATCGGTAACGCCCTCCGCCGTATCCTCCTGTCCTCACTAGAGGGTTTTGCTATCAACTCAATCAAGATCTCCGGCGTGGACCACGAGTTCGCAACCATCCCCGGCGTCGTTGAGGGTATGCAGGACATCATCCTGAACCTCAAGCAGGTACGCTTCAAGAGAATGGTCGAGACCGTTGATTCTGAGGTGGCAAACATCGTAATCAGCGGCAAGCAGGAGTTTACCGCCGAGGAGATCTCCAAGGGATTGTCTTCTTTCACGGTGTTGAACCCTGAGCTTCACATCTGCTCTCTGGAGCCGTCCGTTAAACTTGAGATTTCTCTCACGGTTGCAAAGGGACGCGGCTTCGTTCCCGCTGACGAGAACAGGGATGAGAACACTCCTATCGGAACCATTCCGGTGGATGCAATCTACACCCCTATCCGCAACGTCAACTGGACTGTCGAGAACTGGCGTGTGGAGCAGAAGACCGACTACGAAAAGCTGAACCTTGAGATTGTAACCGACGGTTCCATCTCTCCGAACACAGCTCTTCAGGAGGCTGCAAACATCCTTATCTATCACTTCAAGCTGTTCACCGACGACAAGAAGATCGCCCTTGAAAGCACCATCGAGTCAGACACAAAGGAACTTGACGAGGAGGCACTCCATATGAGGCATCTCCTTCTCACCAAGCTCTCTGATATGGGTCTTTCAGTCCGCGCATACAACTGTCTGAAGGCTGCCGACATCGACACTTTCGCCGACCTGGTTTCCTACTCAAGGGCAGAACTTATGAAGTTCCGCAACTTCGGAAGGAAGTCTCTCAACGAAATCGACCTGCTGGTTGACAAGATGAAGCTTTCGTTCGGGATGGATGTAACAAAGTATAATATTGAACAAAAGAAAAAGAACGTATAAAGTATGAGACACAATAAGGCAATCAATCACCTTGGTCGCAAAAGCGGACACCGCAAGGCTTTGCTTTCAAATATGGCTTGTTCTCTCATCCTCAACAAGAGGATTCAGACCACTGTAGCCAAGGCTAAGGCTCTCAAGATTTATGTCGAGCCGCTCATCACCAAGTCCAAGGACGATTCCACAGCTTCTCGCCGTACCGTTTTCAGCTATCTCAAGCAGAAAGAGGCCGTTACAGAGCTGTTCCGCACAGTCGCTCCTAAGGTGGCTGACCGTCCGGGCGGATACACGAGGGTTCTCAAGACCGGCTTCCGTCAGGGTGACGGCGCAGACACTGCAATCATCGAGCTCGTTGACTTCAATGAGGCAGCTCTCGCAGCAACTGCAAAGAAAGAGGCCAAGAAGACTACCCGTCGTAGCCGCGCAAAGAAGGCAGAGGCTGCTCCGGCAGCTGAGGCTCCTGTTGCTGAGGCAACTGAGGCTCCTGCAGCAGAGACTCCGGCTGAGGCTTAATCAAGGCTCACAACCAATAAAAAACTGGTCAGGACAGTGTCCTGGCCAGTTTTTTTTGTGTGCGTGGGGGTAGCAGTCTGATTTGAAGATGGGATGCAAGGCTCTCGATGAGCCCTGTTACCAGAAGAAGGAGCTGCCGAAGGCAATAAGTATTGAGTGATTGACGGGAAGGAGAAGATCGTACTCGGCGAGAACGCGCACCTTGAAGTTGCTGCCGAGGCGCACCGCAAAGGCGCCTCCGAGCGAGATTTCACCGTAGCCCTTGCTCACAACGCTTTGCATCGCCTCCGGGCAGTGCGGACTGCGGTACCCTCCGCCCACGAGCGCTCCTGCCTCAACGCCCAGAATGCCCTTGCAGAAGGGATAGTTCCAAACTGCGCCTGCGAGGTAGTCGTAGAAATTGCTTGTGAGGCCATTCTCTGCAGCGGTGTAGGACTCGGAATCCTTCTGCCTCAGGGAATTGATGCCGAGGCGAAGACGGGCCGAAAAGCGCGGATGAAGCGGAATGTCTCCCTGGATGGCTACGACTCCGCCGCTAAGCGCATCGCCCCCGAGGCCGTAACGGTGGCCGTACAGGGCTTCGAGAGAGTAGTAGGAAAGGGATTTGTCGTCGTCAAATCGGAGCGGTTCCCAGCAGTCGGTGAGGTTTTTCTTTTTGAAAATCGCGTCGTTGATGAGGTAGCCCAGCTCCACTGAGCCCACGCCTATCACCGCTCCCGCAAGAACGTCGGTGCTCCAGTGGCGGTGGTTCATAATCCTCGACGCTCCGGTGAAACTTGCCGTTGTGTAGGCGACAAAACTCAGCCACGGGTACTTCCAACCGTACTCCTTGTGGAGCATCGTGGCGCACATAAACGCCGTCGCGGTGTGGCCGGAAGGGAAGGAGTTGCGGGTGCTCTCGTCGGGACGGAGGCGCTTGACGCTGTATTTGATTCCGTTCACCGCCGCCGCCATAATCGCCGTCGAGAAGGCCTCCGCGCTGAGCCACTGTCCTCCCGTGCGGCTTCGTCCCTCCACTCCGCAGGCTCTCATCAGAATCATAGCCGCGGCAGGGGTGAGCTGCAGGTAGTCGTCGTACTTGTAGGCGAAGTTCGGGATGTCGTTGAGGCGGATGGCGCGGATGTCGTTGTCCCACTCAATCGTGACTCCCCGTGGTCCTGAGATGCCCTCTGATGATACATTCAGAGTGGAAGTCGATGAGGAGCTCTGCCCGGCGCAGGGAAGCGCCGCAATCAGCCCCCCAAACATAACCGCCATCAATAATGTGAAAGGTCGGATAAAAAGATGGGATACAAGGCTCTCGACGCGCCCAACACCGGAGCAACCTTTAGGTTGTGAGGATTTGGGCAAGGAGAACAACGCGGTAGACCGCTTTTTAGTTGGCCTTTCAAAAATATTTTCTTTCATTTCGGTCTAATGCTATAAAAATAAAGAACATTGTCGAGAACGACAGCAGGGCCGAGCCTCCGTAACTTATGAACGGAAGCGGAATTCCTATGACCGGCATAAGTCCTATGGTCATTCCGATGTTTATTACAAGGTGCATAAAAAGACAGCAGGCGAGACAGTAGCCGTAGATGCGGGTGAACGCTTCGCGGCTGTGTTCGGCGTCAAGGATTATTCTCCAGATCATAAAGACGAAGATGAGCACGACGGCGGCGGAGCCCAGAAAGCCCCACTCCTCGCCGACGGTGCAGAAGATGAAGTCCGTCGCCTGCTCGGGGACAAACCCGTAGGTGGTCTGCGTACCCTGAAGGTAGCCTTTCCCGAAAAGGCCGCCCGAGCCGATTGCAATCATCGACTGGTTCACATTGTAGCCCACTCCCGCAGGGTCGTCCTTCAGACCGAGAAGCACCTCGATTCTGCCTCTCTGGTGCTCCTGGAGCACATTGTTGAAAAGGAAATCCACGGAGTAGGTGAATGCGATTCCGAGAGCGAGGGCGACGAGGGCCACTCCCGTGTAGAAGTGTCGGCCCCGGTAGGCGCTCCGAATCACGAACGGCAGGGCGGCGATGCCGCAAAGCGCGAGGAGGTAGACCGGCTTGAGTTTCATAAAGAACGAATCCGGGTCCCCTATGGCCTCGGCTATCTTGCTGAAAATCATCGGCATAAAGGCGAAAAGCACCGTGAGCGGGATGCCTATGACAAGAAGCCATTTGGTCTTGCCGCTCCGGATGGCGATGTAGCTCGAAACAATCACAGCGAGGCACAGCACGGAAACATACGGGCTGAATTTGAGCGTGAGGATGAAGACCAGAATCGCCACGCCGCCGATGAAGATGAACCACCCCGAGAGTCCTTCGCGGTAGAGCATAAAGATGAATCCGCAATATACGAGGGCGGAGCCGGTTTCCTTCTGAGCGACGATTATGAGCATCGGAATAAGGATGATTGCCGCAGTGAGAAAAAAGTCCCTTGTCTTGTTGATTTTGTAGTCCACCTGGCTCATCAGCGTCGCCAGCATCAGCGAGGTCGTCATTTTCGAGATTTCGGCAGGCTGGAAGCGGATCGGCCCCAGAGCGAACCAGGAGTGTGAACCCTTGATGTCGGAACTCAGGAAAATCACCGCGACCAGCAGCACCAGGGTAATAAGATATGCCGGCAGGGAAAACCCTTCATAGACCCTTACGGGGATTGCGAAAAGGATTAGAATGCCCGCAAGGAGCGAAATTCCGAACCACATTATCTGTTTTCCGCTGCGCAGGTGAATGTCGAAAATGTTTCCTCCGTCGATGGAGTGGACTGAGGCGTAGATGTTGAGGATTCCGATGACGACAAGAAGGAAATAGCAGAGCACAAGCCACCAGTCGATGGTTTTCACCAGGCTCCTCCTGTTGGTTCTGTTGTCGTAGAGTCCCATATCCTGTTCCTGTCTAATTCAACTTTCGCACTTGCGAAACTTGGTAATCTCTATTTCTTTACCTTTACCCGGTCCATAAGGTTTGCGTCCAATATCCTCGTCTCCAGAGGCTTCCTCTCTTCGGAGATTTCACCGGTGAGGTACTTTTCCACCAGAAGGGAGGCTATAGGGGCGGCCCAGGTGGCACCGAATCCTCCGTTCTCGACGTAGGCCGCGACGGCGATTTTCGGGTTGTCCTTGGGCGCGAAGCAGATGAACACGGAGTTGTCCGCTCCGTGCGGGTTCTGCGCCGTTCCTGTCTTTCCGCAAATCTCCAGCCCCTTCACAGCCGCTATGCTGGCCGTTCCTCCGGAGCCGAAGCCGCTGTTCACCGCGCGGTACATTCCGTTTATCACTTTCGGGAAATTCGTCGTGTCCACGAGAGTGTAGTGCTTCTCGCGGTATTTGTCGTCGATGGTGTAGTTCTCCGAGTCCTTGATGATGTGTGGGATGTAGTAGTAGCCGCGGTTCGCCACCGTTGCGCAGAGATTCGCAAGGTGGAGCGGCGTGCATCCGAGCTCTCCCTGGCCGATGGAAAGGGAGATTACGGTGAGGGACTTCCATCCGCCCTTGCCGTAGTGACGGTTGTAGTATTTGGAGTTCGGAACGAAGCCTCCGAGTTCGGAAGGGAAGTCGCTTCCGAGCTTGTGGCCGAAGCCGAAACTGCTCACATATTCATTCCAGCGGTCGAGTCCGTCGGCCACATTCTTGTATTTCGGATTGTCGATTATGTCCCTGAGCACATAGCAGTAGTAGGCGTTGCAGGACATCATAATGGACTCTTCGAGGTTTATCGGGGACTTGTGCGCGTGGCAGCCGAGCTTGTTCTTCCCGAAGTGGTAGCCCTTGCTGCAGGGATGCATCGTGCCGGGTTGAACGACCCCTTCCTGAAGTCCGATGAGCGCGTTCACCAGCTTGAACACCGAGCCGGGAGGGTAGGCGGCCTGGACTGCGCGGTTGAACATAGGCTTGTAGGGGTTGTTCACGATTTCGGAGTAGTGGCTGCCGATGTCGGCGAGCATATCCACGTCAATTCCGGGGCTTGAAACCATCGTAAGCACCTCGCCCGTGGAGGGTTCGATGGCGACGAGCGACCCGACTTTATTTTCCATCAGCATCTGTCCGTAGTGCTGGAGCTCGGCGTCGATGGTGGCGGTGATTTCCTTTCCAGGCACAGCCTCCTTGTCCATCTCGCCGTCCCTGAAGCGGGATTCGATTTTGTTGGAGGAGTTGCGCAGGTAGATATTGTAGCCTTTTTCACCCCTCAGGACATCCTCCATAGCCGCCTCGATGCCCGTTTTCCCGGCATAGTCTCCGCTGCGGTAGACATCCGGATGCTTCTTCAGGAAGTCCGCGTCCACTTCGGAAACATATCCCAGAAGGTTTCCTCCGGCGTTGTAGGGATATTCCCTCACGCTTCGCGCCTGCCCCCTGAAGCCGGGGAACTTGTAGCTGATTTCGGCGAATTTCATATATCTCTCCGCGCTCAGCTGTTTGAGGAAGGGGAGGGTCTGCCAGCCGATTCGCGTGCGGAACTTGCGGTATTCGGCCATTTTCTCCCTGACGAAGGTCGTGTCCACATCGAGCGCGGCGCAAAAGGCCAGGGTGTCGAACGGTGTGACCTCTCTCGGGGTTACGAGCAGGTCATAGACGACCTTGTTGCCCACGAGAATTTTCCCGTTGCGGTCGTGGATTATGCCTCGGGTGGGGTAGATGGTGGAATAGACCATCGAGTTGTTGGATGAGTCGGTCTTGAACTTGTCGTCGATTATCTGGATGACGAAAAGGCGCACGATGATAAGGGCGGCAGCTGCGCCCAGGCCTATGAGAAGCTTGTTTTTCCTGTCCAGAATCATAGAGCCTCTCTCCTGTCCTGATGTGAAAACAGATAGACCAGAATGACCTCGAGCGGGAGGCAGGCGGCAAATGAGCAGCTCCAGCGGCCGAGGTTGAAGAGGAAGGTCTTTGTGCCGGCGCCGTCAAGAATGATGTAGATTGCAAGGAAAAGCCCCAGAGCCACAGCCCCCGGAGCGAGGACCTTGAACCATCCGCTTCTGCCCACGGAGACTGCGTCGCCCCTCACGACGACATCCTCTCCGACGAAGAGCCTGATGAGAGGCTTCTGAAGAAGTGCCACCGGAACGAGAGCCGCGGCGTTGAGCCCGAGCACCCCGTCCGAAATCCAGTCCACGACAAGGCCTGTGAGGAAGGCGATGAGCATCGAGGTGGAGGTCTTCTGCGAAAGCGGAATGAACATCACCAGCGGCGGGAGCAGGGTCAGGGTGACGAGCGGCCCGAGGAACATATAGTTGCAGATGATTATCTGCGCAGCCGCGAGGAGCGTGTATGTGACTGCAAAGCGGATGTCGGCTCTCTGTGTCATTCCCTGCCCTCCTTTTCAAGTGCGGAGATTTCATCCGAGTCGAGATTGTTCACCAGCGTGACATATCTCAGCGTGCTGAAATCTTCAAAAAGTTCCACATCCATCCTGTATGTCGCCCCGTCCTTGAGGTGGGCGTCCACGGTCACTCCGAGAGGAATGTCGCGCGGGAAGATTGCCGAGTAGCCGCTGGTGTAAACCGTGTCTCCGAGCTCCTTCACCGTGTGGTGCGGGATCTCGCTGAGGGTCGCGCGGCGGTTGCCGTCCCACACGAGCGGTCCCACAGGGCCGTCCGAGCCGAGGCGGGCGCTGACGCTCATATTGTAGTTCTGGAAACTGATGCAGTAGGAGTAGTTGCGGCTGACGGCCTCCACTATGCCCACGACGCCCATCGGGGTGATGACTCCGGCGCCTTCCATCACTCCGTCCGCGCTTCCTCTGTCGATGAGGAGGTAGTTGTGCTGACGGTTGGTGCTCACTTTTATGATGGTCCCGGGGATGAAGCCGTAGCGGTCGCAGTTGCCGTGGCCCATCTTCACACTCTCGGTGGCTCTCTGCGCCCTGAAGGCGTTGAGGCTGTCTTCAAGTGAAGCTATCCGCCGGGTGAGGGCGAAGTTCTCGACGGCTATGGAGTCGTTCCGTGAGCGGAGGACGAAGTAGTCGTGGATCTGCTGGCTGCCTCCCCAGAGGGCGGACATAACGCTGTGCCCTGCGGCGCCGAACCAGCTGCGCTGCAATTCGTTACTGTAGCGCAGAATGGCGAGGGCGGCTCCCTCGAGAACGAGGAAAACCGCCACCGTAAGAACAACCGTTATGGGTTTCCGCTTCTGCATAATCGCAACGAAAAAACTGCATTATAAACTTACGTAAAATTGGCATAAAAAGATGGAGTGCGAGGCTCGCGACGAAGGGGAAACCGGAGCAACCTGAGGGTTGTGAGGATTTCACCAAGGAGCACAACGAAGCAATCCGCTTTTTAGGACAATTTTAACGCATTAAGAATGAAAAGTCATCAGTATGTTTGAGCGCAGTGCAGGTTCCGCGCGCAACGGCACGAAGCGGGTCCTCGGCCACGTGAAACTGGATGTTCACCTTGTCGGAAAGCCTCTTCGCGAGACCGCGCAGAAGCGCTCCTCCGCCTGAAAGCCAGATTCCGCTCTCAACGATGTCGGAGTAGAGCTCAGGCGGAGTCTGCTCGAGGACGTGGAGGATGCCGCTTTCAATCCTGGCGACAGACTTGTCGAGGCAGGTGGCGATTTCCTGGTAGGTCACGGTGGCCTCCACAGGGTGCGCGGTCATAAGGTTCGGACCGTTCACCTTCATCGGCTCCGGCTCCTCGTCGAGTTTGGTGCTGACTGAACCGACCTTGATTTTGATCTGCTCTGCAGTGCCTTCACCGACCCGGATATTGTGCTGCTGCCTCATAAACTGCTGGATGTCGCTCGTGAGCACATCGCCTGCGACCTTGATGCTGTCCTGAACGACGATGCCGCCCAGCGAAATCACTGCAATCTCGGTTGTACCGCCTCCGATGTCCACAATCATATTTCCCTGAGGAGCCTGCACGTCAAGTCCGATACCGACCGCAGCGGCCATAGGCTCGTAGATGAGGTAGAGGTCGCGTCCGCCGGCGTGCTCGGAAGAGTCCCTGACTGCTCGTTTCTCCACCTCGGTGCTGCCGGACGGGATGCCGACGACCATCTTGATGTTGGGCTGGAAAAGGGAGCGGCGGGTGCTGTTGATCTGCTTGATGAAACCGCGAATCATCATCTCCGCGGCGTCGAAGTCCGCGATGACGCCGTCCTTGAGAGGGCGCACGGTCTTGATTTTCGGGTTTTCCTTACCCTGCATCGTCTTTGCCTTCTGCCCGAGCGCGATGAGTTTGCCGGTCACATTGTCGATTGCCACGATGCTCGGCTCGTCCAGCACGATTTTGTCGTTCTGGAAAACGACTGTGTTGGCGGTTCCGAGGTCAATGGCGAGCTCCTGAGTTAAAAATGAAAATGCCATTTATAGTTCTGTTTTATGTTTTTAACGATAAAATTTCTGCCTGTTAAAAGAACTTGTAAAAGTAGGCAAAATTTCTCATATTTGCGAATATAAATTCGATTATGGAAAGAAAAAAATATCTTATCGTGGTCGCCGGGGGGCGCGGAGAGAGAATGGGGGCGGATGTTCCCAAGCAGTTCCTGCCTCTGGGCGGACGTGCGATTCTGGCGCGGACTGTGGAAAGGTTCGCCGAGGCGTGCCCCGGGGTGAATGTTGTGACGGTTATGAATCCGGATTACATCGACAGGTGGAAGCAGTATTGCCTTGCGGAGGAAATGATTGTGCCTCAGAGGATTGTGGCGGGAGGGATTACCCGGTTCCATTCGGTTCAGAACGCCCTCGGGGGGATTCCTGACGGAGCGGCGGTGGCGGTGCACGACGGAGTGCGGCCGTTCGTCTCCGGGGAGTTGATCCGGAGGCTGTTCGCGCTTTCCGAGTATTATCCCGCCCTTGCGCCGGCTCTTCCCTGCACCGACACGATGAGATTTCTTTCGCCCTCAGGGGATGATTCGTCGTCGGAGTCGCGCTTGAGCGGGGCGGAGTTTGATGGCAGTTCTGAGAGCGGGGCGGCTTCCCACGGTGAGCTTCTCCTTGACACTCTGAAACCCGCCGACCGCAAAAGCCTCTACCGGATTCAGACCCCGCAGGTCTTCCACTCCGAAGTCCTCAAAAAAGCCTACTCGCAGCCCTACAGCCTCGATTTCACTGACGATGCCTCTGTCGTTGAGGCCTCCGGCATGAAGGTCCGCTACACCAAAGGCGAAAAGTTCAATCTGAAAATAACAGAAAAAGACGACCTCATCCTCTCCGAAGCCGTCTTAAAGTTGTTATAAAAGCCAATTAAAATTGTTATAAAAGCCAAGTTGCAACTTGGAACAAATAGAGGTAGGGGGGACTATTTGTCTGAATCCCTAAAGCTGGTGTTCTGATAACCCCTCACCCAAACCTGCCTCTCGATCGGCTGGTCAAGCGAAATCATAGTGTCGGTTGACTGCACGTATGGCATCTTCTGGATAGTGTTCACAAGAACCTGCATAAGGTGGTCGTGGTCGAAGCAATAGATCTTCACCAGAAGCGCATATTTTCCTGTAACGAAGTGACACTCAACCACTTCTGAAATCTGCTTCAGTGACTCCACAACCTCCGGATATTTGTTGCCCTCGGAAATCGAAATGCTGACGAAGGCGCAGATGTTGAGTCCGATGGCCTGCGGCTTCACAAGCACCCTCGAACCGGTGATGATTCCGTTGTTCTCAAGCCTTTTCACCCTCTGGTGAATGGCGGCGCCGGAAACTCCGCACTCTCTTGCAATCTCAAGGAACGGCGTCCTCGCGTTTTTAATCAGAAAAGAAAGGATTTTCTGGTCGATTTCATCGATATGATAGCTGCCCATAACTATTATTTTTTTTGCAAGTATCTAACTTATTTATATACAACCCTTTTCTCTCTAATCACCCTCTCAAATCCCACGCACTTTTTCTCTCACACAAGCCCTCTTTTTTTTATCTGAACCCCCTGCACCCCCTGTCAGGGGGATTTTTACGGCCCCAAGGGCCGACGGGCAGAAGCCCTTGTCAAGTTTCGCTACGAAACTTGAGTTATAAATCTTTAAAAATCGGCCGCTAATATAGGCATTTTTATACAAAAAGCCATATTTTTCTTACGAAAATGTAGTTCCTTTGGCTATTTCCTGCGGCCGCGGCGGCGGGAAGTCGGCTCTGAGTTTTCCACTATGGCCCGGCAGTCGGCTTCGGTGAGGGCGGAGGCGTCGGTCTTTGACGGAATCTTGTAGTTGTTGCCGTTGTACTTGATGTAGGGACCGTAGTTGCCGTTGATTACCTGGATGCCGTTGAAGTCGGCGATAACCTCCTTCTCCTTCTTGTTCTCGCTTGCGTCAATCAGCGCTGTGCACTCCTCGAGACTCACAGTGAGCGGGTCGGACTTTCTCGGGAGGGAGACATTCTTGTCGCCGTATTTGATGTACGGTCCGAAGCGGCCCTTGGTGCAGACGACCGGGATGCCCTTGTACTCGCCCACGGTGCGCGGGAGGCAGAAAAGCTTGAGCGCGTCCTCGAGCGTCAGGCTCTCGATGAGCTGACCCGGAAGAAGGTTCGCGAACTGGCGGTTTTCACCCTCGCCCTTCTGGACATACGGACCGAACTTTCCGAACTTCGCCGTGAGAGGCTGCCCGTCGGAAGGGTCCACTCCGAGAGCGCGGCTGACGTGGCTGTATTCCCTGTTGCTGAGGCTCTCCTCCACGCTCTTGTGG
>CAVAMP010000016.1:5316-48850 GCA_963589825.1 Flexilinea sp. | reverse complement strand
TAGGGAAGATGGAGCACCACTTCCCCTACAGAGGGGACGGGAGGGGTGTATAAAAAAAGCACCACTTCCCCTACAGAGGGGACGGGAGGGGTGTAAAAAAAGGCTCACGTTCCTGTCGCAGGGACGTGAGCTTAAATATTAAGGTATTATGTTTTGTTTAACTAAATCTCGTTTCATAGTTATTCAAACAGCGTACCAAACCCCGAAATCCCTCTCTCACAAGTCTAAAATGTAAATGTTCTTCAACTTTTCGACATCTTTTCAAGCGGAACTGCGGGTAGAAGCGGGGGGCTATTCGCTCCTGAGCGACTCCACAGGATTTGCCGTAGCCGCCCTGAGGCTTCGGAGCGTCACGATAATCGCCGTAAGAGCGAGCACCGCTACGAGCGCAAGAGCGAACACCCACCAGTAAATCGGGACCCTGTAGGCGTAGGCGGAGAGATAGCGCGAAACTATGAAATAGCTCAGAGGCGCCGCCACTGCAAAACTTCCCAGCACTATGAGCGCAAACTTGCGGTTGAACATCACGAGGATGTCCCCGACCTTCGCTCCGTGAACCCTGCGGACGGCGATTTCGCGGCTTCGGTGCTGGGTTTCAAACAGCACGAGTCCGAAAATTCCCATCAGAGAAATGATGATTGCAACGGCGGTGAAAAGGCCGATGAGCTGCGAAAGTTCGTTCTCCCTCTCGTACACTTCGCCGAGCTCCTTGTCGAAAAATTGCAGAGAATATGTTTCAAGGTCCACTGTAGGGCATATCTCCTGCACTACGCCGAGCACATACTTGATTACTTCGCCGGGGTTCGCTCCCGGAGCGGTCCGGATGTAGATGTGGTGGAGTCCGCCACTCCTCCAGCTGTGCGCCTTGTCTCCGAAAATGTAGAAGGCGAACGGTGCGCTACCATACTGCAGAGGCTTGAAATTGAAGTCCTTGCATATTCCCACGACCTCGCACTCATCCCTGTGGCCGGGGCCCGGGGTCTCGAAGTCGATGTCGAACTCGCGGCGCGCCTCTTCGTTGAAAATCATCGAGGAGGTGGTGGAGATTTCGTCCGAAGAAGTGAAATCCCTTCCGTCGATGATGTCTATTCCCATAAATTTCAGGAAATTATACGCGACGGGATAGCACTGGAAATTGATTTTCCGTCCCTTGTAATCCCTGCCCCAGCCCATTCGGGAAGAGCTGACTATTTTTCCGTCCGCCCAGGTTATGTCCTCTATGTCCGGATTGCTCCGGAGCCTGTCCTCAAAGGCGCCGTTGTTCGCCCCGAGCCAGCAGATGTCGTCCGGAATGTAGCCCGTGATAAGATTGGACTTGTCAAAGCCCATATCGTAGGTCATCATATAGCTATGCTGGAGCCTGAGGAAAGAAGCGCAGATAATAAGCGCGAGGGAAATTGTGAACTGGAAGCCTATCAGAACGCCGCGAAGATGCCGTCCCGCCACCGAACCGCCGAAAGAGCCCTTCAGAACAAGCGCCGGAGGGAAGGAGGTGATGTAGAAGGCAGGATAAAGGCTGCCGGAGACGGCCGCGACAAGAGCCACTGCCACCGTGAGCAGAATTATCGGCACATTGTCGGAGAAGGCTGCGCTGCTCCCGAGAATCCCTGCGAATGAACTCAGGGAGAATCCGTATACAAGAAGAGCCGCAACCAGGAGCGACAGGAGCATAATCCCGGTGCTCTCTCCGATGAAATTTGCAATCAGAGCGCCCCTTGACACGCCGAAAATCTTGTAGGTGTTCACGCTGCGGAGCCTTGCGGGAACAAGGGCGAAGAAGAAGTTGATGAAATTCACCAGCGCGATGAGGATAATCAGCACCGCGACGCAAAGAAGCGTAATGTCGGTCGTGCGGTTGCCCACTTCCCCGGGGACGTCCTCGGCCTGCTTCGAGTAGTAGAGGTCCTTCAGCGAGATGAGCGAAACTGCCATTTCGTCAAGGGACTTGTCCGCCGCAGCCTTACTCTGGGCGGAAGCATCGCCGGAGTCAACGCCATAGAGCCGGTAGACAAAGTCCTTCATAATCTTCCGGGAGTTCTGCTCGAAGGCTTCCTTCTGCGAAGGGTCGTGGAGTTTCACAAGATAGGTGTAGGACCATTCGCTGACATTGTCAATGCTGATCTGACCCGGGTCCGCGATGGCGCTGACGGCGCCCATATAGCTGTTTCGGGGGAAATCGCGGAAAATTGCCACCAGCTCCCGGGTATTTTTCTCCCCCTGTGGGTCGGCGTATGACCAGCTGTCAGAGATGGACACGCGGTCGCCAAGCGAAAGAGCGTTGGCCTTTGCGTAGGCCGCGCTGACGGCAAATGTCCCCGGATTAGTCAGAAGACTGAGATCGCCTTCTGCAGCCTCAAAGCCGAGAGAGCGCAGCGCGCCCTGAGAATTGGAATTGAGCGAAAGACGAAGTTTTCGCACAGTTCCGTCCCCCTGCTTCCAGTAGGCAAGGTCGGGATTTTCGTATTTATAGAAATCGTAAAGTCCGCCGCTCTCGACCTCGGGGCATTCGCTCACAAGAGCCTCGCCCACAGGACGGCAGATCCAAAGGGATTTTTTGCCGGCGTTGTAGTCCGAAGGAGTGGTGATGACATAAATCCTGTCCGCATCCGGGATGCTCCGGTTGAAGCCCAGGCCGAAACTTGTCTGGGTGAGGATTATGTAAAACGCCGCAAACGCCACCGCAAGACCCGTCACATTAAGAAGGGTCGAAACGCGATAGTGCCGGAGGGTGTTTACGAAATTATGGAATATGTATCGCATAATTAAATGCTATTCAAAGCCGTGTAAAAGTCGTATGGAGGATGGAGTGCAAGGCGCAATCCGCCTCCAGACAACTTTTACAGTTCGTTTTTGACATCGCTGACGATATGACCGTCGAACAGATCGATGGTCCTCTGCGCCATAGCCGCGTCCTTCTGGGAGTGGGTCACCATCACGATGGTAGTTCCCTCGCGGTTGAGCTCGCACAGCAGATCCATCACCTCCTTGCCGTTCTTGGAATCGAGGTTTCCGGTAGGCTCATCGGCGAGAATCAGCTTCGGTCCTGCGACCACCGCCCTCGCGATTGCCACCCTCTGCTGCTGACCTCCGGAGAGCTGCTGCGGGAAGTGCTTTGCCCTGTGGCTGATGTTCATCCTCGCCATAACGGCCTCCACCTTCTCCTTCCTCTCGGCCGCGCTGATGTTCATATAGCGCAGCGGAAGTTCGATGTTCTCATAGACATTGAGCTCGTCGATAAGGTTGAAGCTCTGGAACACGAACCCTATGTTGCCCTTGCGGAACTTCGTGCGGTCCTTCTCCTTGAGATTTGCAACCTCCTGGCCTAGAAGCTGATAGCTGCCGGAAGTAGGGTTGTCGAGAAGTCCGAGTATGTTCAGAAGCGTTGATTTTCCGCATCCTGAAGGTCCCATAATGGCCACGAACTCGCCGTCACCGATTTCGAATGAAACATTGTCGAGAGCCACAGTCTCGATTTCCTCGGTCCTGAAGACCTTGCAGATGTCTGTAATCTTGATCATAATCTTACAATTTTATAATCTTATAGTTTAATATATTGTTTCCTAAATGTAAGTCGTGACAGGAAGTGGAACTCCTATTCGGTTTTTATACTCTCTGCCGGGTTCCTGTTGGCAATCCTCCGCACATAAAAATCCGACACGGCGGCGATAATCCCAAGCTCACCGAACACTGCAAGGACGAAAATCCACCACGGCAGGCCCACCTGGAGCGTAAACTGCTGCTCCCACCTGTGGGAAACAATCCCCGCGAGAATGCAGCCCACTGCGACAGAAGGCACTGCAATTTTCATAACGTCGCGAAGGAACATCGCCCTGATTTCGCTGAACTGGGCCCCGTTCACCCTCCGCACGGCAATCTCCTTCGAGCGTCTGCGCGCCTCGTCGATTGTGTAGCCGATAAGTCCCAGAAGGGCTATGAGAAGGGTCATAACTCCGCCGATGACAACCGAGTTGCGGGTGTTCACAGTGCTCCGGAAATTCTCCAGGGCGACTGCGCGGCAAGAGCTGACTTTGTAGGCCTGTCCCGCAAGCTCCTTTTCCATAATCTCCGTTGTCGCCTTCAGGGCCTGAGGGGTCAGGCGGCGGTATTTCACAAAAATATAGTGGAATGTCCCTGCATATTGCAGAGGGTCGCAGAAAAATACCGCCATAGGCCTGTCTGCAAACTGGGCGTCATCCTTCAGAAACGAGCCCTGGGATATGGTCTTGAAAACTCCGCAGATGCGGGTAGGGCCGCTGTGGGCTGTTATATTCACCTCCCGTCCGAGGGTTTCATCCCATCCTGCCGTAAGGCGCATCTTCTCCACGAACCTCTCGTCCACAAGCGCCTCCCGGTCATATCCGAGCGAAGAGTCGAAATTGCTGCCCGAGAGCAGTTCTATTCCCATAACATTCACCCAGTGCGAGTCCACATAGTAGGCATCCCTCACATTGAACAGCTGTCTCTCTTCTCCCGGGACACTCACATTGTCGCCGGAATAGCCCTCGAAAGGGTTCTGGCAGGCAAACGCTGCATCCTCCACGGCGGAAAGCGAGCGGACCTCGCTCATAAGGCGGTTTCTCTGCTCGAAACTTGCCTCGGGAAAACTGAGCATCGCAAGGTTTTCGTAATTAAAGCCGAGGTCGGCGCGGGTCATCCTCTCATACTGCAGCGAAATAATCCCGATTACGACTGCGAGAAAGCCCACTGCGGCGAACTCCACGGAAAGGAGCGCGAGTTTCCAGCGGCGCTTTCCCTCAACGAAGTTTCTGAAGGCTGCGGCAACAGGGATGCGGTTGAAGGCGATTGTAGGGACCACGGCGTTAATAGTAAAAAGAACTGCAAGCACGCAGAGGGCGACTGCAAGAGGCCGTCCGCTGAAAAGGCTCTCCACATCCGCTCCGAGAAGGGATTCAATCGTTCCGCGGAATGCGAAAATAAGGGCTGCTGCAAGAACCGATGCAAGAAGGGTGTGCACAAGAGACTCGGCCGCCATCATCGCGAATATGTCCCCACGACCGCTTCCAAGGCACTTTCTCTGGGCCATTTCGCGGCTTCGGGTAACAGCGGAGGAAAGAACGATGAGAAGGTAGTTAAGAGTCGAGGTGAGCAGCAGGGCTAAGGCCACAAAGGCGAGCACAAGGGTCATTTTCCTCTGGTTTTCGTCCTCATTGTGGTAGGCGAGATAGGGCTTCAGGACAAATCCCAGGTCGTACCCTGCGGCCTTGAGCTCCTCCACCGGGAGGTAGGTCCGGATGAAGCCGTCAATGCCCCCCGCTATCTCCCCAGCTGCATCGGGGGAAGCCAGACGCAGGAAAGAACTGTAGCGGTCGTTGCCCACAAGGTTGTCAGAGCCGTCCCAGATGTAATCTCCGATGGTCGGCATCGAAACTACGATGTCGGGGCGGAAACTGGAATTGAGCGGAAAGTCGTCATACACTCCGGCAATGGTAAGAGGCTCCCCACCGGCATAGCCTGCAAATGTAAATCTCTGTCCCACAGCCTTTTCAGCCACAGCCCGCTTGTCGAATCCGGAGAGTTTCCCGCCCTCGAGCGAGGAGGCGATTTTCATTGCGACGCTCCGGCTCACAAGAGCATTCCCCTTCACGGCAAGCGCGTCCACAATGTCTCCCGCAAGGCAGGGGCGGTCAAGTACAATGAAAAGCGAAGAGTCGGCAAGGCAGGCCTGCCCGCCCTCAATCCTAAGGTTGGAATCCGTCAAAAGCAGCGAAGACTCGTCCTCGAACCAGGTGAAGCGGGTCGCGGCCTCAACACCAGGGAAATATTCCTTCATCCTCGGAGCGATTCCCCCGCTGGTGTGGTGGTAAACGGTGTATTTTCCGTTAACCTCGGCCGCCTCGTAAAGGCAGTAAATCCTGTCTGGGTCGCGGTAGAAGTCATCGTAAGTCTGCTCGAAGCAAACTTTTGAAACCAAAGTGAGCCCCACGGCAAGTCCGCAGGCGAGAGAAAGCACTTTAAGACCGTTCCTCCGTCCCCTGGCTGGAAGGGTCCTAAAAGCCGACGCAATGTAGGAGCAAAAATTCATAATCCCGAAAATCCTTTTCTGATAAATCCGGGAAAGACCAAGTGCCACAAATATGCCACAAGAGTCAACCGCCTATAGTACAGCGCATTAGGAGCACACACCAGACAAAAATATGTAAAAAAACTTTACACTCTTGTAAAGAAACTTGACAGGTCGGCACGGAATGAGCGGGACGGGGACTGCGGAGCCTCCGGCTCCCAAAGCCCGAATGGGCTTACGGCGCACTTGCGCCTGCAGTCCACGTCCCGCTCCCCACCCGCACTCGAAGACCGCAAATCACAGGATTTTCTCTATCTGCATCCAGTAGAAGAACGCCTCCGGACGGATTGTCTTGATTTTGTTGATTACAGGATGAATCGGAGATTCAAGCTTTATCGGCCTAAGATCCACGGCCGGATCAAAGTGCTGTACCTGGTTGATGCCCTTCTTCAGAAGAACAGACAGATATGCGGCTTTGGAAGCGTTTACGATTGCCGAGTAATGATTATACCTTTCACATAGAATAAGGTTCTTTATCCGATTGATCCCGCGCACAAGTTCCTGATATTCAAATGACTGATCATTTGTATAGATGCCTGTGCAAATCAGTTCGGCACTCTTGTAAATGTCGTCAAGTATCGGAGAAAGATTCCGGCTGTCCATACCTCTATATTCCAACTCCACGGCCGCAATCTTTTCAAATGTCGTTCTGACAATACTCAGGTCATGGATTCTGTCAAAAAGCGAAGCGATGTCGAACAACTGTTTGATAATCTCCATTGAGCAATGTCGTTCCTCCCATTGGCCGCCTCGACCCATAACCCGTTTCACATAAGGAATTCCGGTCGTATTCGGTGCGAAAGCGGTCAGTTTATCCCCCAGCAGATCATCCTTGCCGGGGAGGGTCACCCTCAGCGAATCGCCGTTCATCAGGAGAAACGGGCTCTCAATTGGCAAAGAATCCATCTGCGCATACCAGTTCTCCTCAAACAATACATCAAGCAGAATCTTCTCCGTTGCCGTATTCGTAATGTAGGAAACCTGATAGAAACACTTCGCGTGAGTCTTGGGAACATTGGCGCGGGACACTCTTCCGGAAGGACTGATTTCACCGAAGCCGTACTCTTCAGCATAAGGTTCCAGATAGGCGATGACATCGGTTCCCGGCGGACAAACTATATCAATATCCACTGAAAGCCGCTGAGTACAAGATAGTTGAAGCATCAGCGCGCTACCTCCTTTAAAGGTAAATGGGCAGCCGGATTTGGCCAAAGCTTCCAACAGAAAAAATGCTCTGATGGTCTTTTCCATCAGCGTGGGGTCGCTGACATTGTTAATCTCGCAAGACTTAAGAATCCATTCCAGGCTCCTGCTTTTCGGGTCTATCATAGCATTGTCGATTCCATAAGTTTGCCGATCTCTTCTTTCCTGCCGCGGCGGGCAGCGTAGCGCAGCATCGTCTTTTTGCCGATTCTGTACATCTGATCGGCATTTTCATAAATGGTGTAGAGCTCCGCCCCCCTTGCGAACTCGAATTCCGGGGCGATTGTCACATCCACAAGGATTTTCTCCAGTGAGGCCGTTGTCACGCCATCAACCGACATCGTCGGGGCTTCGGAGATCAAATCCCGGAGAATCAGCGAAGGAGTGCCTGCCGCATAGAGCCGACATTCTTTTTCAGCGGGACGCAGAAGAACTGTCCTGCCTGCAGCCAATTTCCTGACATCTTCATACACGGCCTCGGAAGCGTTCCTGTCCGTTTCCACCATCAGCATATCCAGACCGGGAACGTGCTGCATAAATGAAGACAAAGCCCGTCCCTGCCAGATGCAGAAGTCCAGATAGGGGTACATTTCTTTGATTTTCAAAGATAAAGTTTTCATTTCAGGGCTGATGGCAGGGATATACGGAAGCCTCGCATCAGAGATGAGGCTGAATCTCCCATTTCTGACCCTTTTTATCACTCCCGCACAAACCATCTGGCGCAATTCAGTGTCAATGCTTCTAAGCGACCCGTCCGGATATGCGGTTTCAAACCACGGGACAAAGTCCTTCCTGACGATGTCACCACCGTTGGAGGTGGCGTAGCCCAATATTATTTCTCTGTTTGTCATCATCCGCAAAATTTGTCATCGTCCGCAAAAGTACGATAAATCTGGCAATTTTTCAAATTATTGCCATAATACACGTATAATTTCGCCAAATCGCATATTACGCAAAAAGAGACATCACTACCTTTCGGAAAAGATAGTATGTCTCTCAGTGCTTGCGTATATCGCGACAAAGTTAGGAAATTTTCTTTATGAATTTCAAATGGTTGTCGACAATTATTTCAACAATGGCGAAAAGCAGGCGCGAGGAAAGGAGCAGGGACGGGGACTGCGGAGCCTCCGGCTCCCAAATCCCGATATGGGCTTACGGCGCACCTGCGCCTGCAGTCCCCGTCCCCGCCCGCACTCGAAGACTCTACATCCCAATAAGAAAAGTTTACTTTGCAATCAGCGGAAATTCCGCAAAAAGTCTGAGCGCTGCGGCGGTTTCATCGATAAGACTGCCGCGGATGTAGGCTCTCGTCTTGCCGTCTTCCACCACCTCGCCAAGTCCCTGCATAAGCAGTTTCGGGCTGGTTTCACGCAATTTTTCAGCGCACAGAGCCGCATATTCCGCAGCCCCTTTTCCGGTTCTTGCAACAATAATCTGCTCATTGACAGGCGTATGGTTCTGAAGGAAGAAATTGACATCGAAAACATCGCGGGGCGAAAGCCTTTCTCCCATCGCACAGAGTTTGTGGGCGAACATATCCGGCATTGTCATAACCCTGATGTCCGTCCCGGCCAGACTGAGACTCTCATAGTGATTTTCATATTGCCGCGCGGAAATTTCAACCTTCAGCATTCTCTCCCCTTTGCCGTAATTGAGAACCAGCAGTATACCGAAAAGCTTCTTTGCCTCATCATCAATCTTTCCGAAACGCGTCAGAATGTTCCGGACTTTTTCATAGACGAAATCGACTTTTTCGGGATCGAGAAGATTGAAGTCCAAATCGGTTGAGAACCGCGACAGAGAATGGAAGAACATTAGAGCTGTCCCGCCCTTGAATGCGAGCAGGTTGCACAGGTCCTTGTCCTTGAAAATCAGGGTAAGAATCTGCGCCATATAGAATTTGTGTTTCTGTTTGTCCATAACCGGCAGTTAAGTTCTATAATTTCATATTCAATATCCCTGCGACCCGTTCCGAAAGAATTTTCGAGTTATACAGCGGTAGCAACTCTTTGATTTTTTTCTTATTGAGCGGGCGCAGATTGTCGAAATAGCAGTTTCCGGCGCTGAGATAGACCAGGTCGATGAAGGCCCGCTCCGCCGAGGCGATACAGACATTATCCCGTCTTTCAATGCCCTCCAGCCCAATCCATATCTGCGGGTTTATTATCCGGAAGCTGTAATCCCTGCCGTCAACGGAAACCTCCCGGCAGAGGTAGCTTACGCAGGTTATAGCCTCATCGTATTGGAAAATGACTCCGGCGCGCTGCAGAACATACTCCAGCGAGATGTAGGATGGGCGGAACAGGCTGCACGATAGTTCCTCCGGGTTATATCCCGACTTTGCGTAAATCCCCTTACGTGGGTTCAGGATTTCTCCCGTTTTTACATAGTAATTGAGGGATTTACTGAGCCGACTCCCTTCCACACCAGTCAACATTCTGATTGACTGGGTGTTGAAAACGCTTCGAGGGCTTTTCAATATGGCTTCAAGTACATTGATTTGCGAACTCATCATCCGAAAAATTTGGATTATCAGTTCGCAAATATATAAAGTTCCCGTGAGAAATCAAAAATAATTTCTAACTTTGTTCCTATCAGATGGCACTGAGCAAGCGGCCATCACAATTAGACATATTTTTAACGCAGCATTGCTATTATTTCGCGTTTACCGAAAGCCCACGAAACTTTTACGGATATAAAATGCAGAAATGATATGCAGAAGGTTTCCTCGTAGGATGCCTTTTGTCCACTGGATAGAGTATAGCGCTTTGCACTGAAAAAAGTGCAGTTTTCACGATTTTCTGCACTAAAAGCAGTGCAAAGGCTGATTTTTTGCGCCCCGGTCCGCGCATTTTGCTATGTGGCGGGAATGTTCTAAATTTGCGGCGTTAATGTTTGCGAGGGTGTTAAAGTGCGTGGGATTTGAAGGGGAGATGGTAGAAGGATGGTTTATATCGGTTCAGACACCTTCGGGACTTGGGTGGTTTTAATTTATTGTGGACATCTATTTTAATATGAAGGGGACTTTACGAATGCTGGCGGCGGTCTTGCTTGCCTGCGTCCTGTGCGAAAGTTGCAATGATATTAAGGAGGGAATCAGCTCTCTTAGCGGGCGCGTTGACGCGATTGAGAAGGGGCAGCTTACGGGCCTTAGCGAGCAGATTTCCGCTCTGGAGGCGGAGCTTTCCGCCCTGGAGGCTTCAGACAGCGTTCAACAGGGGGAACTTGAGAGCATAAAAAAGAGGTATGCCGAGATTGAGGCGAAGCTCTCCGCCCTCGAGACGGCGACAGATGAGAAAGTCGCGGAATACCGGAATGAATTTCTGAAGATTGGAGACAGGATTTCGGCCCTGGAAAGCCGCATCTACCCGCTTGAAAGCGCAGTGCAGATGACCTATATCCCCGATTATTCAGACGGCGTCGTGAGAGTAGATTACAACACAGAGTCGATGAAACCTGTCCCCGGCACTCTCTCCCTCCGCTTTTCCCTCTACCCGGAGAAGGCGGTGGAAATGATTGAGAACGCATCAATTGCGGTTAGCGCGGATGTCATATATTCCGCAGGCTCAAAGGAAAGCGGGGCAACTCTTCGTTCAAGCCGCGTAAGCGCAGACCTCTCCAAGTCCGGAGTTATAACTTTCTATTTCCCTACCTCCGACCTCAGCACAGATTTCGCCTTGGGAAAGGTCTCCGGAGCCATTTCGGTCTGCCTTTCCGGCTCAGGCTGCGACTCCCGCTCGAAATACTACCCGCTGAAATCTGAAATAAATCCCCTGTTCAAGACTCTTGTGGACAATTTTGACTCTGACTCTGACGGGACGATGAGCTCCGAGGAACTTTCAGCCATCACCTGTCTGGACATTTCGGGCCTCGGACTGGGGTCCATAGACGGGTACATCTCCCGGATTCCGAACCTTCTGTCTCTTGACTGCAGCGACAACGACATCCGGAAGGCGGATCTAAGCAGTCTGAGCAATCTTCGTTCGCTGGATATGAGGGGAAATGCGAACCTTGACACCCTCAATGTGAACGGGCTTCCGCTCGCTTCGCTGCTCCTGAGCCGCCGTGTGGATAACCTTGTGGGACAATATATTGTGTGCGAAGGAGTGAAGGGAGTGATATTCAGGGCCTCGGAGGATGGAGTGGCGATTGTCCACCTCTCGCAAAAAAGCGGTGGAGTCAACTGGTGGGGAATGATGGAATGGGGGGAGGAGATCGGCGAAGACTGGAGCCTTCCCACCCGCGATGACTGGCCTTATTTCCACAACGGATATTCAGCCATAAACAATGCCCTGAGCCAGTTGGGAGGCACTGCGATGGACACCAACTCCCATTACTGGACCTGCGAGGAGGTTGAAGGCAACCCTGACAGGGCCTACACCTACATCAATTACAACAATGTCATTCAGAACTATTCAAAATACCAGACCAACTATTACGGCAGGGCTGTAAAACGCCTGTAAAGATCGGAGGGGAAAAGTGCGTGGGATTTGAGAGTTTGATTAGAGGGGGAAGGGGTATATATAGATAAGTTAGATACTTGCAAAATTTGAATATAGTTAGATAGAACATCACCCATATATGAAAGGATTTGTAAAAACACTGGCTGTGCTCTCTGTAGCCGCTCTCGCGTTCGGGGGCTGCCAGATGAAAAAAGACCTCGACTCGCTTGGCGAGAGGGTTGACAACATAGAAAATGTCCTGCGCAAAAACCTCGGGGAGCAGATTACCTCGCTCAAAGACGCAATCGCGGCGCTCGGGGCGGACGACAAGGTGCAGACTCTTGACATCGACTCACTCAAGGACGCTCTCTCGAAGCTGGAGGAGGATTTCGCCTCTGCAAAGACTCAGCTGGACTCCACTTTGGAGGACATCGAGAGCGAGATTTCGGCGATAAAGGAAAGCATAAGCGCACTTGAAGCGAGGCTTGACTCTCTTGAGAGCAAAATCACGCTGAGTTTTCTTCCCGACTACGGAGACGGCTCTGCAAGGGTCACCTACACGCGGCAGACTCTTACCGTTACTCCGCCGCAGGAGTTCACTCTCCGCTTCAGCGTCTATCCTGCCGACGCTGACAAAAAGATCAAGGAAGGAGTTGAGGGAGGAAAAATCTCCGCATCTGTTATGTTTGTCCACACCGCTACGAAGGCCACGGCCGGAGACGTCGACACCCTCAGCGTGACCTCTGTGAGCACGGACGAAAAGACGCAGGGAGGGCTGACTGTAAAAGTTGCAGCCGGGAAGCTTGGAGACGAATTTATGAAGGGAGAGGACTCCGGAGCAGTTTCCCTGAGGCTTCGCGGGGAGAATGTGAACATTGACTCGGACTACATCCCTCTCAAGGCCGATGTGGACGCGCTCTACAAATATCTGGTGGAAAATTACGACTATGACGGAGACTGGGCTCTGGGCACCGCAGAACTGGAGGCGATTACTTCTCTGAACATTTCCGGGATGGGCCTTTCCACCGTCGGCGATTTTCTCCCCCTGATGCCGAACATCGAGAGCCTTGACTGCAGCAAAAACTCTCTGGAGAGCCTGGATGTCAGTGCACTTACAAAACTTACGAGTCTGAATGTTTCCCGCAACGAAAAGCTCTCCGGCCTCGACCTCTGCGCAAACAGCGCACTCACTTTGCTGAACATTGACGGGGCGGGCCTCTCTTCGCTCAAGACCCCCTCGAAACTGGACTGCCTGATCGGGCAATCCATAATATGCAACGGGGAAAAAGCCGTAATCTTCCTTGTCAGCGCAACTTCCGCCAAAGTTGTTTCCGCACGGGAATACAAATGCCAGTGGGCTGATGTGGAGGGGAAAGTGAGCGCTCTTGGCACGGGATGGAGCCTTGCATCAAGCGCAGACTGCATAACGATGAAAGAGAGCCTTTCCGCCATCAACAAGACACTCTACCTTATCGGGGGCGCCGAGATTTCCGCCGGCTCCGGGGACTACTACTGGAACGGCTCCGCAAACGATAAAGATGCCTGGGCCTACAATTTCCCCGCCGCCACTTCCTCCGCCATAACCAAAACCTCAACGGCAATCGTCCGCGCCGTCCGCTCGCTGTAGGGGAGGGAGGTCAGACAGAAAGCGAGGAAATCACCCTGCGTTGACATATACGCCAAAAACGACGTTTTTTGCTACAGGATTTGCAAAAAACGCCGTTTTTGTGATAAAAATCTTCAGAAAATTTGGATAATTAAAAATAAAGCCTAAATTTGCATTGTCTTAGTCAGACGTAGGCTAAGACCACCGCTCTCCGACTCTTCGGAGAGACTGCTGACCACTAATAATTAAAACACTACACTACTAACCGAAACAGCTCGCAGTGATGCGGGCTGTTTTTCTTTGGGGCATCTTTTGGGTCTATATTTGTTTCTTCATCAGTCACATACCCCGGTATGCTCCTTCTTCAGAGACAAATCTATCCTCCAAAATCTGCCCCAAAGCTCCCAGGAGTTATCTTTTTGCTATTCCTTTCCTTTTATCAGTCGTGTACCTCCAGTACACTCCTTCTTCCAAAATATATCTATCCTCAGAAATCCTGCCCAAATCTTATTCCCCCAATTTTTCACTGCTTACTCTGCCCCCGCACTTATCCGCTCCACGGAATGCCCCAAAGCTCCCGGTACAAAAAAAGAGGATGGCTCTGACGAGTCATCCTCTAAAATCTGTTATGTAAAACGTTCTGTTTTACTTATCGTTTTTGATTGCGGCCTGCGCAGCTGACAGACGTGCGATTGGCACGCGGAACGGTGAGCAGGAAACGTAGTTGAGGCCGATCTTGTGGCAGAACTCAACTGATGCAGGGTCGCCGCCGTGCTCGCCGCAGATTCCGCACTTGAGGTTAGCGCGGGTTGAGCGGCCTTCCTGAACTGCGTAGTTGATGAGCTTGCCGACAGCCTTGGTGTCAAGAGTCTTGAACGGATCTGAGTCGAGAATCTTGTTGCCGAGATAGTCGCCCATAAAGGTTCCTACGTCGTCCCTTGAGAAGCCGAAGGTCATCTGGGTGAGGTCGTTCGTACCGAATGAGAAGAACTCTGCGGTGCGGGCCATCCTGTCAGCGGTGAGGGCTGCACGAGGAATCTCGATCATTGAACCGAACTTGTAGTCGAGAGTTGTGTGGGTTGCACCCTCAACCTCAAGTTTGATCTTCTCGCAGATAGCCTTCTGGAACTTAAGCTCCCTCTCTGAGATGGTCACAGGGATCATAATCTCAGGCTTAGGGTTGTAGCCTTCCTTGATGAGCTCTGCAGCTGCGGTGAAGATTGCACGGAACTGAGTCTCGGAAATCATCGGGTAGGTGATGTGAAGACGAACTCCACGGTGACCCATCATCGGGTTGACCTCGTGGAGGGACTCGCCCCTCTTCTCGATTTCCTGCTCGTTGATGCCGAGCTCCTGAGCAAGCTCCTCCCTCTTGTCGTGTCCCTGCGGAACGAACTCGTGGAGAGGCGGGTCAAGGAGACGGAAGGTGACAGGCTTGCCGTCCATAACCTTCATTGTGCCCTTCACAGCGGCCTTGATGTAAGGCTCAAGCTCAGCGAGGGCTGCCTTGCGCTCTTCGTCGGTCTTGGAAAGAATCATCTTGCGGAGTTTTGCAAGCGGAGTCTCAGAATTTGCGCCGTAGAACATATGCTCGATACGGAACAGACCGATGCCCTCGGCACCGAATGAAAGTGCTCTGGCTGCATCCTCAGGAGTGTCGGCGTTGGTGCGGACACCGAGTTTGCGGTATTTGTCGACGATTTCCATAAACTTCACGAAACGCGGGTTCTCGGAAGCGTCCATCGTGTCAATCTTGGTTGCGTAAACAAGACCCTTGGCGCCGTTGAGGCTGACAAAGTCGCCTTCCTTGATGGAAGCGCCGCTCTTGAATGACGCGGTCTTTGCGGCGAGGTCAATTGTCATAGCCTCGCAGCCTACGATGCAGCATTTGCCCCATCCGCGAGCGACGAGCGCAGCGTGTGAGGTCATACCGCCCTTCATTGTGAGGATACCTGCAGCGGCCCTCATTCCCTCAACGTCCTCAGGGGAAGTCTCCTCACGGACGAGGATGGTCTTGATGCCCTTTGCAGCGGCTGCCATAGCGGCCTCTGAAGAGAACACAGCCACACCTACAGCTCCGCCCGGAGATGCAGGAAGACCGTTTGCGATGACGGTTGCCTTCTTCTCTGAAGCAGGGTCGAGGATAGGGTGGAGAAGCTCGTCGAGCTGAGCGGGAGCGACCCTCATAACTGCGGTCTTCTCGTCAATCATACCCTCTTCAAGCATATCCATTGCCATATTCAGGGCTGCGAGACCGGTTCTCTTTCCGATACGGCACTGGAGCATCCAGAGTTTGCCGTCCTGGATTGTGAACTCGATGTCCTGCATATCGTTGAAGTGCTGCTCGAGGTGGAGACGGATGTCGTCAAGCTCCTTGTAAACTTCCGGCATAGCCTTCTCAAGAGACTCGAGGTTTGCGTTGTGCGGAGTCTTGGTTGCCTCGTTGAGCGGGTTCGGAGTGCGGATGCCGGCTACGACATCCTCGCCCTGTGCATTGATGAGCCACTCGCCATAGAACTTGTTGTCACCGTTTGCAGGGTTACGTGAGAATGCTACACCAGTCGCTGAGGTGTTGCCCATATTTCCGAACACCATTGACTGAACGTTCACAGCCGTGCCCCAGTCGTCAGGAATGCCCTCGATCTTTCTGTAGGCGATTGCCCTCTTACCGTTCCAGGACTTGAAGACGCCTCCGATTGAGCCCCAGAGCTGAGCCTCTGCGGTGTCAGGGAACTCTACGCCGAGAACTTCCTTGACCCTAACCTTGAACTTGTCGCAAAGGTCCTTGAGCTCGTCAGCGGTGATTTCGGTGTCGGACTTGTAGCCCTTGGCTTCCTTGAGGTCCTCCATCATCTTGTCAAGCTGCTGGCGGATTGCCTTTCCGTCCTCAGGCTCGATGCCCTCGGCCTTCTCCATAACGACGTCAGAGTACATCATAATGAGACGGCGGTATGCATCATAAACGAACCTCGGGTTCTTTGTTGCGGCAATCATACCCGGGATGGTAGCGGAGCAAAGACCGATGTTGAGGATGGTGTCCATCATACCCGGCATTGAACTGCGGGCGCCTGAACGGCAGCTCACGAGAAGCGGATTCTCCTTGTCGCCGAATTTCTTGCCCATAATGGCCTCAGTGGCCTTGAGAGCGTCGGCAACTTCTGCCTTGAGCTCATCAGGATAGCCTCCGCCAAGAGCGTAATACTCTGCGCAGCACTCGGTTGTGATGGTGAAACCGGCAGGAACCGGAATGTTAAGAAGGCACATCTCGGCGAGGTTTGCACCCTTACCGCCAAGCAGGTTTCTCATTGTGCCGTTTCCCTCGGCGGTTTTTCCGCCAAAGCGATAGACACGTTTCTTTGTGTTTTCCATAAATGCTTTTATATTATATTGTTATATGATTCGGTCAAGCGGGAAATGCGCATTTTGCCCGGCCATTCTCAGCAGTATGCTACATTTCGCGCCGCGAATTTAGCAATTTTTATGCAATAATGGAAAATTTGGCTAACGATTTAGCGAATTTTAGGGTTTGGATTTTAAAATGTTACGTGCAGGGACCGCGTAACGAAGCATCCGCTCTTTCGGGAATCCAGCCCTAATCTTCGCCTTCGGAGGCGGCGCTATCCAGCAGCGAGGACAGGATCCGGTCCACGCCGTTGCCAAGCGGAAGCACCTCGACGCCTTCCGTCCCGGCCTCGACCCGTCCGATGCGGTAATATGCAACGTCCTGAAGCAGGAACTGCGAGTCGATGTAGTCGCTGTCCTCGTCGCTCACCTGAAGGAGCACACCCGGAATTTCCGCAAAAAGAAGCCTCCAAAGGTCGCTTTCGCCGTATGCGGAGCTTACTCCGCCGAGGTTGAGCCGCACCCCGAGACCGGAGTCCGAGGCGAGTTTTCGCGCCGCGACTGCAAGTCCGCCGTCGCAGACGGTTCTGGCCGACATAACAACGCCGTCGCTCACGAGGTCGCGCACAACTTCGTAGCAGTCGATGAAATAGTCTGGGTCGTTAAGCGCAGGAGCGACTCCCCCGCTCTTTCCGAGGGTCCGGGCAAGAAGAGAGCCCCCGAGCCTCGGCGGGCAGGTGTCAAAGGGGACATAAACGAGGAACGAGCCCGCGCAGGCCTCCTTCTGCGGGCAATCGCCCGTGCCCTCGGAAGCGCCATCAGAAGCGCTTGAGGCAGATAGCGCCGCCTCTGCGTCAGCGACAAGATGCGCCGCACACAGCCTCTCCTCCCCCATCCAGACATTCCTGTCCTTGTCCAGATTCACATCGCTTCCTCCACCGACAGTCCAGAGCCTGCTTTCCTCCGCACTCATATCGTCTTCCTCCCAGTCCTTGTCGGCGACCTCCTCAGCCTCCTCGGGGTCCGCATCATACTCCCCGTCCCCGCACTCGTCTCCCCCTACCGTCGCGAAATAGGAATTGACGCAGTCTCCGTCCTCCTCGTAACAATAGCCCTCGACAACGACGCCCAGGTCATAGATGTATTCGGAAACGGACTGCACGCTGTTGTAGAAGGCGGCCATATTCCCCACCTCGGAAGGATTCCAGCTCCACTCCGCCCAGAGTTCAAGGTCCTCAAGACGATATTCACCCTCAATCCAGAGGGTGTCAATGAGCGAGGCGGCGACTCTCTGCCGGGCGAAACTTTCGGGATAAAGCACATCGAAAATGCGGTCCTGTGCAGGTTTTGCGGCTCCGGTGACTTTCTCGATACACTCCCGAATGTCCTCAGCACTGCAGTCCAGATTCTCCGGCGGCACATCCACGCTCTCGTCCCAGATTTCGGCAAATCCGCCGGCCGCCCCGTCGCGAAAATCCTCCTCCGAAGAAGACGGGAGCATACACTCCCCAAGCATATCCTCAGGGGTAACGTCAAGTTTCACTCCGTCAATAACATACTTTGAGCTGAAGGCATCCTGCCGATTATTCTTTTTCATCTGTGAACAAGATTTTGAATGGACCTGGAAACTGGATTCTAAATGTTCTTTCAACCGGGAGGCAAAGTTAAGAATTATCCGTGAATTGCATCGGTTTCGGGCGGATTTTGGGGGAAATTCCCTCCTCAGGAAAGCTTCGGCGGAGGGATTTGTCCTTCGTCGATGAGGCGGCGAAGGGTCAGGAGCGTTTCCTGGGGGATATTTTCCGAAGCGGGGTCGTTTACAAGGAGCTTAAGTTTTTCCGTATCCCACTCCCCTGCAAAGTCCTGATTTATAATTCTCTTTAGCCGTTCTTCAAGACTCTCGGGGGTGTTTTCTCCTGGAGTTTTCTCTTCAGAGCCTGCAGCCCCGCGGCGGGACACTCCACCGGGAGAGAGAGCCTTCCGCCCCGAGGACTTTGCGAGAGCCTTACGCGCGCGGCACACATCGCAGGTCCCGCAGTCTTCGGACTCGCTCTGGCCGAAATAGCGCAGGAGGAAGCGGCTGCGGCACTCGGTCTGCTCGGTGACATAGTCGATCATAGCATCGCTGCGGTCTTTCTGGCACTTTTTCAGAAAGTTGAAGGTGTCTATTCTGAGGTCCAGGTTTTTCGGCATCAGCCTCTCGTGCGGGAGGAACAGAACGTCGGAAGTCGCGCACGGGATATATCTTATAAGGTGAGCGGTCGAAAGTTCGTAGAGTTTCTGCCTCAGGGCGGGGACCTCCAGGTGGACGCTCGCGGCGATGTCCTCCTCGTCGATGGAAACGGGGAAATTGAATACTCCCACATACCGCCTCATCAGGATTTCGAGGATTCTCGGAAGAACGGGGTCAGCGAAATCATAGTTGTAGAAGACTTTGCGGTCCACTGCAATCATAACCCTCGTGGGCACGTCAACCGACTGGGTGAGAGTCAGATGGCCGGACTTTTCAAGATAAGAAATCGCACTGAGTGTCACCGGGATGCTGAGACGGAACTTGCGGCAGAACTCCCCGATGTCGAATTTGTGCTGGCTGCCCTCCCCCCCTTCGTAGGGAATGTCGAGGAATATGTGAATTTTCTGATATATGTCCTCTATGAATTCTGTCGGCGGGAAGGCGTTGGTCTGCTGGAGATGGAGCCGGCGCACGTCGTCCGAGTTCCAAAGGAGCACGGCGTAGGAGCGTTTCCCGTCCCTTCCGCCTCGGCCGGCCTCCTGAAAATATGCCTCCGGAGAGTCCGGGATGTCGAAATGGATGACAAAGCGCACGTCCGGTTTGTCGATTCCCATTCCGAAGGCGTTGGTGCAGACCATAACGCGCACCTCTCCGCTTTTCCACGCTTCCTGCCGGCGGGTGCGGGTGGCGGTGCCGAGGCCGGCGTGGTAGTGCGAGGCGCTGATGCCCTTCTGCCTGAGCAGCTGGGCAAGTTCCTCGGTCCGTTTGCGGCTGCGGACATAGATGATTCCTGTCCCGGGGACGCTTTCGCAGATGCTGATTATCTGCCCGAGTTTGTCCTCAGTCTCGCGCACGATGTAGCTGAGGTTCGGCCGTTCGAAACCGCTTTTTATGAGCCGTGGCTCCTGAAAGCGCAGGCGGGCCATTATGTCCTCGGCGACGGCGGGGGTGGCGGTGGCGGTGACGGCAATCACCGGAGCGTCAACCACAGAGCGGATTTCGCCGATCTGGAGATATTCCGGGCGGAAGTCGTAGCCCCACTGGGAGATGCAATGGGCCTCGTCCACCACTATGTAGGAAATCTGCATTTCGCGCAGATAGTAGCGGAAAAGCCTCGTTGTGAGCCTCTCGGGGGATATGTAGAGGAATTTGCAGTCGCCGTAGGCGGCATTGTTGAAGGTGCGGTCCACTTCGCTGCGGGTCATTCCGGCATATACTGCAAGGGCGCGGATGCCTCTGGCGTTGAGGTTCTGAACCTGGTCTTTCATCAGGGCGATGAGCGGTGTGACGACAAGGGCAAGCCCCGGACGCATCAGTGCCGGCACCTGGAAGCATACGGATTTGCCGCCGCCGGTGGGGAGGATCGCGAGTGTGTCGTGTCCCTCAAGGGCGGAGCGGACGATTTCCTCCTGCCTCGGCCGGAAACTGTCATAACCCCAATATTTTTTCAGAACCTCAAGCGGTGTCATAGTAAAACTATATTGCCCTCGTGGTGGAGTGGGTGTGTCGATTGTGTTGCCGTGGCCACCCTCGGCCTCGTAAGAGGGAGGGGCCCAAGCGGAGCTTGGGAGGGGTCTTGCGGAGCAAGACGCAACACAACGACACTCCCCGGAACGCGAGGGTGTTACTTATTTGATTATCTTCTCTGTTTCTTCAAGAATGTCGTTCCAGACCCGCTCTTTGCCTCGCTCGTTGAGAATCTCGTGGCGCATACCTTCGTAGCGGCGGCTCTCCACATTGGTGTAGCCCACCTTCCTGATGTTCTCCACGGCGCTCTCAAAAGCTTTCGGCGAGATGGCGCACGGATCGTCCTCGCCGGAAATGAACCTCACCGGAAGGCCCGGCTGCTCCACTTTCCAGCCCTTCAGACTGTAGCAGTCCTCCATAAGGGAGAACAGGCCCTCGAAGCCGTTCACCGTGAACACATATCCGCACAGCGGGTCGGCGTCATACGCCTTCACCACCTCCGGATCCGAGCAGACCCAGCAGGATGGGGAGCTCTCGCCCTTGAAAGCCTTTGCGTAGCCTCCGAAGCCGATTTTCTGAATGAGATTCGAGCGGAAGCGGTCGCCCTTGAAGGCCCCGATGAGGCGTGAGAGCAGGATCCCGGCCTTCGCCCCGGCGTTGTAGCTCGGACAGCCGCACACCCAGAGGGCGGAAATCGTTGAGTCGTACCTCTTTATATATGAGCGCACCGCCATCGAGCCCATACTGTGGCCGAACAGCACAACGGGAAGCCCGGGCCACTTGGAGTGAGCCCACTCGTTGACCGCGTGGATATCTTCCACAAGGGCCGTCCAGCCGCCCGCGTAAAAATATCCCTGATCTTCCGCACTACGGACGCTCTCGCCGTGACCGCGATGGTCGTGAATGACGGACGCATAGCCCTTCGAAGCGAGAAATTCCATAAACGGAAGGTACCTTTCCTTGTGCTCGGCCATTCCGTGCACGAACTGAAAAACGGCCTTCGGAGACCCTTCAAGGGTGAGCGCAAGAAGTGAGAGCTCCAAAGAGTCTGCCTTCGATGCGATTTTTATTTTCTCTGTCATATTCTGATTCAATTATAGTTTTCAGTGTCAATATCCGATGCAATCCGGGGGGGGCACCATCACCATATCCAACGCAATCGGGGTTCCCGGACACAGCATTTTCGGGGGTTCCCCATCACAATATGTAGGTATTTTATCCCCCACAATAAAATCTTTCAAATATAAGCATTTTTCAGATATGGTTTCGGCTTATTTTTTGTTGAAAATGTCGCGGCAATTTTCTATTTTTGCAGGCTGAAAATTCGGCAAATAACTGGATATTATTAAGTACTAACAATTTATAATTATTTTACGCTATGAGTAAAATTGATTTGAGCAAGTACGGGATCACAAATGTGAAGGAAATCCTACACAACCCGTCTTACGAAGTCCTCTACGAGGATGAGACCAAAGAGGGCCTTGAGGGCTACGAGAAAGGTCAGGTAACTGAGCTCGGAGCAGTCAATGTAATGACCGGAATCTACACCGGACGTTCCCCTAAGGACAAATTCTTCGTTTACAACGACGCATCAAAGGACACCGTATGGTGGACTTCAGACGCCTACAAGAACGACAACAAGCCTTGCTCAGAAGAGGCTTGGGCTGACCTCAAGAAGAAGGCTGTCGCTCAGCTTTCAGGCAAGAAGCTTTATGTTATGGATACCTACTGCGGTGCAAACCCTGCAACCCGCCTCAAGGTCCGTTTCATTATGGAGGTAGCTTGGCAGGCACATTTCGTAAAGAATATGTTCCTTCGTCCTACCGAGGAAGAGCTTGAGAACTATGGCGAGCCTGACTTCGTTTCATTCAACGCAGCAAAGGCAAAGGTTGACAACTACAAGGAGCTCGGCCTCAACTCAGAGACCGCAACCGTGTTCAACCTCCGCACCAAGGAGCAGGTAATCCTCAACACCTGGTACGGCGGCGAAATGAAGAAGGGTATCTTCTCCATTATGAACTACCTCAACCCGCTCCGCGGCATCGCTTCAATGCACTGCTCTGCAAACACTGACCTCGAGGGCAAGAACACCGCTGTATTCTTCGGCCTTTCAGGAACAGGCAAGACCACCCTTTCAACCGACCCTAAGAGGCTTCTCATCGGTGATGACGAGCACGGCTGGGACGACGAGGGAGTCTTCAACTACGAGGGCGGCTGCTACGCAAAGGTCATCAACCTCGACAAGGAGTCTGAGCCTGACATCTACAACGCAATCAAGAAGGACGCTCTCCTCGAGAACGTAACCGTTGACGCGCAGGGTAAGATTGATTTCGCCGACAAGAGCGTAACCGAGAACACCCGCGTTTCATACCCTATCTATCACATCAAGAACATCGTAAAGCCGGTATCAAAAGGTCCTCACGCAAAGCAGGTTATCTTCCTTTCAGCCGATGCATTCGGAGTTCTTCCTCCGGTTTCAATCCTTACTCCTGAGCAGACGAAGTACTACTTCCTTTCAGGTTTCACCGCTAAGCTTGCAGGTACCGAGCGCGGCATCACAGAGCCTACCCCTACCTTCTCAGCTTGCTTCGGCGCAGCATTCCTTTCACTCCACCCGACCAAGTATGCCGAGGAGCTCGTCAAGAGGATGAACGCCGTAGGTGCAAAGGCATATCTCGTGAACACAGGCTGGAACGGCACAGGAAAGAGAATCTCCATCCGTGACACCCGCGGAATCATCGACGCCATCCTCGACGGTTCAATCGAGAAGGCTCCGACCAAGAAGATTCCGTTCTTCAACTTCGAGGTTCCTACCGCTCTTCCGGGCGTTGACCCTGCAATCCTCGACCCTCGCGACACCTACGCTGACGCCGCTCAGTGGGAGGCAAAGGCAAAGGATCTTGCATCACGCTTCAACAAGAACTTCGAGAAGTTCACAACCAACGAGCTCGGAAAGAGCCTGGTAGCAGCCGGTCCGAAGCTTTAAGACGGCGTCCAGAAAAGGGCGGTCTACTGCGTTGCTCGTCTTGCCCAAATCCTCTGGGCCGATAGGTTGCTCCGGTATTGGGCGTCGTCGAGAGCCTTGTATCCCATCCCTCTCTGAACACCTTGCATACAGTTTTTATAAAATAAAGTCGACCATTTTGGCCGGCTTTATTTTTTTTGTTTTTATAGGAGGATTAGATCCGTGGGGGAAGTGCGGGGCAGGGGGCGGAGAGCCGTGGTGCCGTCGGAAACGCCGTCGAGGGCGGCGCGAGAAGCGTCGTATGCGAGGCGCGGGGTGTTGTTGTTCTCGCTGAGGTGACAGAGGAAAAGGTTCCTTAGTCCCGGATGCCAGAACCTGCGGACTGCGGCGGCGCACTCGTCGTTGGAAAGGTGGCCGTTGCCTCCGGAAATTCTCATCTTGAGATCGTGGGTGTATGGCCCGCCGAAGAGCATATCCACATCGTAGTTCGACTCGAAGACCACCGTGTCGGACTCCCTTGCAAAGGCGAGGGCCTCGTCCGTGACCCTTCCTGCATCGGTCATAATGAAAAACTGCCTGCAGGAGCCCTCCGCAGGAGCGTTGGCACTGCCCGTGTTCAACCCGGAACCCTCCCCGAGAGGAATCCTTATGGCGTAGCCGACCGTCTGGGTGGCGTCGTGAGGAACGATGAAATAGCGCACGAGAAAATCTCCAATGCTGTTCCACTCCCCCGCCCTGAGGACATTCGGGATTACGCCAAGCTCCGAAAGATGAAGGGAATGGCCCGCGAGCGCCTCGGAAAGCACATCCGAGGTCCAGACCGGCTTGTAGATTTTCTTGCAGTAGGAAGCGAGGCTGCGGACGTGGTCGCGGTGGTCGTGGGTGACAAGCACTGCGGCGATGTCGTCTATTTCGAGCCCGTTGTCCCAAAGAACGGTCTTGAGCCGCTTGAGACTCACCCCGGCGTCGATAAGAAGGCCTCCGAGGCACTTTCCGCCTTCGGAGAACCGCCCCAGGAAGTAGCAGTTTCCGCTGCTCCCGCTCGACAGACTCAAAAACTTAAGAGAAATCATTACCTATTCAACTTTTGCAAGTATCTAACTTATCCCTAATAAACCACCTATCTTCCTTGCGAAACTTGAGTTACTTATCTTCCTCGCAGAACTTCTTGATTACGCTATATGCGTCATCTACGCCAAGCTCTCCGGCGCGGGAGAGGTCGATGCAGCCCTTCTCCTTGTCCTTGAGATAAATCTGCACGAGGCCGCGGTTGAAGTAGGCATCCCCGAGGTACGGGAACGCGGCGAGCGCCTTCGTGTAGTTCTCAATCGCCTTCACGAAATCCGACGACAGGCAGTAGAGATTTCCCAAATCATAGAGCACATACGGCATATCCCCCACAATGGAAGCGGCCTTCTGGAGGTCCGCGATGGCCTCGGAGTAGTCGTAGCTGCGGCTCACCTGGTCCTTCACCCTCGCCCTCGTGGCGCCGCTGTCGTCCATCGAAAGCGACTGCACATTGCTCTCTATGCTCGAAATGAACTCAATCATATCCGCTTTCAGCACGCCCCGGTTAAGGTAGTAGTAGGCTTTGTAGAGCTGCTCAATGCCGGTCGGAGTCTGAGCACCGACGGCATTGTCGTAGTGGAGGGATGCTGAGTTGTACTGCCGGCTCTGGCTGTCCTCCATCGCGTGGAGGAACTCCCTTCTCGCATACGAAAGCCCCGAAGAAGACCACGCCGCATCAAAATCGGCCTTTGAAGCATCCTCAGGCACTCCAAGATCCACCGCCACAGGCAGCGAGCCCTCGAATTTCTGAAGCAGAGGGTTCTCCCAGATGTGGGAAACCGTGTAGTTGCGTCCGTCGGAATTGTCCACAGGAACGAAGCGGTAGAGCGGCCGGAGCTTTATGTCCACATCGCGGTGCTGAAGCATCTCGTCGTTGAAGTCCTTTTTCGCGAAATCCGCGTCAAACGCAAGCAGGGAGCTGTATTTCTTAGTCGTGTCAGCGAGCGACATCTCGTCCGTGACGTTCTTCGCCCTATACTCCGCCACCTTCCTCTGCGCAGTGTTGTAGTCCTCCTTGGACTCTTTCTTCAGCCCCAGAAGGTTCTTCACATACGAACGGTTCATATACGCCTTCGCGAAATCCGGGTAGAGTTCAATCGCCTTGTCGTAGTCCTCAACGGCCGCCTTGTAAAGTCCGAGTTCAATGAGGACCGAAGCGCGGTTGAAATGCGCCAGGACATTGTCAGGGTTGATGTTCAGCACCCTGTCCAGGTCGCCGAGCGCTGAGTCGTAGTCGCCGAGCTGGGCATAGATGAGACCGCGGTTGTAGAGGGTCAGTGCATTGCCCGGTTCGTCCTTCAGAACGCGGTCGAGGTCCGAAAGGGCGTCACGGTAATCCTGCTTCTCGTAGTACATAATGGCCCGGTTGAAGTAGGCGAAAGTGTTGGTGGAGTCAATCTGAAGGGCCTTGTCCATATCCGCTATCGCAAGGTCCATCTGCTTTTGAGCCGCATAGAGACGGCCCCTCCGGACATAGCCTTCGGCATCGAAACGGTCCAGACGGATGGCCTTGTTGTAGTCGGTCATAGCCTTGAGGGTGTCGCCGAGGAAAAGATAGGATGCGCCGCGGTTAAGGTAGGCAGAAGGGTCCTTGGGTTCCTTGCGGATGTAGCGGTCGAAATCCTTCACCGCCTTGTCGAACCTCTGGGAAAGGAAATAGGTCACTCCGCGGCTGAAGTAGAGTCCGCTGAAGCCCGGGCGGAGTTCGAGAGCCTTGTTTATGTCTTTGAGGGCCTCGTCGTAATTGCCTGTGCGGCTTTCAGTTATGCCGCGATAGTGGTAGCCGGAGGTGAAAACGGGGTTTATCCTGACGGCGGTATTGAAGTCGTTTTTCGCGCCTCTGAAGTCTCCGAGGTTGTATTTTGCTATGCCCCGGAAGAAATAGTTTTCATAGTCGAGAGTGTCGAGCCGGGCGAGGATATTGAAGTTTTCGATTGCCTGGGCATATTTCCCGTCGGCAAGCGCAACCCTCCCCCTGTACATAAACACGTCCTTGTCATATTGGGCAAATGCAGAAGGCTTCCCCGCAAAAAGGAGGAATATGAGCGATACGGTCAAATAAATAAGCCTTCCGAGTTTGTCCATCACGATAAATTCACTAATTTTGACGCCCCAATTAATTCGAGTTAATCAGGATCAGGTTTTCATTAAAAAAAGATGCAGAGCAAGGCTCGCGACGAAGAGGAAACCGCAGCAACCTGAGGGTTGTGAGGATTTTATCAAGGAGCACAACGCAGCTATGCGCTTTTTTAATGAAAACTTGCAAAGATAATCATTATTTATGCCGCTACCGTCTCAAAAAACATATTTTTACAGAATATTCCTGATATTTTTTGCATTTGCTCTCTGCACAGCCGCCCTCGCGCAGCAAAGATACCCCGCCCGCAACGTGGTCTGGGACGCGAAGCTCCAGAAGCAGGTCTCCTTCCTCTCCGACCCTCTTTGCGGAGGAAGAGAGAGCGGCACGAAGGGAGCCGTGGAGGCGGCGGTATGGATTGAGCGCAGGTTCAAGGAGGCGGGCCTCTACCCTATGCTCCGTGCGGATTCCCTCTCAACTGGAGAGAGTTACAGCCAGAGTTTCCGCACCGAAAGCGGCACGGTCGGGCACAACATAGTGGGCTTTATGAACGGCTCCCGCAAAATCCACGGAGACGAATACATAATAGTGGGCGCCCATTACGATGCCCTCGGGACGCTCGGCGGGGTGCATTATCCGAGCGCTGACGCAAACGCCTCGGGAGTTGTGGGGGCGGTGAGCCTTGCGGAAATGTTCAGCCTCTCGAAAGTCATCGGAAGGGCCTATTTCAAGAGCATAATCTTCGTCGCCTTCGACGGCACTCTGAAAAACAGGGCCGGCTCGCGGGCGCTTATGGACGAGATTGAAAACGGGAGGCTCATAGACCCAGTGACCGGGAAAGTGATAAAAAAGGAGATGGTGAAACTTATGGTGAATCTGGACCAGATAGGCGCCACTCTCTCCCCGCTTTCCTCCGGACGGGAAGACTATCTTCTCGCCGTTGACGGGGGCACTCTTCCCTCCCGCGAAAGCGCCCTTCTGGACTGGTGCAACAGCATTTTCGGCACTTCGCTCGAACTTTGCCACAGCTACTACGGCAGCGAGAATTTCACCTCGGTTTTCTTCCGCATCACCGACCAGAACGCCTTCGCTTCTGAGGGAATCCCCTCCGTTCTTTTCACTTCAGGCATCACCCTTAACAACAACAAGCCACGTGACGATGCCCCCAGCCTCAATTACCCGGTTTTCCGCCGCAGGATCTACCTTATCTGGCACTGGTTGGAAAATATGATGTACTAAAAATGATTATCTTTGTAGGATTTTGTAATTTAATTTTTCGCTAATGAAGGAATTCCTCAGGGTCATCAAGCGTTTTGTAGGCCCGTACAAGCAATATCTCGCCGGTTCGGTGATTCTCAACATACTTTCGGCGGTGTTCAACATATTCTCGTTCACGCTGATAATCCCGATTCTGAAGATGATTTTCAATCTCGACGAAGCGGTGTATACCCTGATTCCCTGGGACAGCGATGTTTCCATCAAGGAAAAACTGCTGAACAACATATATTATTATATGTCCACGCTCATCGGAGCCTACGGCCCTTCGATGACCCTTCTTCTGCTGGGACTCTTCCTCGGGGTGATGACGGCACTGAAAACCGGCTGCTACTTCGGTTCCTCCGCGATTATGGTCCCGATGCGAACCGGAATCGTCCGCGACATCCGCACTCAGGTTTACAACAAGATTCTTTCCCTTCCGCTGGGATTTTTCTCCAATGAAAGAAAGGGCGACATAATCGCCAGAATGAGCGGCGACGTGGGTGAAGTGGAAAATTCCATCACCAGTTCGCTGGATATGCTCATAAAGAACCCGATTCTCATAATATTCTATTTCGGCACTCTCCTTTTCACTTCCTGGCAGCTGACGCTTTTCACCATTGCCGTGGTGCCTGCTATGGCCTGGGGAATGGGTGCGCTCGGAAAGAGGCTGAAGAGGGACTCGCTTGACGCGCAGGAAAAATGGAGCGACACTATGTCCCAGGTGGAGGAAACTCTCGGGGGACTTCGCATAATCAAGGCGTTCAACGCCGAGGAAAAGATGAAGGCGAGGTTTCTCAACACCGCGAACGAACACAAGAGGCTCGTGAGCCGGGTTGCCATCCGTCAGGCCTCAGCCCATCCTGTCAGCGAATTTCTGGGAACGATTATGATTATGATCGTGCTCTGGTTCGGAGGTACGCTCATCCTTGCGGGGAATGACGCCTTCGACGCGCCTACATTCATATTTTATATGGTGATCCTCTACAGCGTGCTCCAGCCTATCAAGGACCTTTCCCGCGCAAGCTACAACATCCCGCGCGGACTGGCTTCAATGGAAAGGGTGGACAAGATTCTGGGCGCCGAGAACAACATCAAGGAGATTGAGAATCCGGTGAGAATCAGCGAGTTCAAGGATAAAATCGAACTTAAGAACGTTTCCTTCAGCTACAACGGAGAAAAGCAGGTTCTGCAGGACATCAACCTCACGATTCCAAAGGGCAAGACCATCGCTCTGGTGGGTCAGTCGGGCTCCGGAAAATCCACGCTCGTGGACCTCATTCCGAGATACCACGACATTCAGAATGGCGAAATTACCATTGACGGCATCCCTGTCAAGGACCTATCCATCCACTCTCTGCGCGGCCTCATCGGCAACGTGAACCAGGAGGCGATTCTTTTCAACGACACGATTTTCAACAACATAGCCTTCGGCGTGGAGAACGCGACTATGGAGCAGGTGGTCGCTGCGGCTAAAATCGCCAACGCGCACGACTTCATTATGGAGAAGGAAAAGGGCTACGACACCAACATCGGTGACGGCGGAAGGATGCTTTCGGGAGGCCAGAGGCAGAGAATAAGCATCGCGAGGGCCATCCTGAAGAACCCGCCGATCCTCATTCTCGACGAGGCGACTTCGGCGCTCGACACCGAGTCCGAGAAGCTCGTGCAGGAGGCTCTTGACCGCCTGATGAGCTCAAGGACCACGATTGCAATCGCCCACAGGCTCTCCACCATCAAGCACGCCGACGAGATTTGCGTGATGCAGGACGGAAGGATTGTGGAGAGGGGAAAGCACGAGGAGCTCATCGCCCTGAACGGCTACTACAAGAAGCTCAACGACATGCAACAGCTGTAAGCCGCAGAAGCGGCGCGATTACTGCGTTGCAGTCGTCGCCCAAATCCTCACAACCGAAAGGTTGCTGCGGTTTGTGCTCCTCCTGCGCCTTGTACTCACACCACTTCTGCGACTTACACATACTGGAGTTTGGAATAAAATGGGGAAGACTCAAAATATACGGATTGTATTTCAGGTAATTGCGGGGCTTTATGCCGCCGCTGTGGCGGTGCTGTGCTTCGCGAAGTTTGACCCCGCGTTCATTCAGGAGCAGTCCACTCTTCTGCACCTTACGGACAAGGACGTCCACTTTCTGATGTTCCTTCCCTTCATTCCGCTGTGCTACCTTGCCTTCGGACGGTGGAACTGGAGGATGAAGGGGACGGCGCTGTTTTCGCTCGCGATGCTCTTTCTTGCCGCCGCGCTCACATTTCTGATTGAGATTCTTCAGGGACAGACCGACTACCGCGGTGAGGATGTCTTCGATGCGCTCGCAGGAATTGGCGGTGCGCTCACAGGAGGAGTTATCCTTCTGATTATAAAGGCTTTGAAGCTCAAAAAGAATAAGTCTCTCAAGGCCGCGGCCCTCTTTCTTGCCGCAGGCATTTCCCTATTTTCCGGCAACTCCCTTTCAGCCCAGCGTCGGGACGATTTCACCCCCTGCTGCGACTCCCTTTCCGCACGGCTTGAAAGGAGAACGGGCGTAAAGGAAGCGGTGAAGCTCAAAAAAGTGCTCCGCCGCGGAAAACAGCTGGACTTCTACTTCAGCGAGACCCTCGGAGACTACCCCTGGAGAGCGGGCGACGAGGCCTGGTTCAGAAAGCAGCTCAAAAGCCTCTTCCCCCCAAAATACTCTTCCAACTCTGTGGGGGCAGTGTTTTCCAAGTCCCGCGCCCTCAGCGAGTTCGTAACTCCCCGAATAGGCAACGACGGCTCGGCGGTGAAATCCCCCTACAAGGTTTCCGCTCCCAAAACCTCTGAAGCTCCGATAGTTAGCGAAATAGGCGCACAGAAATTCTCCAAAGGCCTTTCGGGCCGCAACATAGCCCTCTGGCAGAGCCACGGCTACTACTACGAACAGTCGCTCCAAAGATGGGAGTGGCAGAGGGCCTGCCTTTTCCAGACGGTGGAGGATATGTTCACCCAGAGTTTCGTGCTCCCCTTCCTCATCCCGATGCTGGAAAATGCAGGGGCGTATGTGATGACTCCACGCGAAAGGGACCTCAATACCGACGAATACATAATCGACAACGACCTTGGCGGGGGGACTTCGCGCCTGGGGGGCAAATTCACGGCGGAAGGAGACTGGGAAATCCGGGACGGAGGCTTTGCAGACGCTGTTGAGGCCATTTCCGACAACTCCAATCCATTCATAGCGGGGACATATCTATGCGCCAAGACCGGTCTCACCGCGAAAAAGAAACAGCAGAAAATTTCCTGGGAGCCCGAAATCCGCGAGGCCGGAGAATACGCAGTCTATATTTCCTACCGCTCCCTCCCCGAAAGCACCGAGAGGGCGCTCTACAGAGTGGAATACCGGGGCGGAGTGAAGGAATTTTATGTAAACCAGAGGCTTGGAGGCGGAACTTGGGTCTATCTCGGCACCTTCCCCTTCGCCCCCGGCGAAAAAGCTCTGGTGACTCTTGACTGCTCGCGTTCCAAAGGCAAAAACTCTCTTGTCACTGCCGACGCCCTCAGAGTAGGCGGAGGAATGGGCAACATTGCAAGGGGTCCTGCTGGGGCTGACAGCCTTTCGAGAGAAATCTCCGGAATGCCGCGCTTTGCCGAAGCCGCCCGCTACAGCCTCCAGTGGTACGGAGTGCCAAAGGAAGTATGGAGCCAGAACGAGGGAAAAAGCGACTACAAGGACGATTATATGTGCAGGGGAACCTGGGTGGACTGGATTAGCGGAGGCTCGGCGATGAACCCGAAAGCCCCCGGACTCGGCATTCCCGTTGACCTCTCATTTGCCTTCCACACCGATGCCGGAATCGCCGCAAGGGACTCCACAATCGGCACGCTGGCAATCTACACTTCGGTTTCAGAAGGACGGAAGGAGCTGCCTTCGGGAGAGAAAAGGCTCACGAGCCGGGAATATGCCGACGCCGTGCAGACCCAGGTTGTGGAGGACATCAGGGCTACATTCGACCCTACCTGGCAACGCCGCGGCACAAAGGACCGCTCCTATCTTGAGTCCCGCACCCCTACCGCCCCGGCGATGATTCTCGAGCTGCTTTCCCACCAGAATTTCAACGATATGAAATTCGGGCTCGACCCGGAGTTCCGTTTCACGGTTTCAAGGGCAGTTTACAAGGGCATGCTTAAGTACCTGAGCAGCCGCTACGGAGTTCCGTACGCAGTGGAGCCGCTTCCGGTGAAGGATTTTGCCGCCAGCGTTTCCTCTGTTTCCGACGGGGAGTTCACCGTGGACCTTAGCTGGAGGCCGTCCGCCGACCCTCTGGAGCCCACTGCAACCCCCTCCGGCTACATTCTCAGCACATCCGAAGACGACGGGGCCTTTTCCGACGGAAAACTTCTTAAAGGCGTTTCGACCGGCACCGACGGCAGGCTGCACTACTCTCTGAAGCTTTCCAAAGGTCACATCCATTCCTTCCGCATAACCGCCTTCAACGAGGGCGGACGCTCTTTCCCTTCCGAGACGCTTTCGGCCGGAGTGCCAAACGGCAGGAAGACCAAAGGGAGCGTTCTCATTGTCAACAACTTCGACAGGGTGGCTATGCCATCGTTCATCGAGACTGAAGGCTACGCCGGATTTGACAACCGCGCCGACGGCGGAGTGGACCTGGGACGGAAAATAAACTTCATCGGGGAGATGTACCAGTTCAACCGCTCGCTTCCCTGGGTGGACGACGACTGTCCGGGCTTCGGAGCCTCCTACACCGACTGCGCGGCCTCGGTCTATGCCGGCAACACCTTCGACTACCCCGCCCTTCACGGCAAAGCGCTGCTCTGCCTTGGCTACAGTTTCGCCTCTATGAGCCGAGGAGCCTTCTGCGAGGGGGTAGCGGGCTTTGGCAGCGGGACAGAGCAGGTTGTGGACCTTCTCTGCGGAAAACAAGTCACGACGCCTCGCGGCACTGGGAAAATGGAGCCGCGCTACAGCGTCTTCCCTCCCCTTCTGCAGGAAAGGCTCCGCTCCTGCGCGGAAAAAGGGTGCAATCTCATCGTAAGCGGAGCGAACATCGGCACAGACCTCTCTGACGCGATTTATCCGGTCCCAAAGGACAAGGAAACCTCGGCGCGCGCAAAAGAATTTGCCGCATCGACGCTTGGCTACTCGCACATAAACTCCCACGGAAGCCGCAGCGGAGAATATCGCTGGACTCTCCCGAAGAAAAAAGGCATCAGGGGCAGCATCTACTCCGCTCCTAACGCTGAGCGCTACTGGGTGGAGTCACCTGACGGAATCGTCCCGGCGTCCGCTTCCTCCGAGACCATTCTCCGCTACTCCGACACCGGCATTTCCGCCGCAGTCTCCTACACGGGGAAGGGCTACAAGGCCGTCTGCATAGGATTTCCGCTGGAAACGGTGAAGGATTTCGGAAAGATGGAGGAGATTTTCGAATACTGCCTCGACTTTTTCAAATAATGCCCGCCAGAGGCCTCAAATAGACGGCCGCCGGAAGGCAGAAAATATACTACAGACTATGACTCAAAGGGAAAAGGAAATTATCGGACTCATTCACTCTGAGGTGAAACCTGCTCTTGGCTGCACGGAGCCGATTGCCGTGGCGCTTGCCGCCGCAAAGGCCTGCGAGGTGCTTCGCGAAAGAGTCTCCAGGACCGGGGACACAGCGCCCGCCGGGGAAGTTGACGGAGATAAGAAGGCCGCAGGACCTGTTTCAGTGAGCCTTGAGGTGGAAGTCAGCGGGAACATCCTCAAGAACGGGATGGGAGTCGGAATCCCCGGCACGGGGATGGTCGGGCTGCACATTGCGGCCGCTCTCGGAGCCGTCTGCGGAAAGTCGGAGTACGGTCTCGAAGTGCTCCACGACCTTTGCCCCGAGGCTGTGGAAAAGGCGAAAAGGATGGTGAGCGAAGGAAGGGTGAAAGTGAGCACCGCGAAGACCAGTCACAAGCTCTATGTAAAGGTGATTGTGATAGCGAGCGGCGAAAAGGGCGTGCACAGCGGCTCGGCCGTAATCGAGGACGACCACGACAGGATTGTGGAGATCTGGTTTGACTCGAGGCTTCTCAGCAGTTCCCGCTCATCCAAAGACGACTGCGAGAGCCCCGTTTCTTCGATAAATGACTGCGAGAGCCCCGCAAACTCGGAGGACCACTCCGCCATTGAAAAGGGCCGCTCAGAAGACACAAATGCGTCTGCAGAAGTTCCTCTCGGGTGCAGTTTGAGCATCAGGGAGATATATGATTTTGCGCGGACAGTCGCGTTTGAAGACATCGAGTTCATCCTGGAGTCAAAGACTATGAATCTCCGCCTCGCCCAGGAGGGCCTCTCCGGAGACTACGGGCTCAGGGTCGGGAAAACGCTCTCGGACCCGAGATTCACTCCCGTTTTCGGAAAGGACTTCCTCTCCTACGCGATGTCGCTTACGGCCGCGGCTTCTGACGCCCGGATGGCAGGGTGCACTCTGCCTGCGATGAGCAATTCCGGAAGCGGAAACCAGGGCATCACGGTGACTATGCCGGTTATTGCCTACTCGCTGCACAGCGCTGTGAGCGACGAGGCCCTTGCAAGAGCTCTTGTTCTCAGCCACCTTACCGCCATCCACATCAAGTCCTATCTTGGCAAGCTGTCCGCTCTCTGCGGCTGCGTGATTGCTTCCACAGGCGCGTCCTGCGGGCTTGTGTATCTTAGAGGAGGCGGCTATGCGGAGGTCTGCAACGCCATCAAGAATATGATCGGGAACATTACCGGAATGGTCTGCGACGGAGCGAAGACAGGCTGCGCGATGAAAGTGGCCTCAGGGGTCGCCTGCGCGGTTCAGTCAGCAGTTCTCGCCCTTGACGGAGTCTGCATTTCCTCCTGCGAGGGCATCATTGAGGACGACATAGAAAAGACCATCCGCAACCTCGGCCGCATAGGCTCGGTGGGAATGCAGGTCACGGACGACGTAATCCTAGACATAATGTCCAATAAAGATTAAAGCGAAGATTAACAACAAAGATTAACAACAAGGATTAGCAAGGCCTCATCAGAGGCCCGCCCATAACTATTAAAAGAGAGTTGGTTGGCTTTCATCCAGAACGCTGATGACCCTCATCAGCACCGACTCGCGGAAAAGGGCGGAACGGGAGCGGACGTTGAATTTTCGGCAATAAAGATTCACAGCGGCGAGTTCATTGTCGTTGAGATAGATGACCTGACGGTGGGAGCGGCGCTCAGCGGCGCGGCGCCTTAGGGAAACGCTCCCCGCGAGCTGACTTTCAGCCGCCTTGGCTTTCCGTGATTTTCTCTTTTTCTTCGCCATAATTTCCTTTTTACCAGCCCCAAAGTTATATATAAAATCAGATATAAACAAAAAGAGCGGCCAGACGGTCGCTCTTTTGTGTTTTTAAAGGGTTAACGCCCTCTTCGACTAGAATTTGTACCTTACACCGAGGCAGATGGCACCTGCATAAAGGCCTCCCATATAGTAGGCGGTGCTATAGTTAGTTACCCTGCTGCCGTTGGTAGTAGTGGAGTCCCAAGCTACGCTCGGTCCGAAAACAGGCCTCCAGTCAAGAGAGAGCTGAAGCGGGAACCAGAAGTCATACTCGATACCTACGCGACCGGCAACGCCTGCATAGAATCCGCCTTCTGAATGCCTTATGCCATCATTTGAGTCAATTCTCGGCCAGGCAAGTCCAGCGGCTGCACCGACACCCATATACCAGTTCCACTCACCTTTGTGGCTCCAAGGAACGCTTGTGCCGAACGGGTTGATCCAGTCGTAAGTTGCGGCTGCACCTACGCCCCAGGTAAATCCAGGGAATGAGAGTTCAGCCTGAAGCATATTCTCTCCGAGAGAGTGCTGATAAGAGAACTCAGCGCCGTAGCCGAGACGGGCACCGATTGCACGAGGCTGTGCGTTCATTGAAACTGCAGCAAGAACTACAGCTGCGAAAACCATAAGAAACTTTTTCATTGTACTAAAGTTTAATAAATACTTGATATTCAAACCAATAAAGGGGATGTGTGCAAATCCTCCCTAAATGCGGGCGCAAAGATACACATTTTTTCAATATAAAGCGTAAAATAAAAAGAAACTTGCGCCAAGAGCCTTATCCTTTGATGGACAGGCATTTAATCCTGCGTGGTCAAAAACTCCGTGATAAACTCCTCGTCCACGGTGAGCCGGTCATACTCCCTCACGAGAGCGCCGTCCTCAAAAAGGCACACAAGCGGCATAGAGCCGTTGGTTATCGGGAGGAAGTCCAGAACGGGGGCCCAGAGATATGGAAGATGAAGACCCGCACCGAACTTGTCATAAAAAACGCCGATTGCGTGCGGCATATCCACAAATTCTTCCATAAAAAAGCAATGGATCCTATCCTGCGGGAGATTGTCCCGACGGATTATCCCCGCCATTTTCACCGCGCACTGGCGGCAGTTTTCGCAGGTAAGAGAGTAGAAGCAGACCATCTGAGGGCCGCTGAGAAGCTCCGTGGTGTCAGCCGCCTCGCGGAATTTTTCCGCATTAAGGTCCGAGGACCCGCTTCCTGTGAGGCGGAACCAGAAGTCAGGCGGATTGATTAGCGGAACGGCAACTAGAACAGCGACCGAGAGCCCCGCGGCGATAAGACCTCTGTGTTTATGTATATTTATTTCCCCCGGGAAAATCCACGCGATGATGAGCACCGCAAGAGCCGCGGCGTTTTTAATGAGGGACTGCGCCGGGTTCATATCCACAAGAGAACCGAAGCAGTGGCAGGAGGCGGTGTCGCCAAGAGCCATTCGCCAGAAAAGAAACGCCGAGAAACCCACGAGAAGCGCCGCAGTGACCCCGTTCACGAAATGGTGCCACCAGCCGCTGACAAGGCCCAGCCCCAGGATGAACTCTCCCGCAATTATCAGCCTTGCGGCAAGGGTGCAGAGGTCGAAGCTCGCAAAACCGAAGGAGAAGATGTAGAGTTCAAACTCCCCGACGCCCGCGAGTTTGGCACCGGCGGAGACACAGAAAAACAGTCCCAAGAGTACTCTCGGGACTGTCGAAATCACAGAGTAAAGCCTGCGATTAGTTGTTAGAGCATTTAACGTCAACAACACCGGTTGCGTCAATCTTGACACCAAGAACGTTAATGTCGCTGCTGGTAAGCTCAGAGCACTTCTTGTCCTCAGGTTTGCTAACCTCTACAGTCTGCTGCTTGATAAGACTTGTCTCATAGGTGCATTTGCACTTGTCTGATTTGCTGCAAGAAGCAGCTGAAAGCATTGCAACGAGTGCAACTGCTGCGAAAAGAACTTTTTTCATACTTTCCCAAATTTTAAACTATTGAATTTTAAAGAAATATCTAACCACTGTTCTACTTTTTTGCTCCGGGAAAAAGCGTCATAAAACCGCCCGTTTTCCTCCGTGCGCAAAAGAAGATGCAAATGTAGTAAAAATGTGACAAACAAAAAGCGCGATTTTGTAAAAATGATTACAAAACCACGCCTAAAGTTCTCATTATCGCCTCCAGTCCTACCTTCCCGGAGGAGGGCCCATAGGCCCGCCGCGCCTGTTCCCGGCCTTCGAGCTGTCGAAGTTTCCGAACCGATAAGTCAAAGAAAGGATGATGTAGCGTCCGAGGGTGTTGTTGCGCACCTCCTTGTGGTAGTTGGACTCGTCGGTCACGGAGAGGTTCTTGGACTTGTTCAGAATGTCGTAGGCCTTCACTGCGAGAGTGAATTTCTTCTTGTAGAACGACTGAGTGATCTCGGCGTTCCAGATGAACTCTGAGTCCTGAGGAGTGGTGTAACCGCGATACCAGTTGTAATCCAAATCGGAGATGAGGTTCATCCCCCACGGCAGAGTCCAGTTCATAGAGCCGTTCGCCTGGTTGTTCCAGGTGGTGTTGGTCTGAGCCGAAGCGATTGTGTACCAAGACTTTGACATCCTTGTGCGGCCTCCGAGATTAAGCTCCACGAAGTCGTTCCTGTAGGTAAACCTGAGCCTTTCGGTGAAGTTCACGCTCTGGATGTTGTTCGTCGTGAAGTCGTCTGCGTATGAGGAGAGGTCGCTGCCGTAGTCCTGGTGGAACTTCACATAGTCGAACTCTGCAGTTGAAGAGTCGTAATACTCCGAAGCCTTGGTGGAGAAGGATGTAGTTCCGATGTAGGAAGTGGAGCGGGAATACTTTCCGTTGGTCATAGAGAACATCGAGAAGCCGGAGTTTCCGAACGGAATGTTCACCATAACCCTCGCGTCGGCGTTGCCGGTGACCTTCGTATTCACAGGAATGTTGTACTTCACGGAGTTGTTGTCATACCAGGTCGCGCTTGTGATGGCGTCCTGAACGAGCGTGCCGCCGAAGAATCCGTTCACGGAGATGAAGTTCTTCTTGTTGGAGTAGCGGAACATACCGCGGAGACGGTGGCTGAAATACGGGTTCAGGTACGGGTTACCGAGCGAGATGTTCACCGGGTCGCTGTTGTCCGGCACAGGCATGAGCTGGGAGGTCGTAGGCTGGTCGGAGCTTCCGAAGTAGAACATACGGATGTTCGAGTTCTCGGAAAGGTCGTAACTGAAGGAAGCCTGAGGAGACCACTTCACAACGGTGCTGTTGTAGTCCTTGCCGTTGGTGGTGTTGTCGGTTATTGTCGGGTTCGCGGAGAAACCGAGCTGTGCCCTGATCTTGTCCTTCTGATACATAAGGTTCATACCTGCTGAGTGGTTCTGCGCGACATTGACGATGTTGTTGGAATAGGTGTCGTCAAGCACTTCCCCGTCGGCGGTATAGACGATGTCGTCATACTTTGATGGATTCAGCGATGCGATGTTGCCGCTGTTGTAGGCGTTCTTCACCGAGGTGTTCCTGTTCCATCCGTAGGAGTAGTTCGCTTCGAGATAGAAGTTTGTCCAGAGAGGCTCTGTGTAGACGAGGCGGGCGTTCACGGAGTAGGTGTTGGACTTGCGGTCAATTCTCTGGTTCACATAGTCGGTGGCCTCTCCGCCGTCAAAAGTCTTCGTGAATGACTGGTTGTAGCCGTCCAGATTGTTTCCGCTGAAGCTGTAGCGGGTCATAAGGGAAAGGGTTCTTCCCGGCTTTCCGAGTTTCTGGCGGAAAAGGAGGAAGCCCTCGGTCGTCCAGTTCTTGTTGGCTCCGGTGTTGTTCGTCGTACCGATGTTGGTCGTGTCCCCGACGGCCCTGGAAATGTCGTAGTCCGACCTTTCCACATAGTCTCCGTTACCGAAGTTCACCCTAGGTTCGAAGAGGATGGAGGTGTTGTCCGAAAACTTGTGCTCGAGCCTTACTCCGAAGCGGTGTCCGTTGGTGCGGGTGGTGCTGTAGCCGTTGTTGTTCGTGGTGAGGGAGCTGCCGTCATTGAGGTAGTTTATGAGTTTGCTGTCCTCGGTGACATATTTGTTGGTGCCGTTGTAGAGGTAGTTCGTGGCAAGGTCCATATCCCCGTCAAGAAGAGTGAACGCACCGTTGACGCCGCCCATCCACGAGGTCGTGATGCCGTTACCGCGGCCCCAGCCTCCCTGGCCGCCGCCCATTCCGCCACCGCCTCCACGCATATTGCCCATCATCGAGCCGGCGAGGTCGTTGAAGCCCCTGTTGTTGGTGTTGTTTCCGTTAAGGATTATGCTGAGCTGGCTCTTGTCGGTGAAACGGCCGACCATAGCCGCACCCTGAAAGCGCCAGTCGTTCATATCGTTGTTCGCGCTCGGAACATCGTGTCCGCCGCCTGCCATAACGTTGCCGAACCAGCCCTGCATCATCCCCGGGCGGAGCGAGAGGTCGATAACCGTTTCCTCATTTCCGTCGTCGATGCCGGTGAACATAGCCTGATCGGACTTTTTCTCCACCACCTTCACTTTCTCAATCATCTTCGCTGGGATGTTCTTCGATGCCAGCGAAGGGTCATCGAGGAAGAAGGTCTTGCCGTCGATGGTGATTTTGGAGATGGTCTGGCCGTTCGCAGTGATGCTTCCGTCCTCTGAAACCTCCACTCCCGGGAGTTTCTTGAGGAGTTCCTCGAGCATGTCGTTGTCCGAAGTCTTGAACGAGGAAGCGTTGTACTCGATGGTGTCCTTTTTGACGATTATAGGGTTGCCTACAGCCGTAACTGTCGCTGCGTCAAGCACCTGCACATCTTCAGACATTTTGATTTCGCCGAGGTCCTCGGACTTTGAGACCGTGATGGCCATCTCGACGTTTTTGTAACCCATAATCTCGGCCTTGAGATTGTACTCTCCCTTGGAGACTTTGCTCAGGGTCACCGCTCCGTCCGCGTCCGAAAGGACATAATACTTGGCTTCCTTTGCGCCCTTCGGGGTGAGGGAAACCGTTGCAAACGGAACAGGCTCTCCGCTCGCGGAGTCCGTGAGACGGAGTTTGACGGTGGAGCCTCCTTGTGCCGCGGCGCTCAAAGAGGAGAACGCCAATGCTGCCACCAGCAATAGAACACTACCTAACTTTTTCAAATTCATATCTTTACATTCGGGTCTCACGACCCATTTTTAATTATTTGCTAACACTCGGAGTTTTAGACACTCCTAAATCGGCGGGGATTAAAGCCGGGGTGAAATTAAAGTTTCGAGCACTCCTGGGAAGCCACCCGCCGTCATTTCACTCTTTCGGGATGGGCGGCGATGAATTTTTTCCAGTCGCCTCCGCTTCCAGCACTCTTCAACGGGCCCCGGGACTCATAATAGTGGCAGAGAGCAATCGCAAGGGCATCCGTGGCGTCGAGATGCGTGGGAGTGACGCTGATCCCCAGCTGCTTTTGAATCATCAGGCTGACCTGCTCCTTGGAGGCCGCTCCGTTTCCCGTCACAGCGATTTTCGCCTTCCTGGGAGCGTATTCGCTCACGGGGATGAGCCTCTTGAGGGCTTCGGCTATAACAATTCCCTGCGCACGTCCCAGCTTTTGAATCACCTGGGCGTCCTTCGCGTAGAAGGCCGACTCGATGGCGAGCTCGGAGGGGTGATAGTTGTCCATAATGAGGGCTATCTCATTGGAAATCACCGCAAGTTTCTTGAAATGGTCCGTTTCCTTCCTCAGGTCCACAACTCCCATATCCACAAACTTCGGCCCCCCTTCATCCACAGAAATGACCCCGAAGCCAAGAAGATTGGTTCCGGGGTCAATTCCCATTATTATCTTTTCCTGAGAGTTTTCCACGCCGAAAATTGTTTAGCCGCGGCGCAGAAAAGCAATCTTTATGCCTTACAAAGAGTAAAGAGGAGATTTTGAAAAAGAAAAAGATGGAGTGCGAGGCTTGCGTTGAAGCCCAATACCGGAGCAACCTTAGGGTTGTGAGGATTTGGGCAAGACGCGTAACAAAGCAATCCGCTTTTTCTATTCAAAATCAGTCGATTACGTCGAAGCCAGTGTACGGACGAAGTGCCTCAGGAATGATTATCTTTCCGTCCTTCTGGTTGTTCTCCAAAAGCGCGGCAACCACCCTAGGAAGAGCGAGTGAAGATCCGTTCAGAGTGTGCGCAAGCTCGGTCTTTCCGTCCTCGGTCCTGTAGCGGAGCTTCAGGCGGTTTGCCTGATAGGACTCGAAGTTGGAAACTGAAGAAATCTCAAGCCAGCGGCCCTGGGCTGCGGAATAAACCTCGAAGTCGTAGGTGATTGCGGAAGTGAAGCTCATATCGCCGCCGCAAAGACGGAGAATCCTGTAAGGGAGTCCGAGGCTGTTCACGATGCCTTCAACGTGGGCAATCATATCGTCGAGAGCTGCATAGGAGTTCTCCGGCTTCTCGATGCGGACAATCTCCACCTTGTCGAACTGGTGCAGACGGTTCAGTCCGCGCACGTCCTTTCCGTATGAGCCTGCCTCACGGCGGAAGCAAGGGGTGTAGGCGGTCATCTTCACAGGGAAGTCGCCGTCGGAGAGAATCATATCGCGGTAGATGTTGGTAACCGGCACCTCAGCGGTAGGCACGAGATAGAAGTTGTCGACTGTTGCGTGGTACATCTGGCCCTCCTTGTCAGGGAGCTGGCCTGTGCCGAATCCTGAAGCCTCGTTGACCATCACAGGCGGCTCCACCTCAAGGTAGCCCGCGCGGGTGTTGATGTCGAGGAAGTAGTTGATGAGGGCTCTCTGAAGCCTTGCGCCCTTGCCCTTGTAGACAGGGAATCCGGCTCCGGTGAGTTTTACTCCGAGGTCGAAGTCAATGATATCGAGCTTCTTTGCGAGCTCCCAGTGAGGAAGGGCGTCCGGACCGAGGTCAGGAATTTCGTTGCCCATCTTCACAACTACGTTGTCAGCCGCGGTCTTTCCCTCGGGAACTGCATCGCAAGGGATGTTCGGAAGAAGAACGAGGAGAGACATAAGCTCCTCCTGGGTCTTCTGAGCCTTGGCGTCAATCTCGCCTGAACGGCTCTTGAGGGCTGCAACTTCGGATTTAACCTCCTCTGCGGCCTCTTTCTTTCCGTCTTTCATAAGGGCGCCGATTGTTGCGGCAAGCTTTTTCTGCTGCGCAAGGCAGGAGTCAAGTTCGGTCTGGAGCGCACGGCGGTCTGCGTCAAGCGCATTGATTTTCTCGACGATTTCCTTTGCGTCAAAGTTTTTGACAGCGAGTTTCTTCACTACAAACTCCGGCTGTTCGCGAAGTAATTTAAGTGTAAGCATATCAATAAGTTTTAATTATTTCAATCTGTAGATATTAGGCTTAAAAGGATGAAGCGCAAGGCTTGCGACGACGCGAAAACCGCAGCAACCTAAGGTTGTGAGGATTTTCGCTAGGAGCGAAACGCAGCGATTCGCCTTTTAAGACAATATCTAAAAAAAGACTATTACTCAGGGAGTAACAGTCTTTTTTACTTTGCATAGAATCCCTGAGTTTAGTTCTCAAAAGGGACTACCGAGACGTATGACTTGTTCTCAGCTTTTTTGCAGAATTTAACCTTTCCGTCGATGAGGGCGTAGAGAGTGTGGTCCCTACCCATTCCGACGTTCAAGCCAGGGTAGTGAACTGTACCCCTCTGGCGAACGAGGATATTTCCTGCCTTAACTGCCTGATCTCCAAATTTCTTGAGACCGAGCCTTTTGCTTAATGAATCACGGCCGTTCTTTGAACTACCGACGCCTTTTTTATGTGCCATAAATTAATTCTCCTCTGCTTTAAGCGATCTCGTTGATCTGGATTTTGGTAAGATACTGACGGTGTCCGTTGCATTTCTGGAAACCTTTGCGGCGGGTCTTCTTGAAGACGAGAACCTTGTCTGCCTTGCAAGTGTCGTCGAGAACGGTTGCCTTTACAACTGCGCCTTCTACGTAAGGGGCGCCAACCTTAACGTCGCCGTCGTTGTCCAAAAGGAGAACTGAAGCGAATTCAACATTCTCGTCTTTCTTCGCAGCGAGACGGTTGACGAAAATCTGTTTGCCAGCCTCAACTTTGAACTGCTGGCCTGCAATTTCTACGATTGCGTACATAAAAAACTTTATTGTAATAAGTTTTGACTGCAAGCGGTCGGAACGTCCGACTCTTCAGCGGGCTTGTCAGCCTTAAATAATTGTTTCAAATTACTGCTCGTCCTGAAGCTGGAGATGCTGCACATAGATGGCTTTCATCCTGGCCTTTCTCGCCTTTACTGACGGCTTCTCAAACTCCCTGCGGGCCCTGAGCTCACGGATAGCTCCTGTCTTCTCGAATTTCCTCTTGAATTTCTTGAGTGCCTTCTCGATGTTTTCGCCTTCTTTAACCGGTACTATAATCATAACTAAATCACCTCCTTTTTTCTTGTCGTAACCAGTTAAAAATCTTTTGGTTGTCTTTGAGTATCTTTTTGGTCTATATTCCTTTTTTCATCAGTCGTGTACCTCCAGTAC
>CAVAMP010000016.1:0-5306 GCA_963589825.1 Flexilinea sp. | reverse complement strand
TGTTTTCGCCTTCTTTAACCGGTACTATAATCATAACTAAATCACCTCCTTTTTCTTTTCGGAATCGTTCAAAGACCGGGAAAAACAAGCCTCCCGATTTTTGAGCGTGCAAAGATACGAAGATTATTTTTATTTCAAAATTATTTTTCCCCTGAAGGCGAGAAATCTTTATCGGCCTAGAGAATTTCGCGGCGGAACCAATACTCGAATAATGGATCGATGACCATCGGCTCGCCCTTTTCGGTGAAGGTTATGATTTCCTTTTTCATCAGCGCCTCGCAGACCCTCTTCACATTGGCGGAAGAGTGGAGGTCGTACTTTTCGATGACCTCTGCGGCGCTGAAACGGGTCTGTCCGTGAAGAACGGCCCGAAGGAACGAAATCTGAAACACGGTGAGGCTGTTCACATAGGTGCGGAAGCGCGGCAGATTGTACGAAATCAAGGTCTCTATGGAGTCGGAAATAATCTTCTCGTTTATATATCCTATGGCTCTCGCGCCGCAGAGGAAAAACATCTGGTTAAGATACCACATACATCCGCGGAATACTCTGTAGGGCTTCTGGATAAGGTCCTTTTCGATGACCTTGCCGCTCGGGCGGAACCCCTCAACGATGTAGTCTATCACGTCCTGCTCGCTGATCTGGCTAAGAGGGATATTGACGACATTTCTGAAGAAAAACTTTTTCTCGGCGAAAATATATTTCATAGCGTTGACCGCGGAGCCGCAGAAGACGTAGCTCATCCTGCCGCTTTCTGCATATTCCGAGGAGATTACCTCCATATGCCGAAGCCCTCTCTCGTAAGACGGAATCTGCATAATCGTCTGAAACTCATCGATAACGATGCAGAGTTTCTTTCCCGTCTGCTCCGCGACGGCGTAGGGAAGACTCAGACCCGCGACTATGTCATCTTCGCTTGCCTCCCCCTTCATCTGGACAATTTTTCCGAAGTCCTCGTAGTCGGATGAATCAAAATAGAAATTACCGCCGGGGAGATATTTCTGAATAAAGGACTCATATTCGTAGGGTCCCCCGGCAACGGCGGAAATGACGGCGGAAGCGAGCGTTGAAAGGTAGTCCTCGGTCGTTCTGACTTTGAGAATATTGAGCATAATCGGCGTGAGCGTGCTTCCGGAAGTTCTGAGATTTATCAGAGCCTGCTGCACAAGGGAGGTCTTGCCCGCTTTCGGCGCGGCATAAATGCTCACGTTCTCCCCTCTTTCAATAAGATTGCCGAGCGCGTTGCACTCCGAATATCTGCCCGTGAAGGCCTTGCCTGTCACATATTTGTCAAAAATGAATGCGTCGTCCATAGTAAAATGTCCGTTAAAACGCCTTAACCTTCCAGTCAAATACCTTACAATGGGTCCCGTATACCTATATATAAACGGGTTCAATTCACACTCCGTGGCGTGTCCGGAGAATGAGACTTCAAATTTAGAACTTTTTGGAAAAAATTCAAAACATCTTTGTTATTTTCTCATATTTATAGATTATTTGGATTTCAAATTGTATTTTTGCGAACTTTTTGGAAAAGGTAAATTTTATGGCAAAAAAGCTAAGCAAAGGTTGGAAAATTGCCCTCGGAGTCGTCGGGGGCCTTGTGGGGTTCTGGGCTGCGGTGCTCGTGGTGCTGCAGATAGTCCTCTCCCCTTCCGTACTGACGGGGATAGTGGAAAAATATGCCGGAGAATATGTCAAGGGCGCGGATCTTCACTTCAAACAGATCGGAGTGTCGATGTTCGGAGCGTTCCCGGAGGTGGAACTGAGCCTCGACAGCTGCACGGTGACCTACCCGCACGAGAAGTTCGACGAGGTGATTACTCCGGATTTCCGCATCCAGTATATGGGCCGCGGGCCACAGAAGGACACCCTCGCGGTTTTCGACCGCTTCGAGGTGAGAATCAATCCGTTCGCGCTCCTTGGATGGAAACTTTCCATTCCTGACATCGACCTTTGCAAACCGAGGATTTTTGCCCACACCTTCTCTGACGGAAGGTCCAACTGGGACATTCTCGGGGAAAGCGAAGAGCCTTCCGACACCTTAGAGACCTCGGACGAAGGGGGCTTCAACCTGCCTGAGATAGAATTCGGGGGAATATGCCTTTGCGACGGGCCTACGGTCGTCTATTCCGACGCCACCGACACCCTCTCGGCTCTTCTTCGCTTCAACCAGGCATCGCTCAAGGGAAAGATCAGCAGCAATCTGCGTTGGCGCAAGAGGTTCGAGATCGGGGTGGACAGCCTTTTTGCCGCCGGAAGAGTGGGCGCCGACACGCTCCTTGCGGGTGTGGATTATCTTAGGGTGAAGGGCCGCAGGGGCCATCTTATAGATGTCGAGATGAACTCCCGCGCATTCCTCGGCACATCCTCCTGGGGCAGGCTCGAGGTGCCGATAAGCCTTGACGGAAAGGTGGATATGCCTAAGGACCAGGAGATTACGACGATTGATTTTACAAAACTCGACGGAAGCATCGCCTACATCCCGTTCCGGGTTTCGGGAAGGGTTCAGATGCCTTCGGACAGCCTCTACATTAATGCGGATGTGGACATTGACGAAGTCCCGGTGCAGACAATTCTCGAAAAATACGGAAAGCAGATAATCTACGACGACGCTGACAAGGTGAAGACCGACGCGCTTCTCACGGCGGAACTCGTAGTTGACGGACACTATGTCTATGAAAGCGGAAAACTTCCTCCGGTTAGCGGCATTTTCTCTGTTCCCGAGGCTACGGTTTCAGTGGACAGCACTTCGCTCAGCGCCCATCTTACCATTGACGGCGAGGTGGAGACCGACTCCGAAGGGCGCTACAACCTGCTGCTTGACAATATCGACGTCAAAGCTCTTGAAAGCACACGCCTCAAGGGACATCTCAACGTTATGGACATTCTCGGGGACGACATCCTGCTCGGAATGGACCTTTCGCTTCGCTCCCAGCTCGACACTCTTGCATCCCTTCTTCCGGATGATATGGGCATTTCGGCTTCCGGAGCGCTCAAGGGCAAGGTTCAGGGCAGCGTAAGGGTTTCCCAGCTTGAGATAGCGAAACTTCCCAAGGCCAATCTCAACGGCTACCTCATCGCTCAGGACCTGAGGGTCAACGACGCCAAGGACACCATCGACGTCTATGCCGACTCGGTGGATTTCCGTCTCGGGGCGAAAAGGGGAAAAGTGGACGAGACCGACGCGAGAAAGTCCCGTATTCTGGAAATATCAGCCTACATAGACACGGTGAGAGCAGGTTACGGGCCATCGCTCACCATCAAGGGACGGGACATAGCCCTCAAGATGAAAAACGACGCCGGCATAATAACCGGCACGGACACATCCACGATTTTCTACCCGATGAGGGGCGATTTCACGGCGGACTATCTCTCGCTGCGCGACGCCGACTCCACATCCGTAGGCCTCAACGGAACGAACAACACCTTCCGGATCACCTACAACAACGGTAACAGCAAAATCCCTGTGCTTTCGTTCACGAGCCGCAACCGCGCGGCAAGAATGAAGGCCGCCGAGGGCCGTGTGTTCGCGAAAAACGCCAACATTTCCCTCACGGCGGAGATGAAGACCGTGGAGATGAAGCGAAGGAGGGAACATTTCCTCGACTCCCTCGCGACGGTCTATCCGGGCGTCCGGCGCGACTCGCTCTTTGCCACTATGATGCGCAACCGCAAAGCCCCGGGCCCTATGCCGGAGTGGCTCAAGGAGGAGGATTTCCGCAAACAGGACATCGACCTCAAACTGGACGAATCCCTTCGCAAATACTTTATGGAGTGGGGAATCAACGGAAGCATCGCTCTCGGGAGGGCTAAAATTGTGACTCCTCTGCTGCCGCTGACAAATGTGGCGACGGATGTGAGTGCCTCCTTCAACAACGACCGCATAAACCTCGACAGCTTCAAATTCGCAAGCGGAGAGTCCTCACTTTCGTTCACGGGAAAAATCACCGGACTCAAGAGGGCGCTTCTCGGAAGAGGGCCGATTAAGGTGGACGCAAAACTCGTTTCCGACCGCCTGGACTGCAATGAACTTCTCTCCGCCTACGCAAAGGGCCAGCAGTTCTCAGAGGAACACGCAACAGAAGGGAGCACGGCGCTTTCCGACTCGGAGTTCCAGCAGGCAGTCTCCGAGGCCTCCACGGCCGAAGTTGACACGACAGCCTCGCAGCTTATCGTGGTGCCGGCGAATGTAATAGCCGACCTTGCCGTGGAGTGCTACGACATGGAATACTCGAATATGGTTATCGACTGGCTGCACTGCAACGTGAAGATGAAGGAGAGGTGCGTTCAGATCTACAACACAATGGCTGCGGCAAACCTCGGAAACCTCTTCTTCGAGGGCTTCTACGCCACCCGCAGCAAAACCGACATCAAAACCGGGTTCAACCTCAACCTCATCGACGTGACGGCGGGCGAGGTGATGCAGATGGTGCCGCAGATAAGCGAAGTCGTGCCGATGCTCAGCTCATTCGACGGTCTTCTGGACTGCGAGATTGCGGGCACAGCTGCGCTTGACACTGCGATGAACATCGTCATGCCGAGCGTTGACGGAGTGATGAGAATCAGCGGAAAGAACCTCAGCCTCGCGCAGGATGAGGATCTGAAGAAGCTCACGAAGATTCTGAAGTTCCGCAACAAGAAGGAGCTCAGAATCGACAGCATGTCGGTGGAGGGCCTCATCAAGGACAGCGAGCTGGAAGTCTTCCCGTTCATCCTCGGAGTGGACCGCTACAAGGTGGCTCTGAGCGGTGTGCAGAATATGGATATGTCGTTCCGCTACCACGTTTCGGTCATCAAGTCGCCTCTGCTGTTCAAGTTCGGCGTGGACCTCTACGGCACCGATTTCGACCACCTGAAGTTCAAAATCGGCAAGGCGAAGTACCGCAGCGAGAAGAAGATTCCGGTCTTCACCCAGGCCATCGACGAGTCGAAGATGAACCTCGCGAACGCCATCAGAAATGTGTTCGAGACGGGCGTGGAGAAGGCCGTGGAGACGACCAATGCCGAGAATGCCATCAACGAGCAGAAAAAGAAGATCGGATATGTTGCCGCGGTTGACGCGAACCTCGAGCCGCTGAGCGAGGAGGAGACCAAGGAGCTTGACGAGGAGCAGAACAAGGAAGCGGACAGCGCCGAAGAGACAGCCACTGAGGACAGCGCCCAGACCTCTGAAGGAAATGCCCCTGCTTCAGAAAAGGATGCCCAGGCACAAGCCTCTAAGGAATAGTACGATACATATTTAAATATGATGCGCCCATAGAGTTTTTAAGCTCTGTGGGCGTATTTTTTACGGATTTTTCCTA
>CAVAMP010000015.1:0-49104 GCA_963589825.1 Flexilinea sp. | reverse complement strand
CTCCTACCCTAAGGAATAGAGGACGGCGCTCAGCAATAAAAAATAAGAGGATGGTCTGTAAGACCATCCTCTTTATTTTGTGTAATTGGATTTCAATCGCACCTAAGCATTAATTGCACCTAAGCATTTTTCTCGGCAACCTTCTTCTCAACGTATGCAATAGCGTCAGCGACAGTTGCAATTTTACCCTCAGCCTCGTCATCCGGTTCGAGGTCAAATTTGTGTTCAAGTGCCATAATGAGATCTACGCTGTCAAGCGAGTCTGCACCAAGGTCATTGGTGAAGTTTGCGCTATCGGTAACCTCTGACGGCTCAACGCCGAGTTTGTCAACGATGATTGCTTTTACTTCTTCTGCAATAGTAGACATAATTAAAATTTTTAGTTGATATTTGTTTGTTTTAATATTCCAAGTCATTTTCTGCGGGAAAAATGTTCCCCGAAAATCGCGGCAAAGTTAGAAAAAAATATTTATTTGCCAAAATCAGCCTCCACCGGCGTCCAGTTGCGGTATTTCTCCGGGATGTTCACCTCGGGCGGGTCCTCCCAGAAAATGGACCAGTACAGCGCGGGGAAATCTCCGTCCTCCCAGATCTTCACAAGAGCCTCAATCTCCCTGTCCTCGCCCTCGGGGTCGTAGGGCTTTTTCATATCCGATCCGAACATCTTCGCCACTCCCTGCCAGAACCCGGCGGTGATTCCGCTTTTGTAGTCCTTTATTATATTATAGGAAGTGCGCCCGGTCTCTCGGTCGATTAGTTTCATAATCAGCATACCCTGCGAAACTGTGAGGTTTCTCATCTGCTTCTCGAACACTCCGAAAAGCTCCTTCTGCAGCCCGTTGATGTAGCGGTCCTTCCGGATGCCCTTGAGGTGGTCGGCGGCGATGATGCTGTCGGTCTGCTGCACCATCCTCCGGGCTACGAGCGCGTAGGGATAGGCTTTGCTGAAGTTGTGCACGAGGCGGTAGTATTTCCTCCATTCCCTTCCCTTGTGCCGGGGCTGTCGCATAAAGACCTTCGCCGGCTTTATGCTGTCCACGAATACGGTGTCCCCGTTCTCGATGCGGTATTCAAGGAAAACCTGCCCGCTCTTTCCAGTCTCTGGAGCTTGGGCCCGGCAACAAAAAGCCGTCCCTGCCGTCAAGAAGGCGGCAAGGACAAGCGAAGAGATTATGCAGATTTTGCTTTTCAAAACTTAAGTGGCGAATGTAGCGGTGGGGAGCCTTGCACTCGCAGCTTCATTACCACTTGTCGTAGTGGATGTTCTCGGGATTCCACTTGTTCTTAGGCTCCGGATTCTCCGCCGGATGGCCGAGCGGAATGACGCAGAGCGGACGGATGAAGGACGGAAGACCCAATTCCTCCGTGACAATAGGAGCGCGTTTCTCGTCGGATGCCGCAGTCCAGACTCCGCCAAGCCCGAGGGCATGGGCCGCAAGCAGGATGTTCTCTGCGGCGGCGGAGCAGTCGTGCTCCCAGAATTTGCAGTAGCCGCTCTGGTCGCCGCAGACTACGATTGCAACCGGGGCGGTGTCAAGGCGTGCGTATGGCATCTTCTCAGCCATAGAGGCGAGAATCTCCTTATCGCGAACGACTACGAACCTCCACGGCTGGCTGTTCATAGCGGAAGGCGCGCACATAGCGGCGCGAAGCACTTTTTCAATTTCCTCCTCGCTCACGGGGTCGGAGGTGAACTTGCGGATGGAAGTTCTTGAAGAGATGTTGTCCAGCACCGCCTGGGAGGCAGCGGACTCAGTTGAAGAATTGTTGCAGCAGGATGACATAGCGATTAGAGTTGCGCCCGCCGTAGCGAGCAGTTTCAGTAACTTTTTCATATCCATAACATTCAAAAGGCAACCGCAGGGAAAGGCTCTGAGGTTTTTCCCGTGCGATTGTCTTGCGAAGTTACTGATTTTTCTTGAATATCAGCGGGGACCGCTTTTTATTCGGCCTTCATCCAGTTTCTCAATTCCTCGGCGTAAGCGTCCCAGTCGGTAATCTTGCGGTGGGCGACGCCGGATGAAATCGCAGCTTTGGCTACCGCCGTGGAGACTTTCACGAGAAGCCTCGGGTCGAGAGCCTTAGGGATTATGTAGTCGGGGCCGAAATGGAGCTCCTTCAGACCGTATTCCTTCAGGACAGCTTCCGGAACATCCTCTTTCGCGAGGTCTGCGAGCGCCTTCACGGCTGCGTGCTTCATCTCCTCGTTGATGGCGGATGACCAGGTGTCGAGCGCGCCCCTGAAGATGTATGGGAACCCGCTCACGTTGTTGACCTGGTTCGGGGTGTCGGAACGGCCGGTCGCCATAATCGCGTCAGGTCTTGCCTCCTTGGCCTCGTTGTAGCCGATCTCAGGGACAGGGTTCGCCATCGCGATGATTATCGGATTCCCTGCCATCGTGCGGACCATATCCTGGCTCACTGTGCCGCCCTTCGAGAAGCCGACGAACACATCGGCGCCGACCATAGCTTCCGCGAGAGTGTGAAGGTCGCGCGTTGTGGCGAACTCCCTCTTGTATTCGTTAAGGTCACCTCTGTCAGCGCGGACAACTCCCTTGCTGTCGCACATAACGACATTTTCCTTGCGCAGCCCCAGGCTTACATACATCTTCGTGCAGGCGATTGCAGCGGCTCCGGCGCCGCTCACGACCATTTTTACGTCCTCCATCTTCTTTCCCGCAATCTCAAGCGCGTTCAGAAGGGCGGCGGCGCTGATGATGGCCGTTCCGTGCTGGTCGTCGTGCATAAGCGGGATGTGAAGTCCTTCGCGCAGGCGCTTCTCGATTTCGAAGCACTCCGGTGCCTTGATGTCCTCAAGGTTGATTCCGCCGAATGTCGGGGCTATGTTCTTGACGGTTCTGCAGAACTCGTCGATGTCGGTCGCGTCCACCTCGATGTCGATGGCGTCGATTCCCGAGAGTTTTTTGAAAAGCACTGACTTTCCTTCCATCACAGGCTTTCCGGCCAGGGCTCCGATGTTTCCCAGACCCAGGACCGCAGTGCCGTTGGTTATGACGGCCACGAGGTTTCCCTTCGAAGTGTAGCGGTAGGACTTGTGGTAGTCCTTCTGGATCTCAAGGCACGGGGCCGCAACGCCAGGGGTGTATGCCAGGGAGAGATCTTCCTGATTGTCAAGCGGTTTAGTCGCTTTAACCGCCAATTTGCCGGCCGGAAACGCCGCGTGGTACTCCAATGCTTTCTGATTGATATCGTTGCTGTTCATAATCCGGTTGATTTAAGATTTTCGGCGCACATTTACTCAACTTTAATGCCTGACTGCTTGACGGAAACGCTAAAATAATTGTTTTTATTGCAGAGCGGACTCCGCCCCGAGAGCCCCTTGCGACAGACTTGCGGGAGGGTCTGCCAATTTGGCAGACCGGGGGCTTTGGTATCGGGTTTGTCTTTTCCCTCTTCGGCTCCGGAAAGGTAGAGCCATTAAAGGTAAATAATAAAACATTATAATTATGATTAAGCCATTGGCAGACAGGGTGGTCATCGAGCCTAAAGAGGCCGAGACCAAGACAGCTTCAGGACTTTATATTCCTGATACAGCGAAAGAGAAACCTCAGCAGGGAACTGTCGTTGCGGCAGGCCCGGGAAAGAAAGACGAAGAGATGGAACTCAAGGTCGGAGACCGTGTCCTCTACGGCAAATACGCCGGCACCGAGGTCACTTGCGACGACAAGAAGTACCTCATTATGAAGCAGTCCGACGTTCTGGCTGTAATCGAATAAATCTGAACGAACCCCCTATAATCCTTCGGGGAAATTTTGAAGGATTTTTTAGGACAGATTTGTTTTTGAAGAGGGAGCATACCGGGGTATGTGACCGATGAAAAGGCAAATATGGACAAAAAAGACAAGTAAATTATGGCAAAGGATATAAAATTCAATACAGAAGCTCGCGCCAAGATGAAGGAAGGCGCTGACGCTCTTGCAGATGCAGTAAAGGTCACACTCGGCCCGAAGGGACGCAACGTTGTGATTGACAAGAAATTCGGTGCACCTCAGGTAACAAAGGACGGTGTCACCGTTGCAAAGGAAGTCGAACTTGAGGACAGGTTCGCAAATATGGGCGCCCAGATGGTCAAGGAAGTCGCTTCCAAGACCAACGACCAGGCCGGTGACGGTACAACCACCGCAACCGTTCTCGCCCAGGCCATCATCAATGTGGGCCTGAAGAATGTCACAGCGGGCGCAAACCCTATGGACATCAAACGCGGTATCGACAAGGCTGTCGCAGAGGTCGTCAAGAGCCTCAAGGCACAGTCTCAGGAAGTCGGCGACAACTACGCCAAGATTGAGCAGGTCGGCACCATTTCCGCAAACAACGACAACTACATCGGCAAACTCATCGCCGACGCAATGTCCAAGGTAAAGAGGGACGGAGTCATCACCGTCGAGGAAGCCAAAGGCACCGAGACCGAGGTCAAGGTTGTCGAGGGTATGCAGTTCGACAGGGGCTACATCTCACCTTACTTTATGACCAACGGCGACAAGATGGAGGCTGTTCTTGACGACCCGTCCATCCTCATCACCGACAAGAAGATTTCCACTATGAAGGACCTTCTCCCTATCCTCGAACCAATCGCAAGGGAAGGCCGTTCACTCCTTATAATCGCCGAAGATGTTGACGGCGAGGCACTTACAACCCTCGTTGTAAACCGTCTGAGGGGCACTCTGAAGATTGCCGCAGTGAAGGCTCCGGGCTACGGAGACCGCCGCAAGGAGATGCTTCAGGACATCGCAACCCTTACGGGCGCAGTCGTAGTTTCCGAGGACAGGGGATTCACCCTCGAGAACACCACTCCGGATATGCTCGGTAAGGCCGACAAGGTTGTCGTAACCAAGGAGAACACCACCATCGTAAACGGCAAGGGTGACAAGGACGCCATCGCGGAGAGGGTCGCTCTCATCCGCAAGCAGATTGAGGCCACCACTTCCGACTACGACAAGTCAAAGCTTCAGGAAAGGCTCGGAAAACTCGCCGGCGGAGTTGCAGTTCTCTATGTGGGCGCAACCACCGAGGTTGAGATGAAGGAGAAGAAAGACAGGGTTGAGGACGCTCTTAACGCAACCCGCGCAGCTGTCGAGGAAGGCATCGTGCCGGGCGGCGGAGTGGCTTACATCCGCGCAGCTGAGGCTCTGAAGGACCTCAAGGGTGACAACGAGGACGAGACTACAGGTATCCGCATCGTCGCTTCCGCAATCGAGGAGCCTCTCCGTCAGATTGCAGCCAATGCAGGTCTTGAGGGCAGCGTGATTGTCAACAAGATCCGCGAGGGCAAGGGCGATTTCGGATTCAATGCAAGGACCGAGGAGTATGTGAATATGTTCGAGGCCGGCGTGATTGACCCTACCAAGGTGTCAAGGGTGGCTCTTGAGAACGCGGCTTCCGTTGCCGGAATGTTCCTTACCACCGAGTGCGCAATCGCTGACATCCCTGAGAAGGAGGCGCCTGCGGCAGCAGCGGGAGCCGGAATGAACGGAATGATGTAGTGGGGAGTTGCGCCTAAAAGGCTGATGGCTGCGTTAAGCCCTCCACCTTTTATGCATCAACTCCTACTCTGTAATACTTTTAAATTGGGCGACCGAGTTTTACTGTTCGGCCGCTCTTTTTTATTATAAGTGTCGCTTTTTTGTTACCTTTGCAGGTTATGCGCTCTGCCGGGGACTCGGGGCTATGGATCCTCACGCGACCGGGCGCCGGAAAGAATTGAACATAAAAAGACATTAAATATGAAAAAGATCATTGCGACCCCTAATGCGCCAAAGGCTGTAGGCCCATATTCACAGGCTGTTGAAGTTAGTGGAACTCTCTATGTATCAGGGCAGATTCCTGTAAACCCCGCTGACGGAAGTGTCCCTTCTTCGATTGAGGAGCAGTCCACCCAGGCTCTCAGAAACGTCGGAGCCATCCTCGCAGAGGCCGGCCTTGGCTACAGTGACGTCGTTAAAACCACCGTCCTTCTTGCCGACATCGCCGACTTCAAGGCAATGAACGCTGTCTATGCCACTTTCTTCACCGAGAATATGCCTGCAAGGGCCTGCTTCCAGGTGGCTGCGCTTCCGATGGGAGTGAAAGTGGAAATCGAGGCAGTGGCAGTAAGGGGGTAAAGTATGGGAAAGAAAACACTCTGGGCGCTGCTCGCAGCCTTGGGCGGGATGGCGGTCGTGGTGGCCGTGCTGCTCGCTCTACTCTACGGCGGCTCATCCTCTTCCTCCGAAAAGAAGTCGTTTGACCCTTCGGATGCCGACCCGCTCTATTGCTGCATTCCTTCAAATGCCGTGGCTCTGGTGAGGTTTCCTTCACTCTCCGATGCCCTTGGAAGCATCGCTGAGGCGCGTGGGGAGCTGGGAGCGAAACTCTCCGGGAGTATTGAAGGAGGTGAATTGAAAAGACTTGGGAATGAGCCTCTTGCAGTTTCCCTTCACTATGTAAAGAGCATCGTCCCTCTCTATGTCCTCGGAGCAGGGGAGTCGGATGATCAGGACTATGACGCTGAAATTCAGAAGATTAAGGATATTTTTGCCTCTGCCGCTCTCAAGGCGGAGGAGTGCGACTGTTCGCGGATAATCTCCGTGACCCCGCGCTTAAAGAACCGCCGCATAATCCTGGCATCTCCTTCCGAAAGCATCATCAATTCCGCGCTCCGCCACATCGAGAGCGGAAGTTCCATCTACGACGCCGCAGGCTTCCCCGAGGCAGCGACGCGGCTTGGCTCGAAGGGTCAGTTCCTTGTGAGCGCACCCGATGCAGACAAACTCCTCCCGGAGCTGCTTACCCGCGAGACTTTCCGCCCCTACCTTAAAACCGTCTCCTCCTTCTGCGGCTGGGCCGGTTTCGAGACCGACTTCACCCGGGGCGACTTCTCCCTCTCGGGACTTGTCTGCTCTTCGGGGGCAACTGACGGCGTGAATGTCCTTTCCTCTCTGAAGGCCTCTTCCTGCAAAGCCTTCAGCGCAGCCCCTTCTTCCACGCTTTTCCTCCTTTCGCTTCCTCTGAAATCGCTCTCCTCGAGTCTTGAGGCATACGACCTCTATCTCGAGATGAATATGAAGCTTTCTGACGTGAAGGCCGAAAGAAAGGCTGCCGGAGCCAGGGCGGGAGTTTCCCCCAAGGAATGGATCACTTCTCTCGGAGCGGAAGAGATAGGCCGCCTTTCATTCTGCAGCGGCGGCAAGACTCTCAGTGTCAATCTCTTGAGGGGCTCTAAAATTAAGGGTGCCGACTCCCTCTCGGCCTATCCTGCCGCAGGGCTTCTCGCCTCGCTTTTCGGAAAAACTTTCGCCCTTGAGGACGAGAGCGTCTTCTCCGTTTGGGACGGCGAATGGATCGTGAGCGGCAGCCCCGAAGCTGTAGGGGTCTACAGAGCGGCGATGGGATACTCCCTTTCCGCAAAGCTTTCCGATGCAGGCCTAAAGGGCTCCCTTCCTTCTTCAGCGGTTCTTGCTGCATATTTCAGCATAGATATGGACGCCTCCTGCGGCACATCAGTATTCTCTGCTGATGCAGCGAAATCCCTGCATTCCCAGGCGGCGGGCTCGGACATTATGCCGGCACTTCTGGGCATATCCCCGGAAAAAGGGGAGGGCTGCCTTGTGGATATGAAGGTTCTGAGGGCGGACATCAAGAAAACAAGCGCTCCGGAAGGAGCGGAAACGGGCGCGGAGATTAAAATCCCCGAAGGGCCGTGGACTGTGAAAAACTGCGCCACCGGGAAGAACAACTCTCTCGTTCAGAACGCAAATCTGTCTCTGAGTCTTCGCGACGAAGAGGGCAAGGGAGTCTGGACAGTGCCGTTCTCAGGGAAGGTCTGCGGAACTGTCTGCAACATAGACTATTTCCGCAACGGAAAGATTCAGTTCCTCTTCGCTTCGGGCTCAAAAATATATCTTCTGGACCGTCTCGGACGCTTCGTTTCTCCGTTCCCGGTGGACCTCGGCAAGAAAATTGCGCTTGGACCCGCCGCCTACGATTTTTCAGGGGCGAAGAAATACAACATTCTGGTCCTGTTCGACGACAACAGCATCGGGATGTACAACCTTGAGGGAAAGGTTCCTTCCCAGTGGAAGGGGATATGCCCCAAGGACAAGATTCTTTCGCTTCCCGAGAGAGTGGACAAGGATGGAAAGACATTCTGGACGGTGAAGACTTCCCGCGGAACACTCACTTATCCTTTCGGGGGCGGCACCCCGCTTTAATAGAGGTAGAATATTGAGTAAAAGTTTCGCAGAAACTTGATAAGGGCTTCTGCCCGCCGGCCCTGAGGGCCGTAAAAAATCCCCCTGACAGGGGGTGCAGGGGGTTCAGATAAAAATGCGGGAAGGTTTGTGCGAGGAAAAAGTGCGTGGGATTTGATAGTTAAATTAGAGAAATAAGGTTAATTTATGCAATAGGTTACCTATTGCCAAAACAATAGCAATGGATTACAAGTCAGTAAATAAAATGTTCGAGGCCTCGTTCCGTGAGAACTGGGACCGCCTCGCTCTTTCAAATTACAAGGGAACTACAATTTTCTACCGCGACCTTGCGGAAAGAATCGCGAAACTTCATATACTTTTCGAGCACTGCGGTCTTGAGAAAGGCGACAAAGTGGCAATCTGCGCCCGCAACCAGGTCAACTGGGCGGTCTCATTCCTTGCCGCGATGACCTACGGAGCCGTGCCTGTGCCGATTCTCCACGAGTTCAAGCCGGGCAATATCCACCACCTCGTGAACCATTCCGAGGCGAAGGTCCTTTTCGTGGACCCGACAGTCTGGGAGGGACTTTCCGAGAGCGAAATGCCTCAGGTTCAGGCGATTGTCCGTGTGGACACCTTCCGCCTCATCTATGCGGCTTCCGAAGAGATTACCTACGCCCGAGAGAACCTCAATTCCCTTTTCGGCAGCAAATATCCCGAGTCTTTCGGCCCGAGCGATATGAACTACTACGAGGACTCTCCGGAGGAACTCGCCCTTATCAATTACACCTCAGGCACATCCGGATTCTCGAAGGGAGTTATGATCCCCTACCGCACCATCCAATCCAACATCGAATTCGCCGCGATGGCGTGTCCGTATATGAACGGAACCACCAACATTGTGGCTATGCTGCCTTCAGCGCACATGTACGGGCTTATGTTCGAGGTCCTCTATCAGCTGTGCAGGGGTACGCAGGTGCATTTCCTCACCAGGGTTCCGAGTCCGAAAATCATTATGGAGGCTCTTGCGGAGGTGAAACCGGATCTGGTCATTTCAGTGCCTCTTGTCATCGAGAAAATCTACAAGAACAAGGTGCGCCCGGTTCTTGAGAAGAACGGCATCAAGCAGCTGCTTCGCGTTCCGATTGTGGATCAGCTGGTACTCAACAAGATACGCACAGAGCTCATAAACGCTTTCGGAGGGCGGTTCAATGAGGTCATAATCGGCGGCGCCGCGTTCAACAAGGATGTGGAGGCGTTTTTCCGCCGCATAAAGTTCCCGTTCACAGTGGGTTACGGTATGACCGAGTGCGGTCCTATCATCGCCTACGACGACTGGTCCACCACGAAACTCTATTCCTGCGGAAAGGCTGCGCCGAATATGGAGATAAAAATCGACTCTTCCGACCCTCAGAACATCCCGGGAGAGGTGCTCGTCAAGGGTGACAACGTTTTCCTCGGCTACTACAAGAACCCTGAGGCCACCGAGGCAGTGTTCACAGAGGACGGCTGGTTCAAGACCGGGGATATGGGCGTGATTGATTCCGACGGCTATCTTTTCCTCAAGGGGCGCAACAAGTGTATGATTCTCGGTCCTTCAGGCCAGAACATCTACCCGGAGGAGATTGAGACGGTTCTCAATAGCCTTCCGTATGTGGTTGATTCATTGGTGATTGAGGATAATGGCGGGCTCACCGCTCTGATTTACCCTGACCTTCATCAGGCTGAGGTCGACGGCCTTGCGGGCGACAAGCTCCAGGAGCACATCGAGAATCTTGTGAAGGAGGCCAACAACGAGCTTCCGAACTATGCGAAGGTGAAGAAGGTTGAGATTATGCCGGAGGATTTCGAGAGGACTCCTAAGCGCAGCATCAAACGCTATCTTTATCAGAGGAAATAAGTACTTATTTTGATGTCTCCCAAAATGGAAAAATTTGACAAGGCATATCTGGATATGGCGGCGGTCTGGGCTCGGAATTCCTACTGCCGGCGCCGTCAGGTCGGAGCTCTTCTGGTGAAGGACCGGATGATCATTTCCGACGGCTACAACGGCACTCCTTCGGGCTTTGAGAATGTCTGCGAGGACGAAAACGGGGTCACGAAGCCGTATGTGCTTCACGCCGAGGCCAACGCCATCACAAAGGTGGCGAAGTCCGGCAACAGCAGCGCGGGTGCAACCCTCTATGTGACCGCTTCGCCCTGCCTCGAGTGCTCGAAGCTCATCATCCAGGCCGGCATCAAGAGGGTCGTTTACAAGGATTCCTACCGTCTCGCCGACGGCATTGAGCTGCTTGAGAAAGCCGGAATCATTACAGAACAGGTCGAATAAAAAGCGGTCTGCTGCGTTGTTCTCCTGGCACATCTTTTAATTCATCCTGTTCTCCAATGGAATTTTAAGAAGCAAGATAGATATGGATCGGAATAAATATGCAATCGTTTCTGCGGCGCTGGGCGTTGTCATCGGCGTTATGGGCTGCCTTGTGGTTATGAAAATAACTTCGTCTTCACAGAAATTTGACGGAGACTACAACCGCTGGCGCAAACTCAACCTGATTCTGGATCAGGTGGAGCAGAACTATGTCGATACGATTGATATGAAGGGAATGACCGACGCTGCGGTGGAGGCTGCCCTCGGGAAACTCGACCCGCATTCCATCTATCTTCCGCCAGTTGAATTGGAAGAGTCCGAGACTGAACTCGCCGGCAATTTCGACGGCATAGGCATCCAGTTCAATGTCCCGAATGACACCGCAATCATCCTCAGCGTCATCCCCGGCGGTCCTTCCGAGAAAGCCGGGCTGCAGCAGGGAGACAGGATAATCCGTGTGGACGAAAAAGTGATTGCCGGCAAGAAGACCCCTCAGGACTCGATGGTAAGGCTTATGAAAGGCCCTTCAGGCACCAAAGTCAAGGTCACCGTTTCACGGGGCGGCGAGACAATCCCGTTCGACATCACAAGGGGCAAAATCCCCGTTCACTGCATTGACGCGGCGTTTATGATTGACTCCACCACGGGGTATATGAAGCTCACGAAATTCACCCGCACGACATACGTGGAGTTCATCTCGGCCGCGGCAAAACTCAAGGCCCAGGGAATGACTCATCTCGTGTTCGACCTTCGCGACAACACCGGCGGCTATCTCGACCAGGCCTATCTCCTCTGCAACGAATTTCTCGAAAAGGGCGACAAGGTGGTCTATATGCAGGGCCTCCACCGCTCCCGTTCCGACCTCGACGCCGACGGGAAGGGCTCTCTGAAGGACCTCAAGCTCACGGTTCTGATAAACGAAGGTTCCGCCTCTTCAAGCGAGATTTTCGCCGGCGCTATGCAGGACAACGACCGCGGTGTCATAATCGGACGCCGCTCATTCGGCAAGGGACTCGTCCAGGAGCCGATCAACTTCACCGACGGCAGCGGCCTGAGGCTCACCGTGGCCCGTTTCTACACTCCGTCCGGTCGCTGCATCCAGAAGCCGTACGGCGACGACTATGCCTACGACATCTACGAGCGCTATGCCCACGGCGAACTCACCGAGGCTGACAGCATCAAGGTGAACAGGGACGAGGTCTATTACACCAAGAGCGGAAGGACTGTTTATGGCGGAGGCGGAATCATTCCGGACGTTTTCGTGCCGATGGACACCACCCGCGCAACTCCGTTCTACATTGACTGCAACCGCAAGGCCACCACGATGAGGTTCGCCTCAGCGATGTTCGACAAATACCGCTCTCAGCTCAGCGGAATCGAGGATTTCGGGACGCTTTCCCGCTGGCTTGACGCCCAGGGGCTCGACCGCCAGTTCCTCGAATTTGCCGCCGCAAAGGACGGACTTCGTCCGAAAGGCAGGGAGTGGGAAGAGTCAAAGGAGTATATGATGGTGCAGATCAAGGCTCTTACCGGCCGCTATTCAAAGGTCGGCGAGGAAGCGTTCTACCGCTTCTATGTCGACATAGATAAGACCCTCCAAGAAGCCCTCAAACCTCACGAAGTTAATTGATATTCATCAGGATGCGGCGGCTCATAGGCAGGAGATTATTGCAGCGCGCTCCTATGTTTTTCACAAAGCCCAGCGGAAGGCCGCGGTAGGTTACGACAAGATAGCCCCCAGGGGCGCCCGGAAGGCAGATGGAGTCGCGGTGGAGGTAGCTCAGGGCCGTTTCGCGACTCAGCTCCACTCTCGGAAATGCGTCCTCCCTCAGAAGAAGCGAGAGCGCAAGGTCAGCCGAAGGAATCAGTTTTCCGTTTTTCACTTCGCCTGCGGCAACTCCCGTTGAAAGAGGCCTCACGACGCTTTCAAGAGCCTCGATGTCCTGCCGGACAGCCTCCGGGACGGCAATAAGAAGTTCGCCCCTTTGTTTTATGGAAACCTCCGAAGAAAACATCGCGGCGATTTCCTTTTCCGAAAAATCCGCTTTCGTTGCTGCGGCTTTCCCGTTCTTTCTTTTCGTGGCTTTCGCGGAGCTGAGACCGCCTTCACGGGCGTTTTCAAAGCCATTCTGAAGGAATCCAGTGTCGCCATTCTGCAAAAGCGCATCTTCATCGGCACCCGGCTCCGTTTTCCGGAGGGCGGCGCAGTACTGCCCTTCGCCGCTCACAAAGCCCGGGGCGAGCGAGAAACCTTCCCCGGTGCGGATTATTTCACTGAACGGGCACTCGCCCCCAAGCACTTCCGCCCCGAGATTTTCCGCAATCCAGCGGACGTTTCCGTCGTTTTCCCTGGAGTTGAATGTGCAGGTGGAATAGATGAGAACCCCACTGGGTGAAAGAGCGGGCCAGACATCCGCAAGGATCCTTCTCTGCCTTGCCGCGCAAAGCTCCACAGTCTCCTCCGACCACTGCTCACGCGCCTTTTCGTCCTTTCGGAACATCCCTTCCCCCGAGCAGGGGACATCGGCGAGGATTATGTCGAAAAAGCCGGGCAGCGCTGCGAAGGCTGCGGGGTCGGCGGAGGTGACAGCAACATTCGGGTCTCCCCAGCGGGCCACATTGTCGGCAAGCACCCCGGCGCGCGCCTTCATCACTTCGTTTGAAACCAGCAGAAACCCGTCTCCGAAGGCCTCCCTGAGCGAAGCGGCGAGGTCGGTGGTTTTTCCTCCCGGCGCTGCGCAAAGATCCAGCACCCGAACATTCCGCCCGAGCGGGTTTTTAGCGTGGGCATTTCCACGAGTCTCCTCGGAGCCTAATCCGCCCGCAACTGGGGCGCCGCCAGAAAGTCCGGAGAGCACTTGTCTGAAGACATATCCCACAAACATCGAGGACGAGTCCTGAACATAATATCCCCCCGCGTGAAGAATCGGGTCAAGGGTGAAAATAGGCCTCTCCCCGAGTATTCTTCCCCACGGGCTCCACCCGATGGGCTGAGAGTCAGGGAAAATAGCCCCATCGCTCAGACATCCCCTTTTCCCCGTCAGGTCCTCGCCAGTCTCAATGGCTCCCAAACTCGGCGCTAACGCCTTCATTTTGAACGGGTTGAGGCGTACGGAAACAGACGGAGACTCCTCCAGAGCCTCCATAATCCGCGCCGCCCTTTGGGGACCGAACGCCTCGATGAGATATTTCTGAAATTCCGCCTGCAACTGTCGTGATGTCTTAGATTGCTCCCCAAATGCAAAAGGGACCGGGGAGAAGATTGGACTAAAGCCCGTATTTTGACGGATCAAAACCCTCCGGCAGCTTTCCATTGGAAGAATCTACCAGTCCGTCAACCACCTTGTCAAGCCCGTCCTTGATTTTTCCGCCCAGGAGCGTCTTCATCATAAAGTTGAGGTCAGCCTCGGCCTTGATGCTGAAATTGGTCTTCAGCGGGTCTGAGGCAGGGTCGAAGTTGAGAGTGACGCGGAACGCAAACGGAGCCCCGTCGTCCTTCAGCACGAGGCGCGAGTATGGCACCCTCTCCTCCATCTTCACTCCGATGTTGAACCCCTGCACGGTGGCGTGGATGCTGTCAAAATCGGCTGTAACGCCCTCGCGCTTGTCTTCCGGAACGACCCGGAGGATGTTCCCGAGGTCCGTCAGAGCCATATATAATTCGTAAGGCGGTTTTGAAACCAAGCCCACTTTGCTGTTATACTCTACCATATCAATATCTGTTGTTTTGTAACTATGTGACTTATTTCCTAAATTTGCACGCAATCCAAGCGATTGCAAAATTATAAAAACTTTCGCAATATGCACAGGATATACTTCGAGAAGAGGTGCATCATAATCTGCCCGCCGTCCGAGGCGGCGCTTTCCGACCCGAACGCAGTGGTTTTCCAGCTTGCCGACCGCTTCGGCATCCACGACCTTATAGATATGTTCGAAAAATCCGACTCCCTTCTGAGAGTCTATATCCCCACCCCCGATGTGGACCAGACCTACCAGAAAATCTGCTCGGAGTTCGTCCAGGTCAATGCCGGCGGAGGACTCGTCTCCAACCGCAGGGGCGACTACCTTCTGATTAAGCGAAACGGCTTGTGGGACCTCCCGAAGGGCCATCAGGAGGCGGGGGAGACCATCCAGACCTGCGCTCTGAGGGAAGTGCAGGAAGAGACCGGAGTGAACGACCTGATTCTCAAGGAACTTATATGCGTTACGGACCACTGCTACCGCCGCAACGGACTTTGGCACCTGAAGCACACCTGGTGGTTCGATATGCTCTACAACGCCCCCACAGACCTCACCCCGCAGCGCGAAGAGGACATCTCGAAGGCGGCCTGGGTCGCAAAGTCCTCCCTCCCGCCGTATCTTCAGAATACCTACCCGTCAATAGTCGAAGTCTTCCGCGAGGTTAAATAGAGGCGGTCTGCTTCGTTACGGTTCTGTTTGTTTCTTTCTTTCTTGAAAAAAGCGCTTGATGGTGAAACAAAAACGCGGGAATGTCGTATAATATATTACTTATGTGCATAGCGATTTATGCTATCGCGGCGACAGGAGTGACTCCCGTCATATTTGGGTAATAACAACAAAATATATGAAACTTTCGCAGTTTAACTTCAATCTTACTCAGGATAAGATTGCTTCCGAGCCCCCGAGATGGAGGGACGAATGTAAACTTATGGTTCTCCATAAGGACACCGGTGAAATCGAACACAAGATTTTCAAGAACATAATCGACTACTTCGGAAAGGGGGATGTCTTCGTTCTCAACAACACAAAGGTCTTTCCTGCAAGGCTTTACGGCAAAAAGGAGAAGACCGGGGCGGAGATTGAGGTTTTCCTTCTGAGGGAGCTGAACCCCGAGCAGAGGCTTTGGGATGTGATTGTTGACCCGGCGAGGAAAATTCGCATCGGCAACAAACTCTATTTCGGCGAGGACGAAAGCCTTGTGGCTGAGGTGATTGACAACACCACCTCCAGGGGAAGGACACTCCGTTTTCTCTATGACGGCACCTACGAGGAGTTCAAGCAGGTGCTTTTCTCCCTCGGCGAGATGCCTGTTCCGAAATGGGTGAAGCCTAAGGTGACCCCTGAGGACACTGAGAATTATCAGACCATTTTCGCATCTGAAGAGGGCGCTGTCTGCGCTCCGGCAGCGGGTCTGCATTTCAGCCGCGAGCTTATGAACAGGATGATTCTCAAGGACATAGACAAAGCATTCATCACCCTTCATATGGGCATCGGACATTTCCGCTCCGTGGATGTTGAGGATCTTTCCAAGCACAAGATGGACTCCGAGAGGCTCATAATCACCCCGCAGGCCGCCGACCGCATCAACGAAGCGAAGCACACCGGCCACAAGGTGCTTGCAGTGGGCATCACTGTCATCCGCGGTCTGGAGACATTCGTCACCACGAACGACGAGGTGAAGCCTTTCGACGACTGGACCAACAAGTTCATCTTCCCGCCGTACAGGTTCTCGGTTCCGGACGCAATCGTGTCCAATTTCCATCTTCCGGAGTCCACGATGCTGATGTCAGTCGCTGCTTTCGGCGGGTACGAGAAGGTTATGAACGCCTACAAGGTCGCCCTCGAGAACGACTATAAGTTCGGGCCGTACGGCGATGCATTGCTGATCGTGTAAAGGGGTGTCTTGGGGCGGTCTGCGGCGTTGTGCTCCTGCCCCAATTCTCACGGATTAAAAAAATCGAAAAACATTCAAAAAAAAGAAAAATCTGCTGTGCGGGAGGGCTCGTACAACAGATTTTTCTTTTTCTCTTTTTAGCTTTGCCCGGATGAAAAACATTCCACAGTTTGACTTGTGGAACTAAAAAATATTTCGGGATGAGCATAGACTATGAAACTGCGTGCCTTTGCGCGCTTAACACCGTTTTTGGATTTGAACCCAAGATTGCGGGGGCGCTTCTTGAGAGTCTCGGTAGCGGCGGGGCTGTTTTCGGTCTCGGGGAAGGGGAGAAAGAGACTGTTTTCGGACCTTATAATAAATATAAGGAAAGGATTACCGATGCCGAGGTCCGGAGCGCCGAGCGGATGCTGGAGAGCCTGGCGGACGATGGGGTGGTCTTTATCGGGAAGACTCAGAAGGGCTATCCGCCGCGCCTTCTGGAGTGTCCGGACGCCCCTGTGGGGCTTTTTGTGCGCTCCTGCAGTCCTCCGGAGGAGATTTTCTCGCGGGAGGCTCCCTCAATCGGGGTTGTGGGCACTCGCGAGGTCACCCCTTACGGGCGGCAGTGGTGCACCGACATAGTCTCCACGATAGCCGCCGCGACGGCGGGAAAGAGCCCCTCTGGCTCCTCGGGGGCAAATCCCGCCGCAAACTCTTCCCGGGACAAAGCCGCTCCGGCGGGACGTCCAGTAATTGTCAGCGGCCTTGCCTACGGGGTGGACATCCTTGCGCACTCGGCGGCTCTTGAGGCTGGGCTTCCCACCGTGGCCGTGATGGCGACCGGCCCCGACGCTGTCTATCCCTCCCGCCATCGCGACTGGGCACGCCGCATTGCAGCATCGCCCCGCAGCGCCCTTGTAACCGATTATCCTCCCGGTACTTCGCCCGTTGCGGTAAATTTTATAAGAAGGAACAGGATTATCGCGGGGCTGAGCGACAGCGTCATCCTTGTGGAGTCCGCTCTGAAGGGCGGCGGGATGATTACCTGCCGGATGGCATTCTCCTACGACAGGGCGGTCTTCGCCCTTCCCGGGCGCGGGGACGACTCCCGCTCGCAGGGCTGCAACCACCTCATCCGCGAGGGCGTGGCGGAAATCATTGACTCACTGGACACTCTTCCCCGGCAGCTCGGCCTGGTGGAAGGGGGGCGGAGTGCATCTTCCGGCGGTTATCCCGGCGGGGGAGCCGGCCGTTTTTCAGGCGGGCGAGGCGCAGGCGGCTTTTCCGGCGGCGGAGGCGCAGGCGGAAGAGGGTGGCGGCCGCAGTTTCCCGACCCCGAGACCGTCAGGGAGCGCTATTTGACGCTCCTTCCCGGAGAAAAACTCTCTCTTCTTACGTCCCTGCTGCTTAAAATCCGGGAACGGAGGGGCATCAGCATTGATGAACTCTGTGAGGAGGTTTCCGCCCCGCGCCGCACAGTCTGTGAACTCACCTCCCTGCTTGAAAGCGACGGTCTTATCGGTATCGACCTGCTTCAGAGGTGCTCAATCAGCAGGGGGTGACTGGCGCCCTTTCCCTCAGGCGATTTTTGGGGGTGATTTGCTCAAAAAATCTTAACTTTGTCCCCGCTTTCCGGGCCGACCGTTTGGGAGGGCAAAAGCTTCGGATAAGCACCTGCAAATGAACTTTATAGATACACATACCCATCTTTACGACGCCGCCTACGAGGGCGACGGGGCGGGAGCGGTGCGGCGCGCCATCGAAGCGGGCGTCACCCGCCTTGTGATGGCGGACACCGACTCAAGCGTCCGGGAGGCTATGTTCTCCCTCTGCGACGCCTTTCCCGAGAACGCCTTTCCCTGCCTGGGGCTTCACCCTACGGAGCTCCACGAGAACTGGCGGGATGAACTCGAAATGGTGATGAATTTCTCCGGGCGAAGGATTTATGCGATAGGGGAAACGGGGCTGGACCTTCACTGGGACGACTCCCTTTTCGCCGCCCAGAAGGAATGTTTCCACTCTCAGCTGGAACTGGCCCTGAAGATGGATCTTCCTGTCATAATCCACTCCCGCGATGCTACAAAGGCCACTTTCGACATCCTTGAGGGCTTTCGCGGAAGAGGCCTTCGGGGAGTTTTCCACGCCTTCAGCGGCAGCATCGAGACTTTCCGCGAGCTGGACCGCTACGGCGACTGGTTCGTGGGGATAGGCGGGGTGCTCACCTTCAAAAAGGCCTCAATCGCCGAGACCGTAAAGGACATCCCGCTTGAAAGGATCCTCCTTGAAACCGACTCGCCCTATCTTGCGCCGACTCCTCTTCGGGGGACCCGCAACGAGAGCGCGAACATCCCCCTTATTGCGGCGAAACTCTCTGAAATAAAGGGCATTCCGCTGGATGAGATAGCTTCCGTGACAACCGCTTCGGCTCAGTCTCTTTTCGGCATATAGCCCCGGCAAATATCCCACATTCAAACATATTGTTTTGCAGCGCAATAACCCCGTAAACCCCAGCAGGATATGAACTTCTCAAATCCAAAATCCTCCATACTTATAATATATACCGGCGGCACAATCGGAATGAAGGCCGACCCCACCGACAACACCCTCAAGCCGTTCAATTTCAGTCAGATACTGGACGAAGTGCCGGAGCTCGGGAAGTTCGCGTGCAGGATTGACTCCCTGTCGTTCTCCCCGATAATCGACTCCTCCGACGTGGAGCCTTCGATGTGGCTGAAAATCGCCGGAATTATCGAGAAAAAATATGACCTCTACGACGGATTTATCATCCTCCACGGCACGGACACTATGTCCTATTCCGCCTCCGCGCTGAGCTTCATCCTCGAGGGGCTCACCAAACCGGTCATATTCACCGGCAGCCAGCTCCCGATCGGCACTCCGCGCACCGACGGCAAGGAAAATCTGATCTCGGCGGTGGAGATTGCGGCGGCAAAGGACCCCGAGGGACACGCCCTTGTGCCGGAGGTCTGCATCTATTTCGACAACCGCCTTATGAGGGGCAACCGCACCGCCAAGTTCAGCTCCGACAATTTCAACGCCTTCCGCAGCGAAAACCTGCCCCCTCTCGCCGAGGCCGGTATCAGCATCCGCTACAACTCCCGCGTAATCATCGCTCCGAAGGACTGGAACGCCCGCCCGGTTTTCCACAAAAGCCTCGACACAAGGGTCTCCATCCTTAAAATCCACCCCGGCATAACCCCGCAGGTGGTGCGCAACATCCTCTGCGGCAGCGAAACCCGCGCGGTCATAATCGAAACCTACGGCAGCGGCAACGCCCCTTCCTCGGAGTGGTTCCTTTCGATGGTGAGGGAGGCGCACGAAATGGGGAAAGTGCTTCTGAACGTCACCCAGTGCCCATCCGGCAGGGTGAATATGGACATCTACGCCAACGGAAAATCGCTCAAGCGGGCGGGCGTTCTGGACGGAAGGGACAGCACCACGGAGAGCGCCCTCGGGAAACTTTTCGTCCTGCTGGGCGAAAACTCTGAAAACGCCCGAGTGGAGGAGCTTCTCGGGTGCGACCTTAGGGGAGAAATTACGATTTAAGAGCGCGGTCACGGGGGCGAAATCTCGCTCTGAAAAATAAAAATATCCCCATAAATGTTTTCAGTATAAATTTTTATTGCTAAATTGCACCGATTTTTGAAAATCGCGATAAGAAAACGGATGAAAACCGCAAATCGTGACCGCACAAAAATGACAATAAACAGATAACAAACAATTTTAATAGTATTAATTTCAAAAAACAATTATGAAAAAAGTTCTTTTGTTTTTGGCAGCTTTCGGCTTGATGGCCTTTTCTGCTCAGATCGCAACAGCTCAGGAGGCTTCCGACGCTGCAACCACCGAAGAAGTGGCAGCTGCTCCTTCAGAGGCTAAGTCTCTTGCTGAATTGACAGCAGCCCAGGAGGAAGTTCCTCTTCATCAGGCTCTTAAGACAAAGTTCATCGAGGGTGGTCCTGCCTATATGGCCGCTATCGTACTCTGCCTTATCCTCGGTCTTGCAATCGCAATCGAGAGAATCATCTACCTTGCATTCTCAAAGACCAACACCAAGAAGCTTCTCGAGGCTATTGAGAAGGCTCTTGACGAAGGTGGCGTTGAGGCTGCTAAGGACGTATGCCGCAACACCCGCGGTCCTGTCGCAAGCATCTTCTATCAGGGCTTCCTCCGTATGGATCAGGGCATCGACATCGTTGAGAAGACAGTCGTTTCCTACGGTTCAATTCAGATGAGCCTTATGGAAAGCGGACTCAGCTGGATTTCCCTCTTCATCGCCATTGCTCCTTCCCTCGGATTCTTGGGAACTGTCATCGGTATGATCGAGGCATTCGACGCAATCCAGGCAGCCGGCGATATCTCCCCTAACATTGTCGCAGGAGGTATGAAGGTCGCTTTGATTACCACCGTCGGCGGTTTGATCGTCGCTATGATTCTTCAGGTGTTCTACAACTACATCCTTGCAGAGATTGAGAAGCGTACCATCGAAATGGAAGACGCATCCATCAGCCTTGTAGATATCCTTGTCAAGAACGAGAAAAAATAAATCAGAATACAATGTACGCAAAAGTAACAACAATACTTAAATGGGTGCTCATCATCATCGGTGTCGCTCTCGCAGTCTTCGGAATCGCTTACGGTTTCACGACGGGCGACGGCGTTGCGACTGATGTGCTTCTCTACTGCGCGTATGCTCTGGTTGCCCTCGCCATTCTTGCTGTTGTCTGCCTCGGTCTCTACTTCACAATCAAGCAGAACCCGAAGGGACTCATCAAGATCGGCATCGCTCTCGTGGCAGCAGTCGCAGTGGTGGGAGTCTCTTACCTGCTGGCACCCGGAACAGAGGCCCAGGGCTGCTCAGTTGCAGTTTCCGCAGGCACTCTCAAGCTTACTGACACAATACTTAATGTAACTTACTTCTGCTGCGGTTGCGCGGTTCTCGCCATCATCGTAGGAGCCATCGTAAGTGCATCACGTAATAAATAATCGACAACTATGGCGAGCAAAAAGACTCCAGAAATCAATTCAAGTTCCACTGCGGACATCGCTTTCCTGCTGCTGTGCTACTTCCTGATGACTACAACAATGAATCAGGACTCAGGACTGCAGCGCCGTCTTCCGCCTATGCCTGCTGAAAATCAGAAGGCTGAAGACCAGAAGGTTAACCGACGCAATATCATTATTGTGAAGATTAACTCCGCAGACAGGCTTTTCGCCGGGAACGAAGCTATGGATGTCAGCCAGTTGAAAGATAAAATCAAGGAATTCCTTACCAACCCTACCGACGACCCTTCTCTTCCTGAGAAGAAAGTGAAGGAAATTGAAGGCTACGGCGCATATCCGGTTTCAGAGGGCGTGATTTCCCTCCAGAACGACCGCGGTACAAGCTACAAGGCCTACATCGCAGTCCAGAACGAGCTGGTAAAGGCAATCAACGAAATTCGTGACGATTTCTCCCGCGCCAACTACGGCAAGCCTTACGCAAGGCTTACGGAGGATCAGCAGAAGATAGTCCGTGAGGCAGTTCCTCAGAAGATTTCCGAGGCAGAGCCTAAGGATGTTTCAAAAAAATAGGAGTATAGAGATATGTCAAAATTCAGAAAAGACGGCAAGAAGACAACGCCTATGGCGAGCACCTCGTCGACTTCCGACATCGTGTTTATGTTCCTGTTCTTCTTTATGGTGACCACCAACCTCCGCAAGACGGAGAACAAGGTCATCGTGAAACTTCCTGAGGCTTCCGAGGTTGTGAAACTTGAAAGGAAGGATCTGGCATCCTACATCAACATAGGAACCCCTGTCCAGCACCTTCAGTCACAGTTCGGTACCGACTCACGAATCCAGTTGAACGATTCTTTCAAGACGATTGACGACATCCGCGACTTCATCGCTTCAGAGCGTGACTCAAAGAGCGAGGCAGACCGTTCATTTATGACCGTCTCCATCCGTGCGGATGAAAACACCAATATGGGTATTGTTACAGATGTAAAGCAGGAGCTGCGAAGATGCTCTGCGCTGAAGATTATGTATGCGGCACGAAAGGCCGAGAAATAACCCTTTAGTTTTATGAGAGAAGGGATGTCCTGAGAGAAAAACAATTGGGGCATCCCCCTCTTTTTATGAATAGATAATGAAGAACAAAAGAAAGATTGCGATTATCCTTTGCACCGTGCTTGTCGCGGCCGTTACGGTCTCGGCAGTGGTGATGTTCAAAAAGCCTTCGCAGACCGCTCCCAAGTATGTTTTCCTTTTCATCGGTGACGGAATGGGTCTCGCTCAGTCTTCATCGGCAGACTCCTATCTCGCCTACAAAGACGGAAAATTCGGGGGCACTTACCTCACCTTCACCGGTTTTCCTGTTACGGGCCTTATGAGGACCTGGTGCCATAACAGCGGAGTCACCGACTCTGCGGCATCCGGAACGGCTATAGCCTGCGGAGAGAAGACCGATATGGGACGGCTTGGAACTTCTCCTCAGGGAGATTCTCTCCGCTCCGTCGCATACGCTCTCAAGGACCTTGGCTACAAAGTGGGGATTATGTCCGACGGACCCGTGAACCACGCGACTCCGGCGGCTTTCTATGCCCACGTCGAGAAGAGAAATGCCTACTACGACATCTCGAAGGAGATTCCCGCCACCGGCTTCGACTTCTTCGGCGGCTCCGAGATTATCGACCGCTACGGGAAGCACCACGACGCTGAAGATGTCGTAAAGTACATCGAGGCTGACGGAAACTGCGATGTCTGCTTCGGAAAGGCTGAACTTGAAAAATCCACGGCAAAGACAAAGGTATTCCTGCCGGAGAATCCTGAGGATGAGGAGGATTTCGATTCCAAGGACACCAACAAGAACTACGACCTCACCGCTGCGGGTCTCGGTCTGCAGGCCGCTGACCTCGTGGAGGCTTGTCTGGAGGATTTCGGAGATTCTTCTCCGTTCTTCATTATGTGCGAGCAGGGCTATGTTGACTGGGCCTGCCACCGCAAAGACACTAGGCGTATGCTCGAAAGCGTTTTCCAGCTCGACCGGGCTGTGAAGAAGGCCTACGAGTTCTACCTGGAGCATCCTGACGAGACTCTTATCATCGTCACTGCAGACCACGAGACAGGAGGATTCTCCTTCGGCGTGAAGAACTACAGGACCGACTGGAAAGAGCTTGACGAGTGGTGGGAAGAGTGCGGGCACAACGATTCTTCTCTCACGGATGAGGAAATTTCGGAAGTTAACCGCCGCTGCAATGTCGGCTGGACCGGCGGTAGCCACACAGGCTGCCCTGTGCCGGTTTATGCGCTGGGTTGCAGTGCCGAAAGGTTCACCGGAGTTTACGAAAATTCCGACCTCGAGGCGAAAATCCTGGGGGTCACACCAAAAATGAATAAATAAAGATGGAAAAAACAGTGAGGACAAAGGTCAAGGACCTTCTCAAGACCACCCCGGGCACGACGGTGCTTGCAAAGGGCTGGGTCAGGACAAAAAGAGGAAACAAGAATGTGAACTTCATCGCCCTTAACGACGGTTCCACCATCAACAATATCCAGATTGTGGTGGATGTCGCCGCTTTCGACGAGAATCTTCTCAAGAAAATCACCACGGGAGCGTGCATCGCCGCTGAAGGCGAACTCGTCGCTTCCCAGGGAGGCGGACAGGCTGTGGAGATTCAGGCACGCCGGCTTGAACTCTACGGAGAGGCCGATCCTGCCACCTATCCTCTTCAGAAGAAGGGCCACTCGCTCGAATTTCTCCGCGAGATTGCGCACCTGCGTCCGAGGACTAACACCTTCGGAGCGATTCTGAGGGTGCGTCACGCAATGGCATTCGCAATCCACGACTATTTCAACTCCAGAGGATTCGTCTATCTCCACACTCCGCTCATCACGGCTTCCGACTGCGAGGGCGCGGGCGAGATGTTCCAGGTGACGACCCTCGATATGGAGAACCCGCCGCGCACACCGGACGGCAAGGTGGACTACAGCCAGGACTTTTTCGGCAAGCACACCAGCCTCACCGTGAGCGGACAGCTTGAGGGCGAGCTCGGAGCGATGGCGCTGGGCGAAATCTACACCTTCGGCCCTACATTCCGTGCGGAGAACTCCAACACTCCGCGCCACCTTGCAGAGTTCTGGATGGTGGAGCCGGAGATGGCCTTCTACGACGTGAACGACAATATGGACCTCGCCGAGGACTTCATCAAGCATCTTGTGCAGTACGCTCTTGATCACTGCGGCGACGACCTTCAGTTCCTCAACGATATGTACGACAAGGAACTCATCGAAAGGCTCCAGAATGTGGTCAAGACAGAGTTTGTCCGTCTCCCGTACACCGAAGGAATCAAGATTCTCGAGGCATCCGGAGCGAAGTTCGAGTACCCGGTTTACTGGGGCGTGGACCTTCAGTCCGAGCACGAGCGCTACCTTGTGGAGAAGCATTTCGGCCGCCCTGTCATTATGACCGACTATCCTAAGGACATCAAGGCCTTCTATATGAAGCAGAACGAAGACGGCAAGACCGTCAGGGGTATGGACGTGCTCTTCCCGAAGATCGGCGAGATTATAGGCGGTTCCGAGAGGGAGTCTTCACTTGAGAAGCTGAACGCCCGCATCGACGAGCTCGGAATGAGCCGCGAGACCCTCGAGTGGTATCTTGACACAAGGCGTTTCGGAGCGGCTCCGCACAGCGGTTTCGGCCTCGGATTCGAGAGGTTGCTGCTCTTTGTGACCGGTATGGCGAACATTCGCGATGTGATTCCGTTCCCGCGTACGCCAAAGAATGCAGAATACTGATACGGTCGCCAGAAATGGCGGATTGCTGCGTTCAGCTCCTTGCAAAAATGATAATTTAAAAGGGAAATTATGTTGATAATCGGAATTGCCGGGGGATCCGGATCGGGAAAGACCACTGTCGTCAAGGCTCTTACAGACCAGCTGAAGGAGCGGGTGGTCGTCATCCCTCAGGACTCATACTACAAGGACTCAAGCCACCTCCCGATGGAGGAGAGGCAGAAGGTCAACTTTGACCATCCGGACTCAATCGACTTCGACCTGCTCATCTCCCATCTGAAGGAACTCAAGGCGGGTCACTCAATCGAGCAGCCGGTCTATTCCTACATCACCTGCTCCCGCAGTCAGACCGAGACCGTGACGGTGACGCCGGCGGAAGTCATCATCGTGGAAGGTATCCTGATTTTCTGCTGCGCCGAACTTCGTGCCCAGATGGACATCAAGATTTTCGTGGATGCGGACGACGACGACCGTCTTATGAGGGTGATGGCGCGCGACATTCTCGAAAGGGGCAAGACGGTGGAGACCGTCATCCAGAGGTATTCCCGCACCGTTAAGCCGATGTTCCTCCAGTTCATCGAACCGAGCAAGAGGTACGCCGACGTGATAATCCCTCAGGGCGGACACAACAAGGTGGCCATCGACGTGATTGCCGCGACCATCGAAAAATCCCTCTCCCAGCCAAAGTAGGCGGGCGGGAAAATCATTGCCCTTTAATAATTTAACAGGCTTATGCAGCATCTGAGCACAGAGAACAAGGCAGGACTTTATATCACCGTGATATTCCATCTCGCGGTGATTATTGTTTTGTTGCTTGTGCAGATTGGCTCGGAGCTCAAAAAGGACAACAGCTTTCTTATGGATTTCTCCCACCAGGAGAAGGAAGAACAGGAGCTCAAGGAGGAGGTTTTCAAGGAGAGCATCAGCAGGAGGATTGACGATATGATTGCGGATATGGGCGTGAGGTCTTCCTCAGACCCCGTGCGGAACGTCACCGTTGACCGCTCAGCTCCCCTTCGGGATGACCGCAACACCGACGCGGAGGAACTCTACCGCGAGAACGAGAGGCTCCAGAGGGACCTCAAGGGGTTGGATTCGCGCGAGGAGGATGCACGGAGCGAAACTGTGGATATTTCCCGCACGGATTCCCGCAAAAGTGAGCCTGCCGCCCAGAAAAAGGCCTATTCCGGGGCTTCGGTGCTGAGCTGGACTCTTGACGGGCGCAAGGCTTCCAGCCTGAAAGTGCCTGCATATCAGTGCTATGGGGGCGGAGACGTCACCGTAATCATCAAGGTGAACAATTCGGGGGTTGTGATGAGCGCGAAAATCGTGGAGGCGGTTTCAAGCACCGACGAGTGCCTTCGGCGCAATGCCGTCAGGGCCGCCCGCACTTCGCGTTTCAGCGCGTCCACGACGGCGCCAGCCAATCAAGTCGGCGAGATTACCTACAGGTTCGTGGCGCAGTAGAGTGGGATGCTTTGCTTGAATTTACTGCGCCTTAGTTTTATTCGTTTGTTTGGCGTTTATGCTGTTTCTGGTAGAGCTGCCAGGAGTTGAAGATGTTGTGCCAGAGACTGTAGAAGCCTCCCGCTATGCTCGTCACAGGGTTCATAAAGGTGTAGGCCATCCAGATGGCGAAAACCGTGTTTTTCTGTCCGAGAGCCTGTCCGGCGGTGACGCTGTTGTCATACTTTTTCCCGATTTTCCTTCCGAGATAAAACTGCAGGACGCAGCACAGAAGCGACACTCCGGCGATTCCGAAGAGATAGCCCACAGGGATGTCGCTTTTTACGATGGCGCGGGTCGTCACCGCAATCGCGAGCGGCAGGGAAATCGACCAGATGTAGAGCGCGAGGTCCTCGAAGTGCAGCAGCCAGCGGTGGAACGAGGGCAGAAGAAAGCGCACCAGCCAGGCGCAGAGGCACGGCATAATCAGAAGCGGAAAGGTCCTCGCTATAATCATGCTGAAGGCTGTAACGAATGAAATTCCGACAGTCGGGTGCACCAGAGGCACGATGGCGGGCACCACAACGGCAGCGAGGATGTTGATGAGAATCGTGTAGGTCATAATCCCCGGCATATCCCCGCCGAGTTTTCCGGTAATCACCGCGGCTGCCGTCGCTGTGGGGCAAATCATACAGATCATAAAGCTCTCCACAAGGGTGGCATAGTGCCCTTCGCCGGTGAAAATCAGCACGAGTCCCGGGAGGATGAACCCGGCGGCCTGAATCATCAGGAGCCAGAGCTGCCACTTGTGCGGGCGCATCTGACGCGGGGCAATCCGGCAGAAGGAGAGAAACAGCATTGCGAACATAAGCAGCGGCTGAAGCACTCCGACGACCTTTTCAAGGTAGGGCCCCGCCGGAGCGAGAGCGGGGATGCTGTGATAGATGAGGTAGGCCGCCACTCCCGCCGCCATAGCGATGGGAAGCATCCAGTCTTTAAGAATCTGCTTCAATCTGACCATTTTTTTCGCTGTTGAATTTTTATTTCCGCGGCCTCAGAGGCGTTTCTCCCGGCCGGTGCTCATTCAAAACGGCCGCAAAGATACTTTCTTTTTCGGGATTGTGAGCTTGTTGATTCTTCTTAAAAGATGAAATATATTTTGCAGTTAACATATTAATGACTAATTTTGCATCGTTGAATCTGATGATTGTGAGAGATAAGCGCCTCACGCAAAAACATAACAGGGTATAAATTCGAGAGGATGTATGCCCTGTTTTTGTTTTCTAACGGGCGATGTAATTTTGGAAAGCCGCTCCTCGCTCTCAATTGCTTATAAATAACAATCATCATTATGGATTTCAACATTAATTTCTGTTTTTGCGTTAGAGAGCGCCTTTGCAAAGATTGCAAAAAGGTGCAGCGCCGTAAACGCATTCGTGTCAGAGGCCACTTCAGAGTGGTCAATGGCAAGAAGGTTTATGTGAAGACGCACTTCCGCAAGAAGTAGCGCGTCGCAATCTGTTCTCGTCCGTGGGGGTGTATTTCAAGAGCGATTTTGGAGTACACCCTTTTTTTGTTAAATTTTTGTAAAGACTTTGAAAATTGGGGGAGTTGTAGTAATTTTGCGGCGCATTTTTAAGCAAAACCAATAAATACATAATAAAATGAAAATCAAACACTTATTCCTTACCCTTCTTGCGGTGGCCACGGTGGCTGTTTCCTGCAAGAAGGAGGACACCGGAAAGGCTTCGCTGGAGATTTCTCCCGCTGAACTTTCATTTGAGGCTACAGCTTCAACCCAGTCTGTCAGCGTGACTTCAAACCGCGACTGGAAAATCGAGAGCGAGTCTTCACTTCCTTCCTGGATTAAGGTCACCAAGGTGAGCGCTTCCGAGGCTACTGTCTCTGTTGAAGCCAATACAGGCAACGACAGAAGCCAGGATGTCGTTTTCCGCGTAGTGGGCGTGAAGAGGACTCTTTCCGTTTCACAGAAGGGCGAGAAAGGTGCAGCACAGGAGGGTGACGGCACCGAGGCCAATCCTTACACCGCATCCCAGGCATACGAGGCAGCTGCAAAACTTGGCACGGACGCCACTTCAGACGCTGAAGTCTATGTTACCGGCACAGTTTCTTCCATCACGGAAATCAGCACCTCTTACGGCAATGCAACCTTCAAAATTTCCGATGACGGCACCACCGCTTCCACTCAGTTCACCGTTTTCCAGTGCCTGTATGTCGGCGGAGTGAAGTTTACCGAGGCGACAAAGGATGCCATCAAAGTGGGTGATGTCGTTGTCGTAAAGGGCTATCTTGTAAACTACAAGGGCGATACTCCTGAACTTCAGAAGAAAGGTCAGCTTATCTCAGTGAACGGCAAGGTTCCCGAGGAAGGTGAGACCCCGGACTACACCAAGGCCGAGGCCAAGACCGTTGCAGAGTTCATCGCAGCTGCCAACAAGACTACATACTACAAACTCACGGGTACTATAAGTGACTTCACAATTAAAACAAATGACTCTAACGAAAAGTATTTCACTTTTACCCTGACAGACAATTCAGGATCTATACTGGTTTACAGGGTGAACAATCAGGCAGATTATATTGATAAGCTTGCAAATGGATATAAAGTTGTAGTTGCCGGCAAATACTATGTTTACAACACGACTCACGAAGTTGTGGATGCCTATATACTCTCATACGAGGCGGCAAAGGCGGAAACTACAACCGTGACAGGTCTTGTTGTTGCAGTAAGCGGACGCGGTTTCCTTATAAAGACCGATGATGCCGAGAACAACGGAATCAAGTACATTTATGATTCATCTGAAACTCCTGCCGCTCCTACAGTGAAGGTGGGGCAGAATGTCACCGTTACCGGTACAGTGGATTCTTATGGCGACACTCCGGAGATTACCGCTTACACTGTCACTTCCGTCAATTCCAGCGACAATACGGTAACTTATCCTGAGGCTGTGGAAATCACCAAGGACAATGCCGCATCTACCGCTATGTTCACTTATGTGAAACTTAACGGCAAACTTACGATTAACGCCAGCAAAGGTTACCATAATGTGTCAATTGACGGGTCAAGCTACACCGGAAGCCTTGTTAATTTAACCGATGACATTTCAGTGCTTGACGGCAAATACATTGATGTCGAGGGCTATTTCGTTGGAATATCTTACTCTATTTATAATATTCTGACTACTAAAATTGCCGAGGCTGCCATTCAGCCTAAGGAGGAGACTCCTGGCGAAGGCTCAATCATCCTGACTTTCCCGGATGACAATAAAGAAAAGAATAAAGTCGGCGGCTACGATAAAACTTGGACAGCAACTACCGGAACAACAAGTTTCTCTATCGTCAATTTCAATAACAATAACTGGAACAATAGTTGGACTTACATCAAATGCGGTAGTAGTAAGGCTGCGTCAGTCGCTTCCATTGCAACAGCTTCAGCTATTGCGACAAAGATTGACAAGGTGGTCGTGACATTGGATAAGTATGATGCAAGCAAAGTGAATTCTGCCAAATTGTATGTTGCGTCAAAAGCGGATTTCTCAGATGCGAAGACATCGGATCTCGTTTATGCAAACGGCCTGGGCACGATGACTGTTGCAACTCCGGCAGCGAATATGTATTATAAAGTCGTCTTTGATTGCAAGACGGGCAGCGGCAACGGCTTCGTACAGGTGTCCAAAGTTATTCTTTGGGTCAATGCCGCTGAGTAATTGCTCGGTAAATATCAATTCTGAAATTAAAGGGAAACCCGTCGAAAGGCGGGCTTCCCTTAATCGGCAATAATAAATGAAGTCTTTTCTTCGACTTTTTCCTTGCGTGCTGCTGCTTCTGGCGGCCCTTTCCTGCGACAAAAAAGCCTACTCGAATCTTTCTGTGACGCTTTCTTCTGCAAGCGCCGGGATGGAGGAGGGGAGCGTCAAAGTTGTCGTGAGGGGAAGCGGCGCCTGGATGCTCGACCTGGACTACGCCGGGGAGCAGAGCGGATGGGCAAAGCTCAGCCACACGGCGGGTAACGGTTACAAGAGCAACATTAAGCTCACCTTCTCTGAAAACACCTCCGGCGAGCCGCGCTCGGTGTATGTCGTCCTTACGACCGACTCCGACGCTGTCGAATGCCTGTTCACACAGACCACCGACGAGGCCTCTCCTGTGGGCGGCACTGCCGACAAGGCGAACAAGACTTGGCTGGAGCTTCCGGAAACGGCGACCGGCGACGGGCTCACCTGGGGCTGGCACAGTATGGTCGTGAACGATGCGAGGGTGAGGAACTACTCCTTCTACTGGAGCTCTTCCGACCATCTTTCCCTTTGGGTGGCCTACCCGCTCAACAAGGGACTCATCAGTTCCGGGGCAAGAACCAACGACTGGAGCAATTTCGACCCGCTCATCCCGCAGTCCGAGCAGGCCTGCACTCCGTACGGGAGCTACGCCGGACAGTATGACCGAGGACATCAGATTCCTTCAGCCGACCGCTACAGCTACCTGGGGAACCTCCAGACCTTCTACCCGACGAATATGACCCCGCAGTACTACAACTTCAACCAGCACATCTGGGCTGCGCTCGAGGGAACAGTGCGGGACTGGGCCCAGTCGCTCAACTCCGCCACCGACACCCTGTATGTTGTGACCGGCTGCGTCGTCGAGGGCAGCAAGCAGAGCGTTCAGGCGGGTAGGAGCGGCCCCGCCGCCACCGTGCCTACAGCCTACTACAAGGCGCTTCTCCGCTACTCCAAGTCCGCCGGCTACTCCGCCTGCGGAGTGTGGCTTGACCATTTCACCTCCGCTTCTGCAACGACCCGTTCGGACCTTATGTCCATCTCGGCGCTGGAGAAGAAGACCGGGGTGAACTTTTTCGTGAATCTGCCTGCAAAGGTGGGGGCTTCGAAGGCGGCGGAGATTGAGGGGAAGGAGCCTTCCGTGGAGCTGTGGCCGCTATAGGAGGCTGAATTAAAAGCGAATTGCTGCGTTGGAGAATTCCCACGCACAAATGAACAATAGACCCGTAATAAACACAATATGAAACGAAACATTTTAGTCTCTCTCCTTCTGCTGCTTCTCGTGGGCTTTTCCGCCGGGGCGCAGAAGACCCGTCAGAACTATGTCATCGGATTCTACAATCTTGAGAACCTTTTCGACATCTATGACGACCCTGTGAAAAACGACCAGGAATACACTCCGGAGGGCAAAAACCACTGGACCGAGACCAAGTACAACAAGAAGCTCCACAATATGGCGACGGTAATCCGCGCCATGGCCGACAACAACAAGCGCTGGCACACGATTCTTGGCGTTTCCGAGGTTGAAAACCGCCTTGTTCTCGAGGACCTCGTGAGCCAGCCCGAAATCGCCGAGGCGAACTACCAGATTGTCCACTACGACAGCCCTGACCGAAGGGGAGTGGATGTGGCGCTGCTCTACAAACCAGAGCAGTTCACGCTTCTTGACAGCGAGTCCATCCCGTTCGACTTCAACTCCGACATCGACTTCTCCGACACCGACACCTCCTACTTCAAGACCCGTGACATCCTGATGGTGCACGGCGAGATTGCGGGCGAGGAGTTCGCGTTCTATGTCGCCCATCTCCCGTCCCGCGTGGGCGGAAAGGGCGGGAACCTCAGAAGCCGCGGCGCCGAAATCATCTACAACCACTCCCGCCACATGGAGGAGCTCTATCCGGGGATTAAAATCGTGGTTATGGGAGATATGAACGACAACCCTACCGACGAGTCTATGGCGGTATATCTTCACGGCAAAGAGAGCCTTGAGGATGTGACCCCGGCTGATTTCTATTCCCCATATATCTCTATGCTCAAGGCCGGCTACGGTTCCCTCTGCTATCAGGGGGTCTGGAGCATCTATGACCTCCAGCTGGTGAACTACGCCCTTGCGCTCGCACCTAACGGGGGACTCAAGATTCAGAGCGTGACCAAAAACCACGGCAAGGAGTATTGGGGAGTGGTGTTCAAGAGGCCGTGGATGACCACCCAGAGCGGCACCTACAAGGGTTATCCGTTCCGCACGTTCTCCAACGGGTCCTTTATCGGCGGCTACAGCGACCATTATCCGACTTATATAGTAATCGGAAAGTAAGCGAATTCAAAAATGAGCGGATTGCCGCGTTGTGCTCCTTGTCAGAAATCCTCATTACCCAAAGGTAACTCCGGTTTCGACTTCGTCGCGAGCCTTGCACTCCATCTCCTTTTTGAATTCGCACTCCTCGTATATACTCAATAAATACACAAAATAAACACAAAAATATGGTTAAAAAACTCTTAATGGCAGCGGCGACACTCCTCGCCTCGCTTTCACTCCAGGCTCAAAGCAGCGGAGTGGGCGGCGTGAAGGGAACAGTCGTCAACCGCGCCGGGCGAGCTCCAATCGCCGGTGCCCAGATTACCATTGCAAAAGGCGGCGAGACTGTTCTCAGCGACAAATCCGACGCTCAGGGCGCCTTCCTTTTCGACGGCCTTGACAACGGAACCTATCAGATGACCGTCGAGGCTGCGGGCTACCTTCCTTCTAACATTAACCTTACCGTTGAGGGCTATGTGAAGGACCTCATCTTCGTCTCCCTCGTGGCCGAGCAGGTCGTGCGGGACGCGGATGACACCTCCTTCGCCGAGTTCGATATGGAAGACTCAGGCTACACCGACGCCCCTTCCATCCTCTTCGGCGCGAATGACCCCTACAACAACATCGTGGGCTACGGCTTCAGCGACGTCCGTTTCAAGAACAGGGGTTACAACAACGAGAGCCAGGAAGTGCTCCTCGCCGGCGTGAAGATGAACGACGCCATCACCGGTTATTCTCCTTACTCCCTCTGGAGCGGACTCAACGAGGCCACCCGTGCAAAGGAAACCACCATCGGAGTGGAGTCTTCCCCGTACAGCTTCGGAGGATATAACGGCGTGACCAACATCCTTGCAAACCCTGCTTCAGTTAGACCGGGCTGGAGGTTCAGCGCCCTCACCAATTCCGCTCTCTACCGTCTCCGCCTTATGGCGACCTACGCCTCCGGAGAGATGGACAACGGCTGGTCGTATGCCGCCAGCGTCTCTGCCCGAATCGGCGGAAACGACTGGGTGAAAGGAGTTTACTACCGCTCTTTCGCCTACTACATAGGCGCCGAGAAGAAATGGGGTGATGCGCACCGTCTCTCATTTATGGCTTTCGCAGCTCCGGGACAGAGGGGCGCCCAGAACGCTTCCACCCAGGAGGTTTATGACCTTATGGGCGACAATATGTACAACTCCAACTGGGGCTACCAGAACGGCAAAGTGAGGAACTCCCGCGTCAGGGACACCCACGAGCCGGTTTTCGTCCTCAAATACACCACCAACCCTCTCGAGAACTTCGAGGCCGGCGTGACCCTTCTCTACCGCACGGGCCGCAACGGCTATTCCGCCCTCGACTGGTATGACTCAGCCGACCCGCGTGCCGACTACTACCGCAACCTCCCGAGCTACTACTATATGGAGGACAGCAACTGGGGCAGGGTCAATATGGACAAATACGAGTGGGCGGGCGAGGCCTGGAGGACTGATGTGAAGACTCAGCACCTTGACTGGGATCGTCTCTACAACGTGAACTACTACGCTGCCGACGGCCGTTCGAAGTACATCCAGGAGGAAAGGCGCACCGACCAGAACGACTTCAACATCGCGGCCAACTTCAAGTGGACCACCGGAAGCCTCTTCACCCTCAAGGGCGGTGTCAATGCAAAAATCAACCGCACCGAGTACTATAAGAAGGTCAAGGACCTTCTCGGAGGCGAGTACTACCTCAACACCGACAACTTCGCCGAGCGTGACTTCTCCTTCTCCGAGGCGATGATCCAGAACGACCTGGACTACTATCTCGCACACGGTGAGGCACAGCAGATCACCAAGGGCGGCAAGTACGGCTACGACTACTACGCCCAGGTTCGCAACGCCGACGCGTGGGTGAGCGGATTCTTCGATTTCGGCAACTTCAAGATGGACGGAGCCGCCCGCATCGGCTACTCCTCATTCTGGAGGGAAGGTCTCGTGAGAAAGGGACTCTTCGCCGGCCTTGACGACAACGGCAACGAAATCATCGTGAAGGACATCAACGGCAACTCCCTCAACCTCTCCACAAAGGACCAGAACGGAGAATATGTGACTTCAAAGGGTAAATCAAAGGTTTCGCGGTTCCTTACCTACGCAGGAAAGGGACATCTGGAGTATGACTTCACGGGCGGCCACCGCATCTACGCGAACGCAGGAGTGTACGTTGACGCTCCTACCTTCAACCAGTCCTTCCTCTCTCCGAGAACCCGCAACTCCCTGATTCCTAATCTCCGCCAGCCTAAGACAGGCTCCGCTGACATCAACTATCAGTTCAGCAACAACGGCTATGACCTCCGTCTCACCGGGTTCTGCACCTACATTTTCCATCAGTCGGATATGATGAGCTTCTACGATGACTCCCAGCGCTCTTTCACCAACTTCGCGATGACGAACATCAACCAGAGGCACCTCGGAATCGAGCTCGGATTCAAGATCCCGTTCTTCGTCCAGGGCCTGAGCCTTCAGGGAGCCCTCAGCTGGGGTGACTATGTTTACATCTCCACTCCGACGATGTACCAGACTGTGGACAACAGCTCCGAGGTCGTTGCAGACTCCTACGGAAAGCCTGTCACCTACTGGGCCGAAAGTCCTGTCTATAAGCTCCGCGACGACCTCACCGAGGACGACTGGGCTGTCATCAACTCCTCCACAATCGTCCCTACCGAGTATTTCGCAACCGACGAGGACGGCTACTATGTAGTCGAGAAGGTTCAGAAGCACCACGTTCCTTCCACCCCTCAGATTGCGGCAAACCTCGCTCTCAACTACAGAACCTCTTCCTACTGGTTCTTCACTCTCGGGGCCAACGTCTATGCGAAGTCCTACCTTGATATGAACCCGCTCTACCGCACAATCAAGGCTGCGGCAGGTCCTGACAACTCCCTCTCCGACGACTACATCACCGAGCACTCCCGCTCCACCAAGAGCTGGATTCTCGGCGCTGAGAAGCACGACTGGGCTCTGAGCGAAGAGTACGCGGAAATGGGTCTCACCCCTGGCGAAATCAACTATATGACCCAGCAGGAGGAGTTCAAACCTGCCGTTGTCGTCAACCTCAGCGTCGGCAAGTCCTGGTACATAGACCGCAAATACAACTTCGGCTTCTCTCTCGAGGTCAAGAACCTCCTGAACAACAGGAACATAAAGACCGGAGGATACGAGCAGACGCGTCTTATAAAGAGCGAGAACTACGCCAACTACTATAAGTTCGATTCCAAGTATTTCTATATGCAGGGAATCAACTATATGTTGAACCTTTATTTCAGATTCTAAGGAGGAGAGGAATGATTATGAAAGCTAATGTTATTATGAAAGGAAATATCGTAGGGATGCTTTCATCCCTTGTCCTTCTCGCGACGATGCTTTGCTCCTGCGAGGAATTTCAGCCGGTTTTCACCGGGAAATACAAGGATGCCGAGGTCTATACCCCGTTCGATCCGTCCGAGGTTACAGGAACGGTGATTACGGTGAAGGAACTTTGCACGAGGTTTATGGCCGAGGCCGCAAAAATAGACTCGAAAACGGGTGCATCCAACACCTCCAACCTCAAGACCTGGAGCTGGGACGTGAGCGAGGACCTCTGGGTGTGCGGACGCATAACGACTTCCGACCGCTCCGGCAACTTCTACAAGTCCTTCTACATTCAGGACGACGACGAGGGCCCGGGCGTCGAGGTTAAAATCGGCCTCACCAGCCTTTACAACGACTACCTCGAGGGCCAGATGGTCTATATAAGCCTTGACGAACTCTCTGTCGGCGAATATGGCTGGAAATCAGGAAATTACGGCGGATCCGGCACAATCCAGATCGGGCTCCGTGACCCTGAGAAGACCAAGTATTCAACCTCCTACATCGAGGATAAATACATAGTTGACCGCCACATTTTCCGCTGTGACCCGACCAACATCAAGCCGGTCACCCCTAAGGTGATAACCTCACTTCCTGCAAAGACAAGCTCGCAGGCCGAGGACAACTCCGTGGGCTCGCTCGTGACGATCAAGGGCCTCAAGTACGGCAACGAGGTGTTCACCCTTCTGTACATCAACGGCAACGAGTCCAACGACGAGTCTTCAAACCGTATTTTCCTCTCAGACAAGACCTGGAACATCACCACCTGGGCGATGACAAAGACCAACTTCCTTAATCATATCGACGCGGGAGACTGGGACAGCGCCTCTGTGGGCAATTCCGGCTCCACAACGGGACAGACCCTCGCCGATGTCAGGTCTCAGATCCGTTCCAATGCCAACGCCTACTCCGTGAGCCAGTATTTCACCGGCGCGGGCGGAACGGTGCAGATCCGTACGAGCGGCTACTCCAAGTTCGCCGACCTTGAAATCGACAAGGACGTTCTGAGCGGAAAGAAAACCATCACCGTCACCGGCGTGCTCACTATGTATCAGGGCAGCGTGCAGCTGGTTGTGGTCGACTCCTCAGACATTATCGTAGAATAATCTGAATGCCTCCGAAAGCGCGCGTGCACCTTTCGGGGGTATTTTATATAATTTCATATCAAATGGTTATGAAGAAAAATCTGTTTATTATGGCTATTGCTCTTTCGGCGCTTACCGCCTGCCACGAGAATCCCTTCCTCTCCGAATGGGACACCCCTTACGGAATACCTCCGTTCGAAAAGATTAAAACCGGGGACTATCTTCCGGCCATAGAGGAGGGCATCCGTCAGCAGAGCGAGGAAATCCAGGCTATCATCTCCCAGGACGAGACTCCTACCTTCGAGAATACGATTGCGGCGCTTGACCGCAGCGGGGAGCTCCTTGAAAAGGTGGAGGGTGTGCTTTTCAACCTCAGCGAAACCGACGGAACGCCCCAGCTTCAGGCAGTTGTGGAGGAGGTCATCCCGCTTGTCTCCGACCACGCGAGCGCAATCTATATGAACCGTGACCTTTTCGAGAGGGTGCAGAAAGTCTATGCCGACGCCTGCTTCGCCGAGGATTCGGGCTGCGACGACGGCTGCGGAGTGAAGCTTTCCAGGGAGGAGATGATGCTCCTTGAAAAGACCCACAGGGCGTTTGTAGCCAACGGAATTGCGCTTTCCGAGGAGAATCAGTCCCGGATGAAGGAAATCAATTCCCGCCTTGCTTCGCTTGAGCAGAAATTCGGAACGAACCTTCTTGCCGAGAACAACGCTTTCACCGCCGAGTGCGGCATCAGCGTTTCGGAATATGCCCCTGCAATGGCTTCCTGCGCCGACCGTGCGCTCAGGGAGAAAATGTTTCGGGCCTATTCCACCCGCGGCGCGAACGGGGGAGAGAACGACACTAGGGAGATAATCGCGGAAATCCTTGAACTCCGTCAGGAGAAGGCCCGCCTTCTCGGCTACGACACCCCGGCTTCATTCATTCTTTCGGACAAAATGGCGAAGACCCCTGAGGCTGTGGATGCATTTCTTCAGACCATCATAACCCCGGCTGTCGCAAAGGCCAGAGTGGAACTGAAGGATCTTCAGGCTGAAATGGATAAGGACATCGCTGCAGGACTTCTCGAAAAGGGCACGCGCATCGCTCCGTGGGACTGGGCTTATTATGCCGAGAGGGTGAAAAAGGAGAAATTCGCCCTTGACGAGGCCGAGACCAAGCCGTATTTCAAGATGGAGAATGTCCGCAAGGGCGTTTTCGAGACGGCATCCAGGCTTTACGGGATCAAAATTGAGCCAGTCGAAAATGCTCCGAAATACCATAAGGACGTGGAGGTGTTCAAGGTAAGCGACGCTTCCGACGGCACCTTCCTCGGCATCCTCACGACGGACTACTATCCGCGCAGCACCAAAAGAGGCGGAGCGTGGATGAACAACATCCGTAACCAGGGCTATGACGCCGCAGGAAACGATGTCCGTCCGATTATCGTGAATGTCGGCAACTTCACGAAGCCGACTGCGGACACTCCGTCGCTTCTTACCATCGACGAGGTGGGCACGATGTTCCACGAGTTCGGACACGCCCTCCACGGCCTTCTCACCCGCTGCCACTACAAGGGCGTGAGCGGCACTTCTGTAGCCCGCGATTTCGTGGAGCTCCCGTCCCAGATCAACGAGAACTGGGCGTTCCAGCCGGAGGTTCTTGCGACCTACGCCTTCCACTACGAGACCGGAGAGGTCATCCCGGAGGCTCTCGTGAAGAAAATCGTCGCTGCAGGCACTTTCAATCAGGGCTTTATGACCACCGAGCTTGCCGCGGCGTCCATTCTCGATATGAAGTGGCACGAGCTTGAGTCCATCTGGGTGGACAAATCTTCGCCGCTTGCTGGCGAGGCGGTGAACCCTCAGGACTCTACTCTTCGCCGCATAGACATTCCGGCGTTCGAGAAGAAAGTCTGCGAGGAGATGGGCCTGATTGACGAAATCATCCCGCGCTACCGCACCACTTATTTCAATCACATCTTCAACAGCGGCTACAGCGCCGGCTACTACAGCTATCTCTGGGCGGAGGTGCTGGACAAGGATGCGTTCGAGCTCTTCAGGGAGAGGGGCATTTTCGACAGCGAAACCGCGGCCTCGTTCAAGCACAACATTCTTGAGGCGGGCGGCAGCGAGGAGCCGATGACGCTGTACAAGCGGTTCCGCGGCGCCGAGCCGAATCCGAAGTGGCTATTGAAAGCGCGCGGACTGAAGTGACGGAGGCGACGAAGTGAGCGGATTGCTGCGTTACGCGCCTTGCACCCGTATATACAAACAGAGTGACTCATTGGAGCCACTCTGTTTTGTTTTATGATTCTGATTTGCTCTTTAGATGAGCGCCTCGCCTGTCATTGCGGCTGGCTGAGGGATACCCATCAACTTCAGTATAGTCGGCGCGACATCGGCAAGCTTACCGTCGCGAACGCTCTTGACCTCGGGACCGGCGTTGATTACGATGAACTGCACGGTGTTGAGGGAGTGGGCGGTGTTCGGAGTGCCGTCGGCGTTCACAGCGTGGTCGGCGTTTCCGTGGTCGGCTGTGAGAAGAACGGTGTAGCCGTTCGCCTCGGCTGCCTCTACAACCCTCTTCACGCACTGGTCAACCTTTGCCACAGCCCTGCAGATGGAAGTGAAGACTCCCGTGTGGCCCACCATATCGCCGTTCGCGAAGTTGAGGATAATCATATCCTCTTTTCCTGTGTTAAGCACATCCACGAGCTTGTCGGTGATTTCCACCGCGCTCATTTCCGGCAGAAGGTCGTAGGTCGGCACCTTCGGAGAGTTCACGAGGATGCGGTCCTCGTTCTCGAACTGCGCCTCCCTTCCTCCGTTGAAGAAGAAGGTCACGTGCGCATATTTCTCGGTCTCGGCAATCCTCAGCTGCCTCTTTCCCGCCTTCGCAACGGTCTCTCCGAGCGTGTCGTTCACATTCTCCTTAGGGAAGAGGATGTGAAGACCCTGGAACGAACCGTCGTACGGAGTCATACAGCAGTAGTAGAGCGGAATCGTGTGCATTCCCTGCTCAGGCATATCGGCCTGGGTGAGAACTGAGGTGATTTCGCGTGCGCGGTCGTTGCGGAAGTTGATGAAAATCACTGCATCGCCCTCCTCGATGGTCGCAAGGGCCTTTCCGTCGGCGCCGGTGATGACGGTAGGCTTTATGAACTCGTCGGTAACACCTTCGGAGTAGGAGGCGTCAATGGCCTCGGAGGCAGAAGCTGCCTTCACTCCTTCTCCGCAGACGAGCATATCGTAGGCTGCCTTGACCCTGTCCCATCTCTTGTCGCGGTCCATCGCATAGAACCTTCCGCAGACTGAAGCCACCTTTCCGCAGCTTTCGCCCATCTTCTTCTCCAACTCCTCGATGAAACCCTTGCCGCTGTGAGGGTCGCAGTCGCGTCCGTCCATAAAGCAGTGCACATAAACGTTCTCGAGGCCGTATTTTTTCGCCTCGGAGAGGAATTCATAGACGTGAGCCTGTGAAGAGTGGACTCCTCCCATAGACATAAGTCCCATAAAGTGGAGCTTCTTCCCGCTCTTTTTCACATAGTCGTATGCGGCCTTAATCTCCGGATTTTCAAGAAGTTTGTGGTCGCGGCAGGCGATGTTGATTTTTACAAGGTCCTGATAGACGACCCTGCCGGCGCCGAGGTTGAGGTGGCCCACCTCGGAGTTTCCCATCTGGCCGTCAGGCAGTCCGACATATTCGCCGCAGGCCTGAAGGTGTCCGAAGGGGTATTTCGCGCGGAGAGAGTCGATGTACGGCGCACCCTGCGTGTAGATTGCGTTTGTCCAGTCGTGTTTGCCCTCGCCCCAACCGTCGAGGATCATAAGAAGAACTTTTTTATTCATATTGTTTTGATTTTATTGTCTCAAGGTATATTTATTGTCGTAGGAAAACGGCTCTCCTTGAGCTCCTTTCCCCAAATTATGCCAAGTGAGCAAATTTTACTAAATTTGCGCCGCAAATATAGATATTTTTAAGGTATTACGATGTCAAGAAGAAAGAAATTCTCCGCGCGGAAGCCCCGCGAAAAGAAAGTGTTCCCGGTCTTTGAGGGAACCGTGCAGATGACCCGTGAGGGATTCGCATTCGTTGTTATTGAGGGGGAGGAAGATGATGTTTATGTGAGCCGCACAAAGCTTGGCGGCGCCCTTCACGGCGACAGGGTCAAGGTTGCCGTAACCCGTGAAAAAACCGAAAAATCCCGCCGCGAAGGCCATATAACCGAGATTGTCGAAAGAAGCGCCAAGCCATTCATCGGCATACTCCACATTTTCGACGGTCAGGCGTGGGTGCTGATGCAGAGCAAGAATATGCCTTACGACATCGTGGTTTCCGATCTTGACAAACACCCTGAGGCCCAGACCGGAATGAAGGTCGCGGCCGTCGTGGACGAGTGGAAAAGGGGAGAGAACTGCCCTACGGGCCACATTATCGACGTTCTCGGTCAGCCGGGCGAAAACGACACCGAGATGCACGCGATTCTTTCCGAATTCGGCCTTCCGTACCGCTTCGAACCTGAGGTGGAGAACGCCGCCGAAGACATCTCCGACAAAATACCTTCATCTGAACGCAAAATCCGCCGTGATTTCACCAATACTCTTACATTCACCATCGACCCTGCCGACGCGAAGGACTTCGACGACGCCCTTTCGTTCAAGGCCCTTCCGAACGGGAATTTCGAAGTGGGTGTGCACATCGCCGACGTTTCCTACTATGTGAAACCGGGCTCGGTCGTTGACGAGGAGGCCCGCACCCGCGGAACCTCAGTCTATCTTGTGGACCGCACCGTGCCGATGCTCCCCGAGAAGCTCTGCAACAAGCTCTGCTCTCTCCGCCCGCACGAGGAGAAACTCACGTTCTCAGCAGTTTTCGAACTCACTCCGCTCGCCAAGGTCGTTTCCCGCTGGTTCGGCCGCACCATAATCGACTCCGCCTACAGGTTTGACTACGACGGGGCCCAGGCCGTAATTGAGGAGGGAAAAGTTGTCCCGGGTTATGAAACTTCTGTGGACGGCAAGACCGAAGTCGTTCCGGACGAGGTGCAGGAGGCTGTGCTGACGCTTAACCGTCTTGCCGCAAAGCTCCGCAAGAAGAGATTTGCCGCCGGCGCAATCAGTTTCGAGCGCCCGGAGATGAAAGTCCAGGTGGACGAGACCGGAAAGCCAATCGGGGTCTATCAGAAGATTTCCCGCGAGGCAAACTGGCTGGTTGAGGAATTTATGCTGCTTGCAAACCGCTGCGTTGCCGAATTTGTGGCAACCGGCGCTGTGCTTGACAAAAACGGATATGCCGCCGAGAAGGTCCCTGCAAAGGCGAAGAAAGACGAAAAGACTTTCGTCTACAGGGTTCACGACGAACCTGATATGGCGAAAATCGACAACCTCCGCGGCTTTGTGGGCAATTTCGGATATAAACTCGGAGAGGTTCACGACGGGAAGGACATTTCCCGCGAGCTCAACGGACTTTTCTCCGCAGCGAAGGACAAACCTGAATTCAACGCAATCGAGCTCCTGTCGCTCCGCACGATGGCGAAGGCGCGCTACGACACCGAAAATATCGGTCACTACGGCCTTGCCTTCCGCTACTACACCCACTTCACTTCCCCGATCCGCCGCTACCCTGACCTGATGGTTCACCGTCTTCTCGCGCGCTATCTTGCGGGAGGCTCCAGCGCGGATCAGCAGTTCTACAAGGATGCCTGCAAATACGCTTCCCAGAGAGAGGTCGTAGCCTCCGAAGCCGAGAGGGCGAGCATCAAGTACAAGCTCGTCGAGTTTATGCAGGACAAGGTGGGCGCAGAGTTCACCGGACACATTTCAGGACTCACCGAGTGGGGAATGTATGTTGAAATTGAGCCGACGAAGATTGAGGGTATGGTGCCTCTGAGGGATGTCCGTTCGGACTTCTTCCAGTTTGACGAGGAGCATTACACGCTTGTCGGGCGCCGCACCCACAAGGTTTACAACCTCGGCGACGAGGTGCAGATCCGTGTAAAGAAGGCCAACCAGGACCAGTGCCTGCTGGACTACGAGCTCATCGATCCGTCAGCCCCGGAGCCTTCCGAGGGCGAGGGAGAGCGTGAAAGTCATCGCGGAGGACACGACCGGGGACATCGCGGAGGACACCGTGGCGGAGCCCGCAAGGGAGGCTCTCGTCAGAATGTCGCAGGAAAAGGCGGTCGCAAGGGCGGCGAAGGCTCCGGCAAAAAGACTGTAGCGAAAAAACAGTCTTCAAGAAAGTAGTGTTTTTCCCCCGGTAGTGCGGGGGAGTATGTTTAATTATAGTAGTCAGTTTTTTGTAGATATGAAAGTATCTCGCTTTAATGCCGGCCTGGCGGCGGTCCTTCTTATGGGCCTTGCCTCCTGCTCGGTAGAAAACCTTTCGGAGGAGACAGCTGCTCCGGAAAGCAAAATCGTAAACCCTTCTGCAGCTCAGTGCTGCGCGGGCAACATCTTGATTTTCAATGCTCCCGATGCTTCGACGGAGTCTTTGGACTCTCTTAGGACTGCAATCGGCGCAGAAAAAATATGCCCGGTCTTCAACCTCTCTACAGGCAATGTAGCCCTCAAGCGCCAGTGCGGATTGCAGAACTGGTATAAGGCACATTTCGCCGATGACGCCGTCATTTCGGAAAAGGCCACACTTCTTGCAGGGTACTCCTGCGTGAAGGCTGTGGAGTTCAACAGGCAGATGTCTAAGGCCAACGTGGGCCCTGCCTATCCGTTCACTCCGTCCGTTCAGACCAAGGCAATCTCTGCAACGGCCTTCAATGACCCGTATTTCAGCTATCAGTGGGATCTTCTCAATAAAGGCGAAAAGACCGTCGCTCCGACCGCCGTTGAAGGCGCCGATGTGAACGTTTCGCAGGCGTGGACCCTTTGCGCGGGCAACCCGAAAGTTGTCGTAGCCGTCATCGATGAGCCTATAGACGTTGAACATCCCGACCTCAAGGCCAACATCTGGACAAATCCGAAGGCTTCCCAGGCGAGAGGACCGTATGTGAATGACCTTCACGGATGGAACTTCGTGGACAACATCGCAGAGCTTCAGGTCACCACCGACGGCAACTGCGGCCACGGCACTCACGTGGCGGGAACTGTGGCTGCCGTGAACAACAACGGCGCCGGCGTCAGCTCCATCGCGGGAGGCTCAGGAGCCAACGACGGAGTGAAACTTATGTCCTGCCAGATTTTCAACGGTGTGGACGGCAAAGGCAATGTGCGGGGCGGTACTGCGGACATCTGTGCCAGTGCATTCGAGTATGCTGCGGACAACGGCGCATGCATAGCCCAGTGCTCATTCGGCTACAATTCCGGCGACTATAAGAACGACAAGGAATACACGGCGGCGTGCAGCGTCGAGACGGCAGCCATCCAGTATTTCATCTCAACGTCCAACTGCCCTGACGCTCTTACGGGAGGTCTTGTGATTGTCGCAGCCGGCAATGAAGGCGGCGCTATGGCCGCATATCCGGGCGCTCTCAAGTACTGCATCAGCGTCTGCGCACTCGCTTCCGACGGCCTTCCTGCCTACTACACCAACTACAGCTACGGCTGCAACATTTCAGCTCCGGGCGGAGAGTACTACACCGGTGGAAAGGAGAATGGCAAGGAAGCTGCGATCCTCTCCACTATGCCTATGGACCCGATCAATGAGGTGGATTCCGAAGGAAACCTTACCGGAGAGAAAACCGTCACCCAGTACGGATATATGCAGGGAACTTCTATGGCCTGCCCTCATATGAGCGGAGTTGCCGCCCTAGGCCTTTCATACGCTCTCAAGCAGGGTTACCGCTACTCCAACGATGACTTCACGGCGCTTCTTCTTTCTTCAGTCGACGGTCTGGACGACCTTCTTACGGGGACAAAGAAGACTGCAATCATCAATGCAAAGGACAACACCTACACCATCGGCGATGTCCGTCTTGCCAAATACAAGGGCAATATGGGAAGCGGCGCGACCAATGTCTGGAAGCTGTTTATGCAGATGGACGGTGTGCCTTCAATCGTTGTGAAGACCGGCAAGGAGGAGACAATCGTGCTTTCCGACTACTTCGGCGGCGACAGCGACAATCTTACCTACACCGGCGTGAAGGTTCTTGACAACGGAACGAGCGAGCTCGGACTCAGCGCGGCCCCTCAGATTAAGAACGGCCGTCTCACCATCAAGACCGGCAAGTCAGGCTGTGCGCGTCTTGAGGTTTCAGCCATCGCCGGCTCACCGATTTCGGTTTCAAAGCCGAGCGGAATGGCATTCAAGAAGACCGTGTCAATAATTTCAAAACCTGAAACTGCATCTAACGGCGCGTGGCTATAGGTCGGTCGCATTAAAAAGCGAATTACTTCGTTACGCTCCTTGGTGAAATCCTCACAAAACTTTATATAGAATTGATTGAATATGAAAAAGATAAAGATTGCGCTTTTGCTGGCGCTTACCCTCTGCATCGTGGGATGCAATAAATCCAAGAAACTTGGCGGAGACGTTGTAGGAGAGTGGAAACTTGACACCTACTACGGCGTTCCGGCAGCCTCAGGAAAGGTGCCTGCAGTGGTTTACCTCAACTTCAAGAAGGACGGCTCATTTGAGCTTTTTCAGTGCCTGGGCGATGCAGGACATTTCACGGCTTTCACCGGAATGTACGAGACTGCCGACGGTCTTCTCTACGGCGACTATGACGGTGTGGAGTCCTTCTACTGGGCGGCCAACTACAAATACTCCGTTTCCGGCGACACTCTCACCCTCGAGGATTCGGACAACGCGGGAAGCGGAGAATGCGTCTATGTGCGCTGCTCCATCCCTGCCGAGGTTCGCAAGGACGCCGCCGACTACGCCGAATAATCTCCCCGCATAGTCCCCGGGCTATGCGCTATGAACAAAAAAATTTCTACCTTTGCACGCTTTTTTGAGAAAGCGGCTGTTGTGAAATAGAGTAAAGGATTATATATATGGACATTAGGAACATCGCGATCATCGCTCACGTCGACCACGGCAAGACTACGCTCGTGGACAGGATGATCTATCAGGCGAAACTGGTCAGGGGCCAGGAAAATCTCGGGGAGCTCATCCTCGACAACAACGACCTTGAAAGGGAAAGGGGCATCACAATCTTGGCAAAGAATGTGTCCGTGACCTACAAGGGCGTGAAAATCAACATTATAGACACTCCGGGGCATAGCGATTTCGGCGGCGAGGTCGAGAGGGTGCTCAATATGGCGGATGGCGTGCTCCTTTTGGTCGATGCGTTCGAGGGCTGTATGCCTCAGACCCGTTTCGTGCTTCAGAAAGCAATCGAAATGGGAAAGAAACCGGTTGTCGTGATCAACAAGGTGGACAAGCTCAACTGCCGTCCGGACGAGGTGCAGGAGGAGGTTTTCGACCTTATGTGCGCTCTGAACGCCACCGACGACCAGCTTGACTTCAAGACCGTTTACGGCAGTGCAAAGCAGGGCTGGATGTCCTACGACTGGAAGCAGCCTACCACCGACATAACCCCGCTTCTTGACACAATCCTTGAAGCCATCCCGGCTCCGGAGGTAAAGGAAGGCACCCCTCAGCTGCTCATCTCTTCGCTCGAATACTCCCCGTACGTCGGCCGTATAGCCATCGGAAGGGTGACCCGCGGAGAACTCAAGGCAGGTATGAACATCAGCCTCTGCAAGAGGTACGACATAATCCAGAAGCAGAAAATCAAGGACCTTATGGTCTTCTCCGGACTTGGAAAAACCAAGGTGGAGAGCGTTCAGTGCGGTGACATCTGCGCCGTGGTGGGCATCGACGGGTTTGAAATCGGCGACACGATCGCGGACTTCGAGAACCCTGAGGCGCTTCCGCCTATCGCAGTGGACGAGCCGACGATGAGTATGCTTTTCTGCATCAACAACTCCCCGTTCTTCGGCCGCGAGGGCAAGTTCGTGACTTCCCGCCACCTCAAGGAGAGACTCGAAAAGGAGCTTGAGAAGAACCTCGCGCTGAGGGTTAAACCGGGTCCTAACGCCGATTCATTCGTGGTTTACGGCCGTGGAGTTCTCCACCTTTCAGTGCTCATCGAGACTATGCGCCGCGAGGGCTTCGAACTTCAGGTGGGTCAGCCGAAGGTGCTGGACAAGACCATCAACGGACAGAGGTGCGAGCCTATCGAGAACCTCACCATCGACGTTCCTGAGGAGTATGTGGGCAAGGCAATTGAGATTTCTACCCGCCGCAAGGCCGCTCTCATCCATATGGAATCCCGCGGAGACCGCACCCATCTCGAGTTCGACATTCCTGCAAGGGGGCTTATGGGCTTGAGGAGCAACCTTCTCACCGCCACAGCAGGCGAGGCAGTCGTAGCGCACCGCTTCAAGGACTACGAGCCGTACAAGGGCGAAATCGAGCGTAGGACCAACGGTTCTCTCGTTTCTCTGGAAACAGGCGTTTCAGTGGCCTACTCAATGGACAAGCTCCAGGACAGGGGCCGGTTCTTCATCGACCCGGGTGTTGAAATCTACGCCGGTCAGGTTGTGGGCGAGCACACGAGGGAGAGGGACCTCAACATCAACATCTGCAAGACGAAGAAGCTTACGAATATGCGTGCTTCAGGAAGCGACGACAAGGTGATGCTTCCTCCTCCGATTGTCTTCTCGCTCGAGGAGGCTCTGGAGTACATCCAGGAGGATGAGCTTGTGGAGGTTACTCCTAAGTCAATGAGAATCAGGAAGATAATTCTTGACGAGATTGAGCGCAAGCGTCACGGCAACGTAGCTGCCGACGAATAAGCCGCTCAGTCAAATCTCCTTTATATCAGCCCTCCCCGCGAGGGCTTTTTTGTCTTTAATGTGCGCTGGATTTGAGCGTTTGATTAGAGGGCAAGAATAAGCAGGATACTTGCGGAAGTTGAATTTTTTAGAGATAGAATTGATTTTGGAAAAAATAATTCCTATCTTTGCGGGCTCAAATCTATTTTTGTGTCCAAATAAACGGTAATCCAAGGTATGGAAAAGTTTTTACTTGTGGCTCTGAATGGATTGCCTTCCGGCAAAAGCAATTTCGGCGGAAGGATTGGCGAAGAGTTCTTTGCAGGTTTTGGTAACACGGAAATCCTTGATGCGGATGTCCAGGTCTTCGCCTCTGTCGAGAAAAGCGGCAGCTACGTCGGCATAGACCTCCTCCTCAAGGGCAGTGTGACGGTTTCTTGTGACAGATGTCTCGAAGACCTTTCCCTGCCGGTTTCCCGGACGGTTCTTCTCGAAGTGAAGACCGGAGCGGAAGCCTCTGAAGATCAGCAGGACGGGCCGCGGGAAGTGCTCTATCTTTCGCAGGACAACACGGAGCTGGACCTTAGCCAGACGGTCTATGACTATGTCTGCCTGAGTCTTCCGCTTCAGCGTCATCACGAGGACGGCGGTTGCAATCCCGAAGCGATTAAACATCTCTGCGGCTTCGGAAAAGACAGTGATTGCTCCCAGGCGCAGTCCTCCCCGTCATCCCAGGAGTTCGCAAACCCTTTCGCCGCGCTTAAAGGTATGTTTGATAATAAATAATTAAAAATATAACAATATGGCACATCCGAAACGAAAAGTCTCCAAACAAAGAAGAGACAAGAGAAGAACTCACGATGTAGCTGTGGTCCCTACACTTGCAACCTGCTCAAACTGCGGTGCAACAATTATGTTCCACAGGGTTTGTCCTGAGTGCGGCTACTATCGCGGCCGTCAGATCATAGAGAAGAAGGGCGAATAATCCCTTCTTTTCTCCGGGGTCCCGTAGTTCAACGGATAGAATGGAAGTTTCCTAAACTTTAGATAGCAGTTCGATTCTGCTCGGGACTACAAAGAGGCCGCCTAAAAAGCGGTCTACTGCGTTCCTCTCCTAGCCAAAATCCTCACCTTTGTATATACCCCTCCCGTCCCCTCTGTAGGGGAGGTCGTGCTCCATCTTCCCTATCAACGCAAGCCTCACCCTTCAAAGACTCCGCACGGCGCTGATGCGCCGAAGGCGTCGTCGAGAGCCTTGTATCCCATCTTTTTATCCAACCTCTTTCCCTCCGCACGAAAAATAGGGTTGGTCATCCTTTTTTATATAATTATTGTTTGGAAATGCTTGTGGCGCGGTCGGTGTAGAGGATGCCGTCCAGGTGGTCGCACTCGTGCTGGAAGATGACCGCAGAGTAGCCTCCGACGGTGTC
>CAVAMP010000014.1:0-51216 GCA_963589825.1 Flexilinea sp. | reverse complement strand
AGTTCGACCCGACGCAGAAGATAGACTCCGACTTTGACAAAGAAGTCCGTAAGATACTGAATGATAATAAGAACTGATATGGAACTGAAGAAATATAAGTTGGGAGAACTGATTGATGTGACGAGAGGCGCTAGCCTCAGTGGCGAATATTATTCGACCGAGGGTGAGTATATTCGTCTGACTTGCGGTAACTTCGATTATAAGAATAACTGTTTCAAAGAGAACACTTCTAAAGAGAACCTGTTCTATACCGGAGATTTCAGAGAAGAGTTTCTCCTTGAAAAAGATGATATAATTACCCCTCTAACTGAGCAAGCAATCGGACTTCTTGGATCAACAGCGCGCATTCCAGAAAGCGGCAAATACATCCAGAGTCAGGACATAGCATTGATTAGATGTAAGCCTGGGAAGATTGACACAAACTTTTGCTTCTATTTGATTTCATCCCCTCTTGTCCGCCAGCAATTAAGCGCAGCAGCACAGCAGACAAAGATTCGCCATACGTCACCGGACAAGATAAAGGACTGTACCGTGTGGATTCCTGATTTGGACAACCAAAGGAAAATCGGCCAACTCCTATACGATATCGACCAGAAGATTGCCGTTAATCGTCAGATAAATGATAATTTAGAGGCGATGGCCAAGCAGTTGTACGACTATTGGTTCGTGCAGTTCGACTTCCCAGATGCAGATGGGAGGCCGTACAAGAGTAGCGGCGGGAAGATGGTATGGAATGAGAAGTTGAAGCGAGAGATACCGGAAGAATGGAGAGATGGGGTTTTGTCTATCATAGCCAACATCAGAATGGGACAATCACCTGATGGCTCATCCTATAATGAAGCCGGCCTCGGGACAATTTTCTATCAAGGCAGTACGGACTTTGGGCTACGCTTTCCATCAATACGCCAATATACAACTGCCCCAAGTCGTTTTGCGAAGAAAGGGGACATTTTAATGAGCGTACGGGCACCCGTTGGAGCCTTGAATATTGCTAACAATGACTGCTGTATAGGACGTGGTCTATCAGCCATATCATCTAAGTTGGGGTCAATGACACATTTGTATTATGTCTTGAACGACTTCAGGCTTAGATTTGAACAGATAAACTCTGCAGGAACTACATTTGGCGCAATCACTAAAGATGAACTCTATGATATGCCAGTCATTATACCAGACAGCGGAATCGTTAAAGCTTTTGAGAAAGTGTGTAAGCCAATATACGATAAGCAGATGATTATAGGAGAGGAGGTCAATTCGCTCACTAAGCGGCGAGACGAACTCCTGCCATTACTGATGAACGGGCAGGCGAACATAAATTATCATTTATTGCGCAAACTCCTATTTTCCGATGCAGAAATTTGCGAAGACGTTGTTCAAAACCTCCTGGCTGCTGATGACGCCGACTATTTCGCCGAGGGCGTCGATGGCCTCGCGGATGTCCTGGCAGAGGAGGTCGGTCGGAACGCCCTCGGAAAGTCCTTCCTTTACACTTTGAAGATTTTCTCTGGCGGAGCGGAGAGCTTCGTAGTGGCGGAGATTGGTCACCAGGGTCTGGTCTGAGGCGCTTCCGAGAAGGTCTTTCTGAGAGTCGGCTAGAGTCTTTTTCAGCTCTTCGATGCCATTTCCGGTCTTTGCCGAGATGGCTAAAATATGGATTTCTGATTTTGAAGTGGCCTTTTGCAGCTTACCTACGCCAGTTTCAGGAGACGCCTCCAAATTACAGATAACTGCCGAGCAATCAGCGCAAGAAACAATAATGTTTTGGAGTGTAACAATTTTGTTATGGACTTCATCCGCCCCGAGGCCGTCCACTTTGTTAAGCAGGACTATGAGTTTTTGCTCTCCGAGGTTAACCTTGCCGAGAATCTCCTGAAGACTCCTCGAAATCTCCTCAGAGCTCTTCCCCCCGTCAAGCATCGCGAGCACAATCGACGCCTCGCCAAGCTTCTTGTAGGACCTCTCGATGCCTATCTTCTCCACCGTGTCGGAAGCGTCCCTCAAGCCGGCCGTGTCGATGAAGCGGAAGAGCACCCCGTCGATGTTCAGCGTCTCCTCGATGGTGTCGCGGGTCGTGCCATCGATGGGGGAGACAATCGCTCTTTCCTCTCCGAGAAGTGCGTTGAGAAGCGTGCTCTTTCCCGCGTTCGTCGCTCCCACAATTGCCGTCGGCACTCCGTTTCTAAGCGCGTTGCCAAGTTTGAAGGACTCCATCAGAGAGCCGATGTGCGAAAGGGTCTTGTCAAGGAGGCTACGAAGCTCACTCCGGTCGGCGAACTCCACCTCTTCCTCGCTAAAATCCAGCTCCAGCTCCATCAGGGTCACAAGGTGCAGCAGTTCCGAGCGCATCGCGGCGAGTTCGGCGGAGAAACCGCCCTTCATCTGCGAGATCGCAACCCTGTGCGAGGCTTCGGAGGTGGATGCAATCACGTCTGCGACCGCTTCCGCCTGCGCAAGGTCCATTTTTCCCGCGAGAAACGCCCTCTGGGTGAATTCCCCCGGTCGGGCCATCCGGCAGCCCCGCTCCAGAAGGAGGCGCAGGATTTCGCCCACGATGTATTTGGAGGCGTGGCAGGAAATCTCCAGCGAGTCTTCGCCCGTGTAGGAATGCGGGGCGCGGAAAAGGCTCACGACCACTTCGTCCAAAAGCACTCCGTTCCCGAGAGTGATGCTTCCGTAATGGAGAGTGTACCCCTTTGAAGAGGCGAGGTCTCCCTTGCGAAGCTTTATCACCTTGTCCGCGAGAGGGATGCACCCTTCGCCGCTTACCCTCACAACCGAAATCGCGCCTGTGCCCGGAACCGTTGCCGGAGCACATATTATGTCACTGAAATTTGCCATATAATTCCTCCCTCAGTAGAGAGCGCGAAGTTACGAAATATTCCAAAATAGTTGTAAATTTGCACTCCTCACGCCGCCTCCGGAGGCTTGTCAGGCGGGGAATATGGAATTTCAACGTTTTATTGAAAGCGACCTCACGGGTATGAACAAAGCACTTCTATTTGATTTTGACGGGGTTATGGTGGACTCCGAGAAGCACTACAGCGTTTTCTGGGAAGATCTCGGGCAGCGCCTGCTGGGCGTCCCCGGGTTCGGAGCGAAGGTGAAGGGAGCCACTCTGAAGGCGCTTCTGGATGAGTATTTCCCGGGAGATGCCGAGGCCGAAAGGATTATCACAGAGGAACTTGACCGCCTTGAAGCGGAAATGGTCTATGAATATATCCCCGGGGCTGACTCCTTTGTCGCCGAAGGCCGCAGAAGGGGATGGAAAGTCGCAGTCGTGACAAGTTCCAACCTTGTCAAGATGAGAAGTGTATATGCTAAACTTCCCGAGCTTCCTTCGATGTTCGATGCCATCCTGACGGCAGAGGACGTCCGCCGCTCAAAGCCCGATCCGGATCCATATCTTACGGCTATGGAGCGCCTGGGGAGCGATCCTGCGCATTCCGCAGTCTTTGAGGATTCCCTGAACGGGCTCAAATCAGCACGCTCATCTGGAGCCACCGTAGTGGGCCTTACGACAACAATCTCCCCGGAAATTGTCCGCGAATACAGCGACCTCCAAATCCCCGATTTCACCTCCCCGGAGGCCGTTTTCACTTTTCTCGACTCCCGGATAAAGGACTGAGTCCACCCCAAGCGAAGGATGAAATGAACGGAGATAAATAAATATGAAACACCAAGATAACTCCACACTGAAATGATAGTCTGCATTGCCGAAAAACCAAGCGTCGCACGCGAAATCGCCGATGTCCTCGGAGCCAAACTGAAAAAGAACGGCTACATCGAGGGCAACGGCTATCAGGTGACCTGGACTTTCGGCCATCTCTGCACCCTCAAGGAGCCCCACGACTACAATCCAGCCTGGAAGGTCTGGAGCTATTCTTCGCTTCCGATGCTGCCACAGCGCTTTGGCATAAAGCTCATTGACAATGAGACTTACAAGGCCCAGTTTCAAGTGATTGAGAGCCTGATGCAGAAGGCGGATATGATTGTGAACTGCGGCGATGCCGGGCAGGAGGGAGAGCTCATCCAGAGGTGGGTTATGCAGAAGGCCCGGGCCACCTGCCCGGTGAAGCGTCTCTGGATTTCCTCCCTTACTGAGGAGGCCATACGCGAGGGTTTCAACCACCTGGAGGACTCGTCCAAGTTCCAGCGGCTCTACGAGGCGGGGCTTTGCCGCGCGATAGGAGACTGGCTTCTCGGAATGAACGCCACGCGGCTCTACAGCCTCAAATACGGCGGAGGATATTCCCGCGACCGCAAGGTGCTCTCCATAGGAAGGGTGCAGACCCCGACGCTTGCCCTCATCGTGAACCGCCAGGCCGAGATAGACAACTTCAAGCCGGAGCCCTACTGGGAGCTCAAAACCCTCTACCGCGGCGTCACTTTCAACTCCACCAAGGGCAAGTTCAAGGTGAAGGAGGATGGAGAGAAATTCCTTGAGGTAATCAAGGGCAATCCGTTCACAGTCACTGAGATAGCCGAAAAGAAAGGCAAGGAGTTCGCCCCGAGGCTCTATGACCTCACCTCCCTCCAGGTGGACTGCAACAAACGCTTCGGATTCAGCGCCGACGAGACGCTCAAGCTGATTCAGTCGCTCTACGAAAAGAAGGTTACGACCTACCCGCGCGTGGACACGACCTACCTCAGCGACGACATCTACCCCAAGGTCCCCGCGACCCTTGAAGGTCTTGTCGCCTACAAGGAATTTACCGCTCCGCTTCGCGGCAAAAAGCTCCCCAAGAGCAAGAGGGTGTTCGACAACTCGAAGGTCACCGACCACCACGCAATAATCCCGACTGGAGTTCCCGCCACAGCCCTCAGCCAGACTGAGATGATGGTCTATGACCTTGTGGCCCGGCGTTTCATCGAGCAGTTCTACCAGGACTGCGAGGTTTCCACTACGACAGTGAGCGGAAAAGTCGCCGATGTGGAGTTCAAGACTTCCGGCAAGCAGATTCTCTCTCCCGGCTGGAGAGTGGTGGAGCAGCGGCAGACAAGTTCCGCCCCAGGGAGCGTTGCGGAGGAGATTGAGAAAAATCTCTCGGGAGACGAAACATCCGACAAGGAAGGGGCGGAACTGAAGATTCTTCCTGCTTTCACGAAAGGGGAGAGCGGCCCGCACAGCCCGAATCTCAAGGAGACCTGGACCACTCCGCCGAAGCCCTACACCGAGGCGACGCTCCTTCGCGCAATGGAAACCGCTGGAAAATTCGTGGACAACGAGGAGCTGCGCGACGCTCTGAAGGAGAACGGCATAGGCCGCCCGTCAACGAGGGCAGCCATAATCGAGACCCTGTTCAAGCGCAATTACATCCGCAAGGAGCGCAAGAACCTCTATCCGACCGACACGGGGAAGAGCCTCATTGCAACCATCCACGAGGACCTGCTCAAGTCAGCCGAGCTCACGGGCCTGTGGGAACGAAAGCTCCGTCAGATTGAACGGGGCGAGTACGAGGCCCAGACCTTCATCAACGAGCTCAAGACGATGGTCACGGATGTCGTAAGAAATGTCTTAAACGCCCAATAAATAAGAAAAGCCGGCCAACAGCCGGCTTTTCTTATTTTTCATCATTCTGCAGGTTCTGCAGGAACGCATCGTTCGTCGGATACTTCCTCATCCTGTCCTGAAGCAGTTCCATAGCCTCGATGGAGTTCATATCCGAGAGGAAGCGGCGTACAACCCACATTCTCTGGCCCACAACCGGGTCGTAGAGAAGGTCGTCGCGGCGGGTGGAGCTCAGGGTCACATCAATCGCAGGGAAAATCCTCTTGTTGGCGAGCTTGCGGTCGAGCTGAAGCTCCATATTGCCGGTACCCTTGAATTCCTCGAAAATCACGTCGTCCATCTTGGAGCCCGTCTCGGTGAGGGCTGTGGCGATGATTGTGAGCGAACCGCCGTTCTCGATGTTGCGGGCGGCTCCGAAGAACCTCTTGGGCTTGTGGAGGGCGTTCGCGTCCACACCGCCTGAGAGCACCTTGCCGGAAGCCGGTTGAACGGTGTTGTAGGCACGTGCAAGACGGGTGATGGAGTCAAGAAGGATTACGACGTCGTGGCCGCATTCCACCATACATTTGGCTTTTTCCAGCACCATATTCGCCACCTTCACGTGTTTCTCCGCAGGCTCGTCGAAGGTTGAAGCAACGACTTCGGCCTTCACGGTGCGCGCCATATCTGTCACCTCCTCAGGACGCTCGTCGATGAGAAGGACAATCATATAGACCTCCGGATGGTTGTCGGCTATGGCGTTTGCAATCGCCTTGAGGAGCATTGTCTTACCGGTCTTAGGCTGAGCGACGATAAGTCCCCTCTGGCCCTTTCCGATAGGGGTGAAGAGGTCCACGATGCGGCAGGAGAGGTCGTTGTGGCCGTTGCCGAGCAGGTTGAATTTCTCGTCAGGGAAGAGCGGGGTGAGGAAATCGAACGGGATGCGGTCGCGGATGGACTCCGGAGAGCGGCCGTTGATGGTCTTCACCTTCACGAGCGGGAAGTATTTGTCGTTCTCTCTCGGCGGGCGGATGTCTCCCACCACGGTGTCGCCCATCTTGAGGGCGTACTGCTTGATGATGGACTGGGAAACGTAGATGTCGTCAGGGGAGCTGATGTAGTTGTAGTCAGATGAGCGGAGGAAACCATATCCTTCCGGAAGGGTCTCGAGAACTCCCGTAGCCTCCACAGTGCCTTCGAACTCAATCCTCGGCTGCTTTGGGGCGTTGTTCTGGTTGTTCTTCTGATTGTTTCCGCCGCCGTTCTGGGAGTTGCCGTTCTGGTTCTTTTCGGCGTAGTTCAGACCGCCATAGATCTGGCCGTCCTCGGTAGGGATTGGCTCCGGACCGCCGTTCTGGTTTCTCTGGCGGAGTTTGCGGGTGATTGCCTCCACTTCGGCGTCCATCTCGGGGCTGCGCTGCATCTGAGGCTTCTGCTGGCCCTGAGGCTGGTTGTTCTGGGGGTTCTGACCGTTCTGAGGATTGCGTGAGGCAGTTGGCTCAGACGGGTTCTGCTGACGGGCCGCATCATCTGCGCCGCCGTTCTGACCCTCGCCGCCCTTGCGGATTCTCTGCCTGCGCTGACGGCCTCCCTGAGCGTTGCCGCCATCTTCGGGAGTTTCGTTCTGCTGAGCGGCCGGAGCAGCGGTCTGCGATGCAGGTGCATTGGAAGCCTCTGCGGGCGCGCCGTTATCGGCGGCAGGGGAGCCCTGCTGAGCAGCGGCAGCCTGGGCATTTTCGCCCTTAGCGCCTTTGGAGCGCCTGCCACGGCCCTTTTTCTGCGCTCCGCCCTCCTGAGTGTTCTCCGCAGCGGTGCCCTGGCCCTGAGCGGTCTGGGCTGCTGCCTCGTTCTCGGCCTTAGGGGCATTGGAGTTCTTGGCAGGCCTTCCTGCCTTGGCCCTTTTGCCGTCGACCGGCTTTGCGGCAGTCTCTGAAGCAGCCTCTCCGCCTTCTGCAGGTTTTACTGCGGCAGCGGCGCCCTGAGAAGCGTCAGAGTTTTTGCGAGGTCTTCCCCCCCTTCTGCCCCGGCCCCTTTCAGGAAGCCCAGCTGCGGCGCGTGCGGCCTCTTTTTCCGCCTCTTTCTCGGCGTCAACGGCGGCCTTTGCGGCTGCCTCGGTGTCCAAAATGGCGTAAACAAGGTCGTCCTTGCCCATTTTCTTAAAATTCTTAATGTTCAATTCGGAAGCGAGGGACACAAGCGTTTCAAGGTCCATCTCCTTCAATTCGAAAATTTTATGCATAGCGTAACAATATTTTCGCTGAAAATTCAAAGTTTTGCCTCGCAAAACTCAATAAATCAAAAATAACTGAAAACCGACGGGGCAAGAAACCCCCGTCAAAGATTTGACGCGGCAAAGTTAATAAAAATAAAATTAACTCCAAATGTGAACACGAAAAACAGCTTTTCTGAAAATTACAATTCACATTCTGACTGTCACAATGTTATGCGTATTATATTTTCCAGAATTTCCCCTGAGTCAGTCGTCATTTTTACCGTAAAGGTTTGTTCTCCATCGTATTCCGGAGCCTTTTCAAAATACAGGAGCCCTATAATCCACGGGCTGTCGTGTCCCAGAAGTATGAGGTCTTCCCGAAGCAGTTCATTCGTCATTTTATCCACCGGGAAACAGGTGGCATCAGTCTCTGTGTGAAAGCAGTTTCCTCCGAAATAATGCGGCATAACAGTCCGGAAAGTTTCTGACAGAGAGATCGGAGTGTAATGATAATAATTAGAATATCCGCTTTTAATGTATCTATAAGGAGACCAACTCATAAAGCGGACGATGTCCGACAGAGATGTCCCGGCAGGGTGCGCTGAGTCGTACACTTTATCCGAAGTGATGAAAATCCCAGTAAAATCTTTGTCGATGTATGACAATTCTTCATTTGCAATGTTACCGAGAAAATGGCGATATTTGTTGTAGTTCAGATCATTGTGTTTGGCGCAAAGTCTGTCGTACTCATCTTTCTCGCCTCCGCTGCTAAATAGGCTGAACTCTTGAGCAAGGATGTCATTTCCGGGGCGTATGACTATACAGTTTAAAAACTCGTCATCATTCGTGAGCCTTATTGAATTAAGGACTTGGTAGCAAGGCACATAGGATTGGCACCGTTTGGTCTTATACACATCACAGCTGCCCATAAAGCACCCCAGAAGAATGCAAATGCAGAACTTAACAGTTTTATTCATTTGTATCTTCTTATTTTATCGGTTTGTCATAAGTAATGGTATTGAAGGCGTACCAATACTTTTCCTTCATTGAATGAGACAGATCCTCATCTCGGATTACAGCACTGTCCGTTTTGAATACCCCGGAGGTAAAATAGCCGTTGCAATTACCACCCCAGCCCCAATTGCAATGTACGAGAGTCTGCTGATTTGAGATGACACCTGTGTTTGACGTATAATTTCTTTTAATATATCCATCTATAACCCAGGCGTGTCCGCTTACTAATTTCGCAATCGCAGACATAAAAACAGGGCATCCGTTATTAAGTGATTCTATTACAGTATCTTCGTCATAGCCCCAATTTAAGGATACATTTTTATATCCGAAGGTTGACAGGCAATCTCTTCCATCCCACGGCCAGGCAAATCCCCACGTATAACCAAAACAAGCGTGATATTTAGTGTTGCACCATCCTCCGACATTGATGATAAATTGAGAAAGCATTTCCTGACTTCTTTCGGTACCATCGTCCAACCCTTGAGTAAAACAATCATTCTCATATTTGTAAATTTCCTTGATTGAATGGTAATCTATGTCTACTCCATTGCAACATAGTTCATCGGGGAATTCGTTATACGCGATGATTTGAGACATAGCGATGCATACGCAACCTGCAGGAGCCTTTTTATTAAGTCGAAGCCCAACCATCGGACAATATTTGTTAAAAACATTATTCACCCCTTCCTGAGTCCAGACTGTATTCATCAGCATTGGCACGCTGGAGGCCGTCACCCATTTGCGGGTTATCGTCGTAGCTGTTCCTGAGCTACCTCCAGTTGTACTTCCGGGATTTTCATCTTCTCTAAATGTTCGAGCTTCGTGTATCGCATAGCGAAGACATTCTTTGTTGATTTGGGTGGTGTTTACTGCCAAAACTCCGGAATCCACGAGTTCGTAATATTTATCCTCCGACAAATCATCATCCTCGCCAGGGCTCAGCGTTAATCCGTCGTCGGAAAAATCATCTTTAGATACACTTCCTTGAGTGGTTATCGCTATAATATCGTCAGATATTCGCTTGTCTGCAGACAAAAGAGCATACCCCTGCCCATCTTTGAAATTGACAGCATAAAGAAGGCTGTCCGTCACCACTGCTTTGGTATTTATGCTGCTACCGATGGCAAAATAGTTGTCAATATATTTTTGGGATTGGCCCTTCGTCTCAATCATTCCTTGAGTCGCCATAAATTCATCCAGAGAACTTAATGCCTCATCAATTGGAATTCGGTAATTGCTGGAGCAGGAAGGCTCTTCATAGAGTAAATTGATTTTTTCCGAGCAGGAGCAAAAGATCCAACAGCCAAGAACTGCTAGACAGATGATGGGATAATTTTTCATTGGTTACATTATTTAGTGAATATTATATGATTATCAGCGCGCTCTTTTCTGCGGCTTTTACTGATAGTTGTTATCCCAGAAGGAACTGCTCTTCTTGAAACGCAGCAGATCGGCAAGCGCTGCGGCATTGGCGGCAATCCTGAAACTCCAGCTCTGCCACTTTCCCGTCGGCACCCAGGAGAACGAGATGTTGAAGCAGTGCAGGTCGTAAGTCGCTGAAATCTGGGTGGTTGTAATCTTCATCGCCATCAGGTCCAGACCCGTCTGCATATTGATCGACATCCTCGGAGTAATCTTCACGTTTCCGCTCAGTCCGAGAGTCTGCGTGAACTTATGGTTAGTGATAAGCTGCTTTGTCTCAGAGAGATAGGAGTAGGACTTGCTGTAGGAGAACGAGTAGTTGAAGTTCACCGACCACGGCACGTTCGGGTTCATATAGTACAGCCATCCGCCCGGAATGTACTCTCCGGTCACAGGGTGGTAGTAAATCCTCGTGTAATAGTCCGCAGGGTTGCCTCCGGCCTGCTTCGTTCCGTCGTTTCCGTTGATTTTACCGTCGCCCGAAAGGGAGTAGGAGAGGGAAGCGCTGGCGTTGGTGAGCCTGAGGAGCGGACCGCCCGCGGCGATGCTGTATTTGTTGTATTTCTTACCCTTGCCGTCCACGGCGTACGGGTCGAAGTTGCAGTTTGCGCTGATGCCCAGCTTTCCGAACACAGAGGTGGAGAGCGAAACGCCCACATTGCTCATTTTCAGGGAGTCGGCGAGGAAATTGTAGCCGGTGTTGAAATTGAGCTGGTCGATGAGCTTGATTTTCTTCGTTCCCGTGCCGGTGGTGTCCCTAAGGTCGCGGACCTTTGCCTCGAAGTTGTTTCCCACGCTGAAAGTCATACTTCCGGTCTTACCCTTGCTCGGGGCGGAATAGAGCGCGCCGCTGTAGTTGTAGATGTTGTAGTCGCGGTTTACGGTTTCTCCGGTCTTCGGGTCGGTGTAGGTGAGGGTCCTCCAGCCGTTGAACGCGAGTCCCTTTTCAGGGGAGAAATTCATTGACAGGGAAGGGGAAACCACGTGTCGGATGGCCTGGAGCTTATGCTGCTTTCCGAAGTTGAAGAGTCCATAGAGTCGGGTACTCATCGAGATGCCTCCGGAATATGTGTGCGTCGCTCCGAAGGTTCCGAACTGCTTGCCGAGCTCAGTCTTCACGACTCCCGTGCCGTCGATAAGTTTGCCGTTGCTGTCATACTCCGGCTCCACGTAGGTCATTTCCTGTTTTCGGAAGTGCCAGTTCATTCCGTACGAAACGCTCGGAGTCACATTTATATACTTGAAAAGCGTGAAATTCGGCAGACCTATCTGGAAATTGTGGGTCATACCGTTGGTGAACTTGTCGGTAAATCCCGGCTGGCCGAACTCCTTAGCCTCGAAATTGATCTTGTTCTGGAGGGTCGTGCTGTAGCCGATTGAGAATTTCTCGTAGAATTTTTCCTTTCCGACCCTGTTCTTCTTCTTGAACGGATAGATTCGGCTCATAGAGAAGGTTATGTTCGGGAGGGTGAAGGAGTAGTTGCAGAGGGTGTCGCGGGTGTTCTGGCTGTGCAGGGCGTTGACGGAGAGGTTGAACTTGCCGTTCCAGTTCCTCGAATAGGAGATGGAGGAGGAAATCTGGTTCTGAAGGGCCTCGGTCACGGAGTGGGAGTTGTAGCGGCTGTTGGCAGGGCTGGAGAAGTTAACCGATGCGCTGAAGCTCGTTCCCGGGTGCGCCTTCGAGTCCTGGGAGTGGCTCCACTTCACGCCGAAGTTCCGGCTCTGGAAGAAGTCCGCGCTGCCCTTTTCGCCCGTCTGGTCGTTGGAGAAATTGAACGCGAAGGTTCCCGTGCACTTGTAATTCACTTTGTACCTGGAGTTTACGTCCACGCTCCAGGAGCCCAGGGTGTAGATGCTCGTTGTGAGCGAGATGTCGAAGTAGTCGCCGATGACAAAGTACATTCCGAGGTCCCTGAGGTAGAATCCTCGGGTGGTTTCCTCTCCGAAGGTAGGCATCAGAAGTCCCGTCGCCCTGTCAGGCCTTTTCGGCACGAATCCGAAGGGGAGTCCCACCGGCAGCGGCACATCCATAATCACAGGGTACGCCGGGCCGAAAACCGTCTTCTGGGAAGGCTTGGTGATGACTTTCGCCGCCGTGAGCTTGAGGTAGTAGTGCGGGTGTTCGCAGTCGCAGACCGTGTATTTTCCGTCGGTGATGTTGATGGAGTTGTCCGGCATCATCTTGATGTTGTGGCCGTGCAGGATTCCGTCGGCCTCCTGGGTCACGATGTTGGTGATGCGGGCCTTCCGGGTGTCGAAATTGTAGCGGAGCTCCTCCATCGTGTAGCTTTTGCCCCCCTGGGTCATCGTAGGCTGCCCCGTGACGTTGCCGAGGGTGTCTTTAGTGCCCCTGGCGTAAACCGTCTGGGTCTGGAGGTCATATTCCATATAATCCGCCGTCAGCTTCATATCCCCGTAGGTCACGGAAACGTCGCCGTAGTAGTAGATTACCTGTTTCCCTTCGCTGAAGTCTTCGATTATGGAGTCGCGGGCGGTGGAGAAGGCCGGGCGCTCGAGCGAACTTTTGCTCAGCATCGCCACCGAGTCGGCCTTGAAAAGGGAGTCTGCAGTGTGCAGGGAGTCCTTCACGGCCTTCAGGGAGTCGGCCGCAGCTTTCTGTGCGCTGTCAAGAACGGGTGCCGTCACAAGGGCTTCTTTTGCCTTGCGGTCACGCCGACGCGAGCGCCGTCCATCCTGCGGTGAGGGCAGAATGAACGAACAGAGCAGAAGCAGAGAAACCGCTGCCATCAATATTTTCGGTATATTTTTTCCGCTCACCACGTTTTTTTCCTAACTTTGCAACCGACAAAAATACGACTAATTTCGCTCATACGCAAATTGTGTGCTCTATATGACCCGTTTTTTAAGATTTTTCCTTCTTTCGGTTTCCTCTCTTATTATAATAGGAGGGGTGGACTGTGCCGCTCAGAAGAAGGGGGAGGGACTGGGCCTTAAAACCGTCTGCATAGACGCGGGACACGGCGGAAATGACCCGGGCTGCATCTCAAAGGACAAAAAGACGCGGGAGAAGAACCTCACTCTGGACATTTCCAAGAAGGTGGCTGAGAAAATCCGCGCCGAATACCCTGGGGTGAAGGTGATTCTGACGCGTAACACAGATGTTTTTGTGCCTCTGGTAGAGCGCGCTCAGATAGCGAACAGGGCAAATGCCGACCTTTTCATCTCGGTGCACATAAATTCCACGACAGGCACCTCCGCCAACGGCCATTCGGTCCACGTCCTGGGCCAGTCCTCCAAAAAGGGGAGGGATCTTTTCTCCAACAACTTCAACGAGTGCGCCCGAGAGAACTCGGTAATCCTTCTTGAGGACGACTACACTACGAATTACCAGGGCTACGACCCTTCCGACCCCGAGTCGTCAATTATTTTCTCCCTAATGCAGAACGCCTACCTCGAGCAGAGCCTCGATTTCGCGGACCGCGTGAGCCGGGAGTTCACCCGGGGCAAGATTTTCACGACCAACCGCGGAGTGCATCAGGACCCGTTCCTTGTGCTGTGGAAAACGGCTATGCCGGCAGTTCTTATCGAGTGCGGGTTCATCAGCAACTCGTCCGACCTCGCGGTCCTGAGGCAGGACGACCAGCTGGACAAAATCGCCGGGTGCATTTTCAACGCCTTCCGCGCCTTCAAGGTGGATTATGACCGCAGCCTCTCGCTTTCGCAGCCCGAGGTCTGCCCGGAGGAAACCGCTGAGACTAAAGTGGCCCCAAGCGCGTCCGGCGCTGCTTCAGAGAAAATTTCCTCTGAGAAGAAGGCCTCAAACGGGGTTTCAGTGAAAAAATCGGAGCAGGCGGCAGCCCCGGCAAAAGACATATTTTTCGGGACGCAGATCCTTGCTCTGAAGCGGCAGCTCTCAGAGGGTGCGCCGGAGCTCAAGGGACACAGCGTCCGCACCGTTTTTGACGGCAATATATATAGGTATATAGCGGGAGCCGCTTCAACCGAGGCCGAGGCGCGCAAAAACCTCGCGGCCATTAAGGCCGATTTCCCCTCAGCATTCCTTGTGAAGACCCGCGGCGACGGCTCCGTCGAGCGCCTGGGTTCAAAATAAAGACACCTCCCCCGGGAGGGATAAGGAAGGCGCCGTCCCCAACGGATAAACGCAAGTAACTATAAAAGAAACATATATGAAAATCAAAAAGGAAGTCAAGATAGGCATCTTCGTGGTTGTCGTGCTCGTGGCATCGTTCTTCGTAATCAACTACCTCCGCGGCAAGGACATCTTCAACCGCGAGATGGACCTCACCGCATATTTCGACGACGTCGAGGGGCTCGTCCCGTCTGCCGTCGTGCAGCTCAAGGGCTACAAAGTGGGCCAGGTTTCAGCCATCGAATACCGCCCCGACAGCAGCGACTTCGAGGTCGTGTGCGCAGTGAGCAAGAAATTCCGCATCCCCAAGGACTCCCGCATCACCATCTTCAGCACCAGCATAATGGGCGGAAAGGGCATTCTGATTGACCCGGGCACATCCGAGGAGATGGCCTCCGACGGCGACGTTCTTCAGGGGGCAGTGCAGCCGGACCTTGTGGGAAGCATCAGCGAGAACATCGGGCCGCTTATGGCGGATCTTTCCCAGGCGGTGAAAAGTCTGAACAAGGCTCTTGACAGCGTGAACGATGTTCTGAGCGAAGAGAACAAGGAGAATATCAACGCCGCGATCTCAGACCTGAAGAGGACTCTCGCCAATGTTGACCGCCTCTCAGCGTCGCTCGGCGGCAAATCCTCCGACATCGAGAACTTCATCACCAACCTCAGCGCCGTCTCCTCCCAGCTCGGGGGAGTGGTGGAGAAGGCAGACAGCACCCTTGCGAGCGTGAACACCTTCGCGAAGAATCTGGAGAAGGCCGACGTGGACTCTCTGGTCAATTCCGTAACTTCGCTCTCCAACTCCATCCAGGATCCTGACGGAACTGTGGGACGCCTTCTCAAGGACGGGGACATCTACCAGAGCGCCGACTCGCTCATCACGGAGCTCACCGACCTTGTTGAAAAGATCAAGGAGAATCCTAAGAAGTATATGAAATTATCAGTCTTCTAGCTTCTTATTATCAACACTTTGAAAGAAAAAAGCAATTTAGAATAATTCTAAATTATAAAGTGCTTGTTTCCTACTGATTTATAGAAATCTTTAATTCTAAATAATTGGTAATCAACAAATTATAAAAGCGAATTAAAGAAAAAGAAATTCGCCTCGCGATACTAAAAAATAGTTTATTTGCAATAGGAAATAAAAAATTTTATAACTTTTTTTTCACCAATTTTGCACAACGCTAAAGGTTAAGGCAAACCCGAATGGCTGCCGACTCTGAAGCGTTGTTTTTTTATCCGATTTAAATCCCCGTTCCAGCCGCCTGCGGCGGAACAGAATATATGACACAGGACAAGCACATACTTATATGGGAAAACTGTCTGCGCTTTATAGAACAGAATATAGAGCCGCAGCAGTTCAACACCTGGTTCAAGCCCATCCGTCCCGTGTCCATCGTCAATTCCGAGCTTACAATCGAGGTCCCTTCCTCATTCTTTATGGAGTGGCTGGAAGGCGCATACCTCAATCTTCTGAAGGCTGCCCTCAAAAAGGAAATAGGGGCGGACGCACGTCTGAAGTACGTTTTCCGTCCTGTGAAGGTGCAGCCGGAGATGAAAGTCCCCGCTTCGCACTGCAATCCGCCGGTGAACCATCCGGTTTCCATCCCGACGGGAGCGAACAGCCCGGGAGCCTTCGTCTATCCGGGGCTTCAGAGGGTTCAGATTGACCCGCACCTCAATCCTGCCTACTGTTTCGAGAACCTCATCAAGGGCGAGTGCAACAAGATGGGCGTTTCTGCGGGCATAAACATCTCCGCGGCGCCGGGCAAGACCGCCTTCAACCCGCTTTTCCTCTTCGGAGGTCCGGGCCTGGGGAAAACGCATCTTGCGCAGGCGATCGGTATCGAAATCAAGGAGAAGTTCCCTGAGCTCATAGTTCTCTATGTGGCGGCAAACCGCTTCAAGACCCAGTATATGGAGGCGTATGTGAACAACAAGCTCACGGATTTCCTCGCATTCTATATGAAGATTGACGTCCTCATAGTGGATGACATTCAGGACCTTGCGAGCCACGGCACACAGACCGCCTTCTTCAACATCTTCAACCATCTCCACCAGAGCGGAAAGCAGCTCGTGTTCACTTCCGACCGTCCGCCTGTAGAGCTCCAAAACTTCGAGGAAAGGCTTCTGAGCCGCCTCAAATGGGGTCTTTCGGTTGAGCTTCAGAAGCCGGACTACAACACCCGTCTCGCTATGCTCCGAAGCCGAAGCAGCCGCGAGGGAGTGGAACTCAGCGAAGATGTGCTCAAATTCCTTGCGACGAACATCAACTCCAATTTCCGCGAGCTCGAAGGCGCGCTGATTTCTCTCATAGCGAACGCCACACTTGCCCACAAGGCCATCACGGTGGATCTTGCGCGCCAGATTACAGGCCAGCTGGTGGGGGAGACCCACAGCGAAGTCACAATCGGCAAGGTGCAGCAGGTTGTCTGCGACTATTTCAACATCACCCGCGACGACCTTCTCTCCAAGACCCGCAAGCGCAACATCGTTCAGGCCCGCCAGATTGCGATGTATATGTCTAGAACCCTTATCAACTGCTCCCTTTCAGCCATCGGAGTGGAGAGCGGCGGCAAGGACCACGCGACCGTGCTTCACGCCTGCGCCACTGTCGAAGACCTTATGGCCACCGACAAGGTGTTCAAGCAGTATGTGACTGACATCGAGAAAATGCTTACCCGGAATTAATGAGGGGCATCTGCTGCGTTGTGCTCCTTGTCCAAATCCTCATACTATGAACTCGGAAACTATACTTTCCATTTTTAAGGAAATAACCACCATCCCGAGGGAGTCGGGACACGAAGAGAAGATCGTGAAGTATCTTGAAGACTTTGCAGTGGCGCATGGCCTCCAGTGCCGCACGGACGAAGTGAAAAACGTCGTAATAGTCCGCGAGGCTTCTCCCGGCTATGAGCAGCGCCCGACAATTGTTCTTCAGGGACACACCGATATGGTCTGCGAGAAAAAGAAGGGCTGCACGCACAACTTCGAGACCGAGCCGATTCACTACGAGATCCGCGACGGCTGGATGATTGCCCCGGACACCACCCTCGGAGCCGACTGCGGCATCGGAGTGGCCTCTGAACTGGCGGCCCTCATTGACCCCGCTCCTTGCGGAAGACTTGAGTGCCTTTTCACCTCCTCAGAGGAAACGGGAATGGACGGAGCGTTCGGCCTCAAACCGGGATTCATCACCGGAAAGACCCTCATCAACCTCGACTCCGAGGACGAGGGCGAACTTTTCATCGGCTGCGCCGGAGGAATGGACACGACGGCGATTTTCCGCTACGGGAGCACCCCTGCTTCGCCCGATGAGAAATTCTTCTCTGTGAAAATTTTCAACGGAGTGGGCGGACACAGCGGAGACGACATCAACAAGGGCCGTGCGAATGCGGTTCAGCTTCTCGCCCGCTTCCTCTGCAGCTGTCTTGACTGCGAAAAAGCCTCCAACGGGGAGGTTCCTAAGTTTTCATTCCCTACTTCCACATCCAGCGCTCCGTTCAGCATACGCCTTTGCGAAATAGACGGAGGAAACAAGCGCAACGCCATCGCCCGCGAGGCAGAGGCGACAGTCGCCCTCTGCGGCAGCGCCGAAGCTTTCAGGAGCCTCTGGGAGGAGTTCTCAGCCGCCGTCAAAGCCGAATACGCCACCACGGAGCCTTCTCTTTCCTTCAGCATTGAAGAGGCTCCCGCCCCGAAGGAAGTTTTCGACAAGAAGAGTTCAGACCTCATAATCAGAGGTCTTTACGCCGCGCCTCACGGAGTTCTCGCAATGAGCGCCGACATTCCGGGGCTTGTGGAGACTTCGACAAACCTCGCCTCTGTGAAAATGAGCGGGAAGGGGACTGTCCGGGTTGGCACAAGTCAACGAAGCTCAATCACTTCCGCCCGCAGGGCCGCCGCATCGAAGGTGGAGGCGTCTTTCACTCTTGCAGGAGCCACAGTCACCCACGAGAGCGAATACCCGGGCTGGAAACCGAATATGGACTCTCCGATTCTCTCTAAGAGCGTCGAGGCCTACAGGAAGCTTTTCGGCACGGACGCCGCAGTGAAAGCCATCCACGCGGGGCTGGAGTGCGGGCTCTTCCTGGAGATTTATCCGGACCTCGATATGATTTCATTCGGGCCGACCCTTCGCGGGGTGCACGCTCCGGGAGAGAAACTCGACCTCGCGTCGCTCGACAAATTCACTCTTTTATTGGACTACTTGATTCATAATTAGTTAAAAGACCGGGTTAAAGGCAGCGCGCCTTTGGTCCGGTCTTCTGATAAACTTCCAGACAAATGGACAGAAAAATCCTCATAGCACCTTCGATGCTTTCCGCCGACTTTCTCGCTCTGGAGAAGGATGTTCAGATGGTGAACGAGAACGCCGACCTCTTCCACCTCGACATTATGGACGGCACCTTCGTCCCCAACATTTCCTTCGGTTTCCCGGTTGTGGAAGCAATCGCGAAGAAGGCTCGCAGGCCTCTGGACGTGCACCTTATGATTGTGCATCCGGAAAAGTACGCTCTGAAATTCGTCGAGAAGGGAGCCGCGATGGTAAGTTTCCATCTTGAGGCCGTGGGAAGCGACAGCGAAGCTGACAGGATCCTTAGGGACATCCACGCAGCAGGGGCCAAGGCGGGACTTGTAATCAACCCCGACATCCCCGTCGAGAGGCTTTTCCCTCATCTTGAGACAGCCGACTTTTTCCTCATAATGTCCGTTTTCGCGGGCTTCGGAGGTCAGAAATTCATCGAAGAAACCTTCGATAAAATCCGCCGTCTGCGCTCTTATATGTTGGAGAAGGGGATCCAAAAGCCCATCGAAGTGGACGGGGGAGTGTCAAAGGAGAACATTCACGCACTCAGCGAAGCAGGCGCGGAGATTTTCGTCGCCGGCAGCGCCATTTTCAAGAGCGAATGTCCGGGAGATTATATCGCCCAGATGCGCAGTCTCGCTGTAGACTAGTTCCATTTTACGGGCGAAAATCCCGCAGAAGCGCTCCAGAGCCTCTCCGATGTCGAGTCTTCTGCCTGTTAGAAGGGCTACTGACGTCGGGTTCGGAACAAGAGGGTCGAACTCAGTCTGGTTCACATTCACTCCGATGCCTATGATGCTGGATTTCAGCTGCGTGCCTTTAATGCGGTGTTCGATGAGAATGCCGCATATTTTTTTCTTTCCCACATAGACGTCGTTTGGCCATTTAACCCAGGCGCTAACGCCCTCCCCGGCGAGAAAGTTCACTACGCTTGCAGCCGCTGCGGCGCTGAGCATCATCTGATTCGAGGCGGGGAAGGGGGGATAGGGAGGGATGGAAATTGCATTTTCGGCGTCAGACTGTCCCCCTGAAGAGGGCTTTTCCGATGGCCCTGAGGATGAGTATTTCAGAACAATTGTGAATGTGAGGTTCTCGCCCGGCGCCGTAAGCCATTTGTGGGTGTCCTTTCCACGGCCCGCGCTCTGACACCGGGCGGCAAGAACTGACATATTGTCAAGGCTCTCCAGCCTCCTGACAGCCTCGGAATTGGTGGAATCCACCTCATCCATCCATATTATATTGTATTTCTTAGCTTCAGAGTCCATATATTCAAGAGTTGGCTCATTACTTGCAGATTGTAGGCCCGGCAATTTGATAAATTCCGCGCATTTTGATATATTTGCAGGCTAATTTAGCGCATTTTGCCCAATTAGAAAAATAAAAGTAAAACAACTCAATTCCTGCTGCGATATTCAGGAAATGAAAACAAGTCAATTCTTGCTCACATAATGAAGGTAAGCGAAGTTAAAGTCATTGCCGAGGCAATGCTCGAAAAGAAAGGTCAGGAGGTTCTTTCCCTGAACCTCAAGAAGATAGGAACCGCTATTTCAGACTATTTTGTCGTCTGCAACGCGGACTCCACCACCAACGTTCTCGCAATCGCGGACAATGTGGAGGAGAAGATGATTGAGCGCTGCCGCCGCAAGGTAATCCGCTCCCAGGGCAAGGAAAACGCACTCTGGGTCATTCTGGACTACGGCGACATCGTCGTTCACGTCTTCCAGACCGCCTACAGGTCCTTCTACCGCATAGAAGACCTCTGGGCCGACGCTGCAAGGACGGACTACGCCGATCCCGAAGCAGAATAGCCCCGAAGTCTCCCTCTGAAGGCCTTCCCAAAACACTCATTTTCAGCTGAAAAGGCAGCCCACCCAACCGCACAAATGGCAAACAAAAAGAAAAAAGACAACGGCAAGAAGCCGGTCAAAATCATATCAATAAACCTCTCCTGGCTCTATCTGCTGGTGCTTTTCGCAATAGGCTGGATGTTTTTCAACAACTACAGCTCCGCAAAGCCCCAGAAAATCGAATGGGACGAGGTGCAGCAGATGGCCCTTTCCGGAGACATCCAGGAAATCGACTTCGTGCGCAACGACCTTGAAGGCAAAATCAAGGTCCGTCCCGACCGTCTGGAAAAGTACGCCTCCAAGTTCGGCGGCACAGTTCCAACCAAGTCCCCACACTTCTTTTTCCTCGTTTCCGGCAGCTTCAACGCCGAAGAGATGTTCGGCGCTCTGAATGAGCAGCTTCCCGAGGGCGAAAAGTTCAAACTCGTAATCGAGAACAACGACAAGACCTGGGCTGAGGTGCTCAACTGGCTGCTCTGGCCGGCGCTTCTTATAATCTTCTGGATATTTATGTTCAGGGGAATGAACCGCAATATGGGCGGTCCTGCAGGCACAGGCGGCATTTTCGGAGTGGGCAAGTCCACCGGAAAGCTCGCCGACACGAAAGACAAGAACAGGGTGACCTTCAAGGATGTCGCAGGCCTTTACGGCGCGAAGGAAGAGGTGATGGAGATTGTGGACTTTTTGAAGAACCCGAAGAAATATACGGCTCTCGGAGGCAAAATCCCTAAGGGAGCGCTTCTCGTGGGCCCTCCGGGCACCGGTAAGACCCTTCTTGCGAAAGCGGTTGCGGGCGAGGCTGACGTTCCTTTCTTCTCCATCTCAGGTTCCGATTTCGTGGAGATGTTCGTCGGAGTGGGAGCTTCCCGCGTGCGTGACCTCTTCCGCCAGGCAAAGGAGAAATCCCCTTGCATCGTGTTCATCGACGAGATTGACGCAGTGGGAAGGGCGAGGAGCAAGAACGCAGGATTCACATCCAACGACGAGAGGGAAAACACTCTGAACCAGCTTCTTACGGAGATGGACGGATTCGACACCAACTCCGGAGTCATAATCCTTGCGGCAACCAACCGCGCCGACATCCTTGACAAGGCGCTCCTGCGTGCAGGAAGGTTTGACAGGCAGATCCACGTGGAGCTTCCCGACCTCAAGGAGAGGGAGGAAATCTTCCAGGTGCACCTCAAGGGCAAGAAACTCGGCAACGACTTCGATGTGGAGTTCCTCGCAAAGCACACTCCGGGCTTCTCCGGCGCTGACATCGCGAATGTCTGCAACGAGGCAGCCCTCACCGCCGCCCGCAACAACCACCACCAGGTATGCCGTCAGGACTTCCTGGATGCCGTTGACCGCATAATCGGCGGACTCGAGAGGAAGAACAAGATAATCACCGCCGACGAAAAGAGGTCCATCGCGCACCACGAGGCAGGTCACGCCGTTGTAAGCTGGCTGCTTCCGAACGCCAACCCGCTTTTCAAGGTTACGATTGTCCCTCGCGGACAGGCTCTGGGCGCCGCCTGGTATCTTCCGGAGGAGCGTCAGCTTGTGACCCGCGAGCAGATGATGGACGAGATGTGTTCTCTCATCGGAGGCCGCGTAGCGGAGGAAATCGTGAACGGACAGCCTTCTACGGGCGCTCTGAACGACCTTGAAAGGCTTACGAAGATGGCCTACAGTATGGTTTGCTACTACGGTATGAGCGAGAAGGTGGGTACGATTTCATTCTACGACTCCACCGGCCAGAGGGGTTACGACCTCACGAAGCCTTACAGCGAGAAGACCGCCGAGATGATGGACGAGGAGGTGAACAAGCTCGTCCGCGAAATCCACGACAAGACCCTCGCAATCCTCACGGAGCACAAGAAGGAGTTCCTCGCCGTTGCAGCCCTGCTGCTTGAGAAGGAGGTGATTTTCGCCGACGACCTTGAGAGAATCCTCGGACCGCGCGCCGCCGCCGACTCCGCAAAGAGCCGCGAAGACGAAAAGGCCGCCGAGGCAGCGGAAAACGCTGAGAAAGGCGCTGAAGACGTTTCTGCCGCTAAGGCTGCAGAGGCTCCCGCTGAAGCTCCTGCAAAGGCCTCCGCAGAGGAAAAGCCCGCTGAGGATAAGGATAAAACAGAATAATACACAATAGGTTCCTATGAAAAATTTTGTAGTCAGAACAATATCGGGAATTGTATTCCTTCTCATAATGCTCGCGGCCCTGCTGCTGGGCGACTGGTTCGAATGGGGCAAATTCATTTTTGCCGCCGTGATGATGTTCGCCCTCATTATGATGATGACGGAGTTTTTCAGGATGACTATGGGAGGACTTTACAAGGCTTCGAGGGTGCTCGCCACCATCGGAGCCTGTCTTATGTTCCTGGTGACTTTCGCCGAGCAGGCCTACGTCGCAGTGACCGGAAGGTTCATAGCCCTCGCGTTCATCCCGCTTTTCGTGGTGATGATTAACTCGCTCTATGTCAAGGAGAAAAAGGACTTCGGCAAGTTCGCCAACATCTACACGGGCATCCTCTACATCGGCGTTCCGTGGACTCTCCTGAACTTCGCCGCGTTCGACGACGCCCAGAATTTCAACGGCCTTATGCTCCTTTGTATGTTCATAATCATCTGGGTTTCAGACATCGGAGCCTATCTCGTGGGCAGCACCCTTGGGCAGAAATATGGCCCGAAGCTTTTCCCGTCGGTTTCTCCGCACAAGTCCTGGCTCGGCTGCGTAGGGGGATTCACCGCTGCGATAGCCGCAGGAATTGGGATGCACTTCATTCCGTTCCTTCCGTTCGCGGATTTGGCCTGGTACCACTGCCTTGTGATTGCGGCCGTTATGAATGTCGGCGGAGTGTACGGCGACCTGATTGAGTCCCAGTGGAAGAGGCACTACGAGGTGAAGGACTCCGGCACAATCATCCCGGGACACGGCGGAATGCTCGACCGTTTCGACAGCGCGCTGATGGCCATCCCCGCCGCAGTAGTCTATATGATGTGCTTCAACCTCATATAACATTAGGAAAAAATAAGTATATTTGCTGATTAAAAGTCCTTCGCGCCTTTGTGAAGGATTTTTGAGGATAGATTTCTTTTAGAAGAGGGAGCATACCGGGGTATGTGATCGATGAGAAAAGGAAAATAGACCAAAAAGACAAACAAAGTATGAAAATACATAAGGATTGTTATAAGACTATAGCTTGTGTGTGGGTACTGTGCCTCACACTGCTTTTCCTTCTATGGCATTTCGTCCACCTTCTCTACGTCACGATTCCGCTGACGGCGGTTCTCGTGTTTATGATGGGCTTCATCACCTATTTCTTCCGTCTTCCGAACAGGGACACGGTGCCCGGGGACAAGGTCATCACGGCCGTGGCTGACGGTGAGATTGTCATTCTGGAGAAGGTCTATGAGCCTGAATACCTCAAGAAGGAGTGCATCCAGGTGTCAATCTATATGAATTTCTTCAATGTGCACGTGAATTTCTGGCCCATCGACGGTGAGGTCAGCTACTACAAATACCACCCCGGCAAATACTACCTTGCGTTCCTTCCTAAGGCGTCCGAGCTCAACGAGCACTCTTCAGTGGGAATGAAGAATGAGCACGGGGAGATTTTTTTCAAGCAGCTCGCCGGCACATTCGCCCGCAGGATTGTCTGCTACGCGAAGGTCGGAAACAAGGAGAGCAAGGGGGAGCAGTGCGGAATCATCAAGTTCGGCTCCAGGATTGATATGTATCTGCCATTGGATGCAGACATAAAAGTCGAAATCGGAGACGATGTGAGAGCCTGCGAAACCGTAATTGCCGAATTTAAGTAGGATATGGGTGAATTTTTTGTTATACTTTTCCTTATACTTCTGAACGGAGTCTTCTCTATGTCGGAAATCGCTATGATTTCCGCCCGCAAGTCAAGTCTCCAGGCCGAGGCGGACGACGGCAACCCCAAGGCTAAAAGGGCGCTGAAGCTATCTTCCGATCCGGACAAGTTCCTCTCCACCATTCAGATAGGCATCACGCTCATCGGCATCCTCACCGGTATTTTCTCCGGCAACACCATCGCGACTTCGCTCGCCCACCTTTTCGAAAAGTGGGGGATGAGCACGGCGATTTCAATCCACGTCTCAAAAGCCATAATCGTCATCATAGTGACCTATTTCTCCATCGTGCTCGGAGAGCTTGTCCCGAAGAAAATCGGAATGTCCCGCGCGGAGAAGGTTGCAAAGACTATGGCAGGCCCGATGCAGTTTCTTTCAAAGCTCGCTTCGCCTTTTATCTGGGTGCTTTCAAAGAGCACATCGGGGATTGCCAAGCTGCTGGGAGTCAAGGAGAACGACAACAGCGTCACTGAGGACGAAATTATGTCGCTCGTTCAGGAAGGCACCGAGGACGGAGAAGTTTCCGAGGTCGAACAGGACATCGTTGAGAGGGTTTTCACCCTTGGAGACCTTAGCGTTAACACCATTATGACTTCCCGCGCCGACATCGTCTGGCTCGACAAGACTATGTCCGAGGACGAGGTGAGGGGAGTGATCGAAGGGACCGTTTTCGAGGAATATCCTGTCTGCGACGGTGACCTTGACCACGTGATCGGAGTTCTGAACATCAAGGATTACATCCGTCAGGGCCTCAGGAGACCGGATTTCTCTCTTGAGAAAGTGATGAGGGAGCCGGTCTATTTCCACGAGAATATGACCGTCTACAAGGTTCTGGAGGAGATGAAGAGCAAGAGGATTTCCAGGGCGCTTGTCTGCGACGAGTTCGGCTCGCTGTGCGGATTCATCTCGCTGAAAGACATTATGGAAGCGCTGGTGGGCAATGTGAATGACGACGAGCAGGACGACCCGTACATTGTTCCGCGCCAGGGCGAGGACGGACAGCCGGACACGAGCGGCAAGAGCGGCTATCTTGTTGAAGGCCAGTGCCCGATCTACGATTTTCTTTCATATTTCGACCTTCTGGACGACTCGATGGACGATTTCGAGTACACCACCATCGCCGGTCTCATTCTCAACGAGACGGGCCACATCCCCGCCGAGGGCGAGGTTATCGAGTGGGAGGGATTCAGTTTCGAGGTCGTGGATATGGACGGTCCCCGCATCGATAAGGTTCTCGTAAAGAAAATCGAAGAAAGCAACGCGTAGTTACGCGTTGCTTTCTTCGATGAGCTCAAGCAGGCGGTCAACGGCTTCGGCCTCGCTGACGTGTTTGAGGACGGGGGTCCTGCCTTTGTAGATGCTGACCTTGCCGTTGCCCTCGCCCACATAGCCCCAGTCGGCATCCGCCATCTCTCCCGGGCCGTTCACAATGCAGCCCATCACCGCTATCACCATCCCCTGAAGATGCGCCGTGCGCGCCTTCACCTTCTCGAACGCCTCCTGAAGATTGTACATAGTGCGTCCGCAGCCCGGGCACGCGATGTATTCCGGACGGTAAAACCTGCGGCGCGCCGCCTGCATCACCTCGTCCACGAGATATTCCGCCACCTCCTGTGAAATCTCCACCGGATTGCCCTCCTCGTTGCAATAGGTCCCTCGGAGCGATACGCTATCGAAAACTCCCTCAAGAAGCTTCGGGCCGAAATCGCAGGCGAAATCGAAAATGAGCCTTTCGCGAGAAGGAGCGGCATATTCGGCAGCAGCCTTGCGCCCTCCGTCCTCAAGAGTGAGATGAATCATCGAAGAGTGGAGAGAGTGACCATAGCGGTCAGAAAGATACTGCGCCGGGGCAAGCTCGTTCACCGGCGGCTCCGTGAGCGAAACCCTCACCGTGTCGCCGATTCCCTTGCTCAGCACAGAGGCAATCCCCACGAGCGACTTGATTCTTCCTCCGTCGCCGTTTCCGGCCTCGGTCACGCCCACGTGAAGAGGGTAGTGCATCCCCTCGCGGGCCATATCTTCGGCCAAAAGCCTGTACGCCTCCGACATAACAAGTGTATTACTCGCCTTGAGACTCACCACGACACGGTCAAAATCGTTCTCGCGGCACATCCTGAGCCACTCCAGAGCCGCCTCCTTCATCGCAAAGGCAGTGTTGCCGTACAAAGAGGTAATCCTCTCGCCCAGCGAACCGTGATTTATGCCGATTCGGATGGCTGTGCCGTTCTCCTTGCAGACCTGAACGAGGCGGGCGAACTGCTCGCAGGCCTTGGAGTGGTCACGGTGGAAATTGCCTGGGTTAATCCTCACCTTTTCCACCTTCGAGGCCACTGCAATCGCGATTTCAGAATTGAAGTGCACGTCCGCGACTATCGGTGCGGTTATGCCCTCCGAGCGAAGACGGCGGCGGATTTCGGCTATGCACTCCACCTGGTCAAGAGAAGGGACCGTGAGACGGATCATCTGCGCACCCGCCTCTGCAAGTTCGCGGCACTGCTTCACTGACGCTTCCACATCTGAAGTGTGCGTATTGCACATAGTCTGCACTACTATCGGATTTCCGCCCCCGATGAGAATGTCGCCGACGCGGACGGCGGCGCTTGTATATCCGTTATTTTCCATAATCGTCTTAATATCAAAGAATTACTAAAAGATGGCATCAGCCCCTGGCATCGCTACTGCGCAGCGCTCTGCACTTCCACGCCGCTCCCTCCGACACTGACCGAGCCCCCGTTCACATAGTCCCGGGCCTCCCGGCGAAGCTGCGCCTTGGTCTTTCCGATTCGCTTGCCTAGCTGGAAATGAAGTCCCACAGACATAATCACATTCTGCTGATAGGAATAACGGTAGTAGTAGGTGCTGTTGTAGTCGGCCGAAAAAAGACTCGCAAAAGAGTGCTTGTACATAGCCTGAATGTGGATTTCCACCGGGTCGAACACAAAGGCGAAACCCACTCCGCCCTTCACTCCGTAGTCGAACCGCTTCTCAAAGGAGGTGAACTTGTCCGTGTACTCCTCGTTAAGTGAGTCGTAAGTCGGACTCAGATTCACGTAGGTGAGAGCCTCCTCAGAGTTAACCTCAGGCTTGGAACGGTGGATGGACAGACGGTAACCCACATAAAGTCCGGCGTTCAGAAAAATCTTCATCTTCCAGAAATCCGCGTGGCAGTGCGCCAGAACCGGCATCTCCACCACATCCATCACCGCCTTCTGTGCCCCGAGGAAAACCGGCACGGTGTTCTTTTTCGTGTCATAGCGGAACTTGTAGCCCTCCTGGGTGTAGAAAAGTCCCACCTGAATGCCGAAATAAGGCATATACCCGAACATTTTCCCGTATTTGGTGAAGGTGACTCCTATGTTGTAGGGCATGAAAATCATATCCTCCTTGGCCATTTCCGGCGTAAGGTAGGTCCTCGAAAGACCCACTCCGTACTGGATGCCGATCATACTGTAGTCGTTGATTACCTTCTTTTTCTTGAGGTCGTAGCTGTCGATGACTTCGTTCGAGAGGGAATCCACGCTGAATGAGGAGCTGAGGAGCGAATCCACGTCCACGCCTCCGACCTTATTCTGCGCCCCGAGTCCAAAAGAGAGGGAGAGAAGCCCAAGAGCCAATATATATTTTCTTAATCCCATATCAGTCAATCACTTGCATCAAACTATCTGAACATCTCCCCGACATCTATGCTCTGCTCAATCTCGGCCATCTCAGGGATGTCGATTATGTAGGTCCCGTCCTCCAGCTTGTAGAACAGCACTTTCTCCGGCTGGCGGTGCTCAAGCAGTATACCCGTGTCCACGATGTCGTTGCGGTTCAGGTCCTCGGTGATTCGGATGGAGTATTTCCCGGCCTTGAGGTAAGGGAAAACCAGAGTCTTGTCGCCGTCGATTATGAACGAACGCAGAACCTTGTCCCTCTTTTCGCTCAGAAGATCCACGATGTACTTGTTGTGGACATCCGTCATATTAAGGGAGAGCGTGCTCAGCTTGTCGTCGTTCGGAAGAGAGACCTTCACCTCCAGACTGTCGTTCCAGAACCCGTTGATATCCGAGAACTTACGGTGAGGCACCTTCATAATGTATTCATATCCCTGAAGATATTTCACCCTCGGGGTGAGGGTATATTTCCTGAGGTTCAGGCTGTCCTGCACCACATCGAACTTCTCCGTCTTCTCCTGCTGCTTAGGGTTCACGGACTTAAAGATGATGGAGTCAAACGCCTCTTTCACCAGCGGATACTTGAATTCCATAACGAACCCGTACTGCTCGATGTTCTCAGGCTTCGCGTCGACAGTGAATACGCAGAGGGTGTCCTCCTTCTTCAGATCCTTCTTCGAGCTCTTCTTTGCGGCCGCGGCGGTTTTGCGCGGCTTCGTGAGCTTCACGACCTCCGTGAAATCCTTGAGAAAACCGGTCGAGTCGGTCTTCATATACTTGACATTCAAGTAGAACGTGTCCGGCTGGGTCTTTGGGTCATTCACCCAGATTTCGAGGCTGTCCCTCTGGAGATTGAACTGGGTTATGAGCTTTTCCCTCGCCACTCCCTTGATCCAGATTGAATCCACCTCGGCATACGGAGCCATAAAAGTTATGTAGGCGGTCCTTTCCCCGAGCCTTTCCTTATTCACAATCATCTGCTTGCTCGGTTTCTCGCGGAAAACGTTCAGAGTGTACTCCGATTTTCTCGCAAGGCAGTGCACGGTGTCCTTCATATCATATTTCTCCAGCTCCGGCAGGGAATCCCTAACCCTCATAACTGGGCGGATGAGAGTGTCCACAAAGGCAATCCTGTCAACATCCGGGTCATATTTGTTGTTGTTCCCCTCATCCACGACGGCGTACATCCTGTAAACCGTGTCCTGGATGTTGCGGATGGCGAAATAGCCCCACTCGTCGGTCTTTGCAGAGGCGACAGGTCGCTTGAGGAAAACGGCCGAGTCGGCCTGGTCCTTATAGAGCATAACCGTGGCGCCCTTCAGGGGCTGGAGGGTGTTGCAATCCTGCACAGTGCCCGTAACCATCATTGAATCAATGTGGTCGCCCGTTGAAAATACGAGAGTGTAGCCCGGGAACATATTGCCCTCGTTGTTGTCGGCGATGGCGTTTGTAAGGTCCAGGGTGTAGGTCTGGGCGGAGTCGAGGTCGCTCTCGAAATAGACAATCACGCTCTTGTTGTGGATCTTGTACTTTGGACTTTTCTCCTGAGGAGGGGAGAGGTAGATGCTCTTGCCGTCTTTCACCACGACATATTCGTTGAAAGTGAAGGTGAGCTTTGTCTTGTGGGTCGGAACATTCACAGCGCCGTCAAGCGGCTCCACCTTCCTGATTACCGGCGGAATCGTGTCCTTCGGGCCTCCTGACGGGGGAGTGGTGGTGTTGGCGCAGGAGGGGGTGAAAACCGCCGCGCCGAGAGTCAGCGCCACTGCAAACCCCAGTATGTATCTGTCAGCGTATTTCCTAATGTGTCTTATCATAAAATGTTGCCGAGTTTCTATTTATCGTTTCTCCAACTTGACCCTCAGTGAGTTGCACTCAGGAGTCTTACACATCCTTGCGGACGACTTTCTGAATGCCGTCAATCTTCGAGAGCTTCTTTATCAGGCGGTTAAGGTCGTCCTTGTCGTGGACCATAAGGTCCATCTCGCCGGTGAAAATCGTGTCGGTGGACTCGAACACAAGGCGGCGGAGATTGACCTTCAGAACAAGGGAAATGTACTTCGTGATTTCGTTCAAAAGTCCCACGCGGTCGATTCCGTTGAGAGAAATGCGCGCGACGAAGCTCTGATCCTCCTCGGCCTCCCATTTCGGGGAAACGATGGAGTCGCCGTGGGTCGCCGCGAGGGAATTCGCCACCTCGCAGGTTTTCTTGTGGACCGTGATTACGCCCTTGCTGTCGATGAATCCCACCACCGGGTCGCCCGGGATAGGGTGGCAACAGGTCGCGATGACGAACTGATTTTCAGTGTTATGGCTGTCGTTGATTATGTATTCGCTCTTGCTCCTCGGGCGGAAGATGGAAGTGAGAGTCCATTTCCCGGATTTCTGCTTCTGGGCAGCCTCCTCGGCCGCTTTCTGCTTGTCAATCTTGTCGAAATAGTCGCTCACGACTCCGATTGCCTTCCTGGTTTTGAGGAAATCCAGCCACTCCCTCTTGGGATTTTCGGTCTGGGCGGTGATGATTTCCACCTGGTCACCCGAGCGGAGCACGTATGAAAGCGGCTCCAGGCGCAGATTCACCTTCGCGGCGATGGCCTTGTTTCCGATGTGGGTGTGGATCATATACGCGAAATCCAGCGCCGTAGCCCCCTTCATTATGGATTTCTGTTCTCCCTTAGGGGTGAAGACGAGAATTTCGGAGGCCGTGAGGTCGTTGTGGATTATGTCGAGAAGTTCCAAAGCGTTGACATCCGGATTCATAAGGATTTCCTGAACCTTCGCAATCCATTTGTCCATCTCGTTCTCATTCTCGCTCACGATTCCCTCCCTCTTGTAAGCCCAGTGGGCGGCGATTCCCTTCTCGGCGATGTCGTCCATTCTCTTTGAGCGGATCTGCACCTCAATCCAGATTCCGGATTTGCTCATCACGGTGCAGTGCAGGGCCTCATATCCGTTGTTCTTGGGCTGACGGATCCAGTCGCGGAAGCGGTCCTCCTTGAAGTCGTATTTGTCGGTGATGGCCACGAAAATGGCGTAGCATTGCGCCCTCTCGCTCTCCACGTCGTCGGCGGTCTTCGGTTCGAAGATAATCCTCACGGCATAAAGGTCATAGACCTGCTCGAAAGTGATGTTCTTCGTCTGCATCTTGTGCCAGATGGAGTAGGGGGACTTCACCCTCTTTTTCACGGTGTAGCGGATGCCCATCTTGTCCAGAAGCTCGTTGATGGACTCCACGAATTCGTCCACCTGCTTTTCCTTGTCAGAGACGTTGCGGTTGATTTTCGCCTGTATGTCGTTGAAGGCCTGAGGCTCCTTGTAGCGCAGCCAGATGTCCTCCATTTCGGATTTTATGCTGTAAAGACCCAGACGGTGGGCGAGCGGAATGAAGACGAACATAGTCTCGCTGAGGATTTTGTCCCTCTTGTGCTCGGGCATGAACTCGATGGTGCGGCAGTTGTGCAGACGGTCGGCGAGCTTGATGAGGACCACCCTCACGTCGTCGTTCAAGGTGAGAAGAATCCTCTTGAAATTCTCCGCCTGGAGGCTTTTCATCTGGTGGGTCTTGTCCTCGTTATCGAGCACGGTCTTGATCTTCGTGAGTCCGTCCACAAGCGAGGCGATTTTGTCCCCGAAGAGGTTGCGGATGTCTTCCACTGTGTATTCCGTGTCTTCCACGACATCGTGAAGGAGGGCCGCCACAATGGATTTATACCCCAGTCCGATGTCACTCACGACAATTTTCGCCACCTCGATCGGATGGATTATATATGGCTCGCCGGAACGCCTTCTGACACCCTTGTGGGCCTCGTTCGCAAAATCAAACGCCTTCTGCACGACGTCAAGTTCCTTCTGGTTGGCGCATCGGCGCGAGGCTGCTTCACGAAGCTCGGCATATTCCCGGGCTATCAGCTCGTAATCCTGCGGTGTAAATTCTGAAACTGTGCTCATACTTTCTTTTTCTGTTTCCGGAAACTCGGTGTCCCGGGAGGCTAAAACAGGCTCAGCTGTTCGCCAATATGATGTTTATCTTCTTTTGTATCAATGAAATCACTCCCGGCAGCGCCGCCCGAAATCATATCCCGGAACTCCTGCTCGGAGATGACCCTCACTCCCAGGGCCTCAGCCTTTTTCATCTTCTCCGGGCCCGGTTTTTCGCCGGCGAGAAGATAGGCGGTCTTGCTGCTCACCGAAGAGGAGTTCTTGCCTCCGTTGGCCTCAATGAGGGCCTTCATCGCATCGCGTGAGATGCTGTAATTGCCTGTAATGACGATTGTTGCGCCTGCGAGAATGTCCGAAGTCTCTCCTGAAGATTTGGAATCGACGCTCATCCTTAGGCCCGCCGCCCTGAGCCTTTCCACCTCGCGAAGATTCTCAGGGGAGCGGAAAAAGTCATAGACGCTGTCAGCGATTACCTCTCCCACGTCAGGAGTCCCGAGCAGAGCCTCCCTGTCGGCGGCGATTATGGCGTCTATGCTGCCGAAATGCCGTGCGATGGTCTTTGCGGTGGTTTCACCCACATAGCGGATGCCGAGGGCGAAAAGAACGTGCTCGAACGGGGTCTTCTTGGACTCTTCAAGGCTGCGGAGGAACCTCTCGGCAGAGCGCTCCTTCCAGCCGTCCAGAAGCAGAAGCTGCTGGAGATCAAGGTCATAGAAGTCAGCAGGGGACTTTACGAGCGAGAGGTTGAAAAGCTGGTCCACAGTGGCGTCGCCGGCGAGGATGTTCATCGCCTTGCGGCTCAGAAAGTGAACGAGACGGCCCTTAATCTGAGTAGGGCAGCCGGAGGTGTTCGGGCAGAAGTACTTGGCCTCGCCTTCGTCCCTCACGAGGCGGCATCCGCACTCGGGGCAATACTCGGGAAAATCAGGCCTGCGAAGTGCCGCATTGCGCTTACTCAGTTCCACGCCCGTAATTTTCGGAATAATCTCTCCGCCCTTTTCCACATAGACATAGTCGCCGATCCGTACATCCAACAGCTCCATCTGGTCGGAGTTGTGGAGGCTCGCCCGCTTTACCGTAGTGCCCGAAAGCAGCACCGGTTCAAGGTTTGCCACCGGGGTCACCGCTCCGGTCCTACCGACCTGATAGTCAATGGAAAGGAGTTTCGTGAGAGCCTGCTCAGCCTTGAATTTGTATGCGACTGCCCACCGGGGGAACTTCGCCGTGTAGCCCAGGGACTTCTGGTAGGCAAGTTCGTTGACCTTGATGACGATGCCGTCGGTCGCAAACGGAAGTTTGCGTCTCTCGGTGTCCCAATACTTTATATATTCTTCAATCTCGTCGATGTCGCGGCAGACTTTCCGCTTGTCCGAAACGGGGAGTCCCCAGGACTCGGCAACCGAGAGAGCCTGCGAGTGGGTCTCGAACGGAAGGTTTTCTCCAAGAATGTGGTAGAGAGTGCACTCCAGGCCTCTTTTTCCCACTTCCTCAGGGTTCAGAAGCTTTAGGGAACCCGAAGCTGCGTTTCGAGGGTTTGCAAACGGCGCGTCCTCGTCCCGCTCCCTTTCCGCGTTCAGACGGTCGAAGGCGGCGTATGGCATATAGATTTCGCCCCTGATTTCAAATTCCTCTGGGATTGCGCCACCGTGAAGCCGCTGCGGGATGGAAGGGATGTGGCGGACATTGGCCGTGACGTCGTCCCCGACTGTGCCGTCGCCACGGGTGAGAGCCCTGAGGAGCACTCCGTTGCGGTAGGTAAGGCAGATTGCCGTGCCGTCGAACTTGAGTTCGCAGCTGTAGGTGAAAACTGTGCCGCTCAGCGCCCTGGAAGCCCTCTCGGAGAAGGCGGCCACTTCAGAGATGTCGTAGGTGTTGCCCAGCGAGAGCATCGGGTAGCGGTGCGGGTACTGCGCGAACTCCTTTGTGCGGTCGCTTCCCACCTTCTGGGTGGGGGAGTCGGGAGTTACGGCCTCGGGGTGGAGCCTCTCAAGGGAGATAAGCTCATTCATCAGCATATCGTAGTCGAAGTCGCTGATAGTCGGAGCGTTATCCACATAGTAACGGCGGTTGTTCTCCAAGAGGATTTCCCGCAGCTGCCCGATTCTTTGTATGTCCTTTTCCGTGTTGTCCATAACTGTCCTCAAAAATCTTTCAGCCTTTGGAGCGCTGAGCGGCGCGCAAAGCCTAAAAACTTACAAATTTAGCCAATTTTTCGTGTATCATAGTGGATAATACCCGATTTTTGAATAATTTTGCACCGCTAAATTTGAGGGGGAGGATTATGCGGGGGAGAAAACAAACGACAAGTTAAATTTTACAAAATACTAAGAAGATGAAAGATTCAATCATTATCCTCTGCGGCGGCGGTCCTGCCCCGGGAATGAACTCAGTTTCAATGAGTGTTGCAAAGACTTTCCTTTCAAAGGGTTACAGGGTTATCGGCCTTCACGGAGGCTACTCAGGACTGTTCTCAAAGAACGCCCGCACCGAAGACCTTGACTTCGCAAAGGCTGACCGTTACTTCAACAGGGGAGGTTCATACCTTGAGATGAGCCGTTTCAAACCGACCGACAAGGACTTCGAGGAGAACTTCAACCTCGACCTCTTCAAGGAGAACAACATCAAGCTTCTCGTGACCGTCGGCGGAGACGACACCGCTTCCACAGCGAACCGCATCTCCAAGTTCCTCGCAGCGAAGAACTACCCGATTGCCAACATCCACTGTCCTAAGACCATCGACAACGACCTTCCGCTTCCGAACAACACCCCGACTTTCGGCTACAACTCCGCAAAGAACGAGGGCGCACACATTGCGAGGACCGTTTACGAGGACGCACGCACATCAGGCAACTGGCTGATTATCTCAGCAATGGGCCGCACCTGCGGAAGTCTTGCTTTAGGTATCGGTGAGGCAACTCACTGCCCTATGACCATCATCCCGGAGATGTTCAACAAGACCGAGATGACTCTCGACAAAATCATCCGTCTTTCCATCTCCGCAATCGTGAAGAGGAAAATCCTCGGAGTGAACTACGGCACAATCATCGCCGCCGAGGGGCTTTTCCACAACGAGGAGGTTGCAAAGGAAGCAGCCGAGGCAGGAGTGCACTTCACCTACGACGAGCACGGCCATCCGGAGCTCGGCAAAATCTCAAAGGCAGTGCTTTTCAACGACCTGCTTGAGAAGGAGTTCAAGAAACTCGGAGTGAAGGTAAAGAGCCGTCCTGTCGAGATCGGCTACGACGTTCGCTGCCAGGACCCTGTCGCATACGACCTGACCTACTGCACCGAGCTCGCAATGGGCGTTTACCAGCTCTTCAGCGAGGGCAAGACCGGATGTATGGTCTACGTTGACGCCTACGGCAATGTTTCTCCGCTCTATCTTGCTGACCTTCAGGACCCTAAGACCGGAAAAATTCCGCCGAGAATCGTTGACATCACCTCAGGCACAGCGCAGAACTACTACAACTACATCGCGCACTACATCACTCCGGCCGACTACGAGGCAGCGAAAGCATACCTCCCGAATCCTGAGGAGTATGACTTCAAGAATATTCTTAACTGGTAATCGACCGATTGGGAATAAATACTGACATTTTGGAGTGTCCCGCATCTGGGGCACTCCTTTTGTTTTAGGGTGTATATTAGAGACAGGTGTCACCCACAAAAAGGCGTTGGTCCACGCGCGTTGGGGACCGAAATTTCCGCGAAATTTTGGCGGTTCCCTTTTGGGGTGGCATCTGTCTCATACACCCCAAAATACAATCAAATATGTCAAAGACACTCATATACCAGTTGCTTCCGCGTCTTTGGGGCAACCGCAACGAAAACCCCGTAGGGGGGGGAATATACGCCCAGAACGGCTCCGGCAAATTCTCCGACATCGACTCCGGCACCCTCGAATACCTCAAATGGTGCGGCTACACCCACATCTGGCTTACGGGCGTACTGCGCCACTCCTGCGCCGACGTAACGGCAATGGGAGGCCTCACCGAAGGACACGGAGGCCATCTTTCCTCCCCTCAGTTCGTAAAGGGCCTCGCAGGCTCACCCTACGCCATCCAGGACTACTACGACGTCAATCCCTACCTTGCCGACGTCGCCGAAGACCGCCTGATTGAGTTCGACGCCCTCGTTGACAGGATTCACGCCGCCGGCCTCAAGGTCCTCATTGACTTCGTTCCGAACCACGTCGCGAGGGACTACGGAGTGGGCGTGGACACGGAAATTGTCGGCAGGCCCTCTGACAATATGTCACTTGGCGCAACGGATGACAAGTCTGTGCACTGGAAAGCCGAAAACGACTTTTTCTACTACCCGGGGCAGCGGCTCCGTCTTCCGAACGAGAACGAGTGGAAAGCCGCCGGGAAGCCCCTTTACGAGGAATATCCCGCAAAGGCCAGCGGAAACGCCTACACAAGCGCTCCCGGAGTGAACGACTGGTATGAAACGGTGAAAATCAACTACTGCGACTTCCACACCCCGACCTGGGACAAGATGCTTCATATCCTCAGGTACTGGGCTGCGAAGGGAGTGGACGGATTCCGCTGCGATATGGTGGAACTAGTCCCGCAGGAGTTCTTCAAATGGGCAATCGCCGAGGTGAAAAAGGAATATCCGACCGTCACTTTTGTCGCCGAAGTCTATCAGAAGGCCCTCTACAGCCAATATGTACGCGAAGTGGGCTTCGACCTTCTCTACGACAAATCCGGCCTCTATGACGCTCTCGCAGACATTGTCCGCCGCGATGACAACAATTTCGACTCAGTGGAGGCCTGGCAGTCCGCAACCCGCATCACCACTTCCTGGCAGAAACTCGGAGACCTCCAGCACTATATGCTGAACTTCCTCGAGAACCACGACGAGCCGCGCTGGGCCAGCGATTTTCTCGGCCGCGAGGCACGCAGAAGCTTCCCTGCGCTCGGAGTGAGCCTGATGATGAACATAACGGCGTTTATGACCTATTTCGGAGAGGAAGTGGGCGAAAGGGGAATGGATGAGGAAGGCTTCAGCGGAAGGGACGGACGCACAACAATCTTCGACTGGTGGTCTCCGAAGGGGCTGAGGGCTCTTAAAAGGCTCACCGAAGACGGAAACTACCTCAAGGCTGCAGCCCTCGTGGCCGAAATCGACAGCGCCCCGGACGACCCGAAGGGCGTAAAGGCGAGAATGAGAGCCACAGTTAAACTTAAAGTCCTGCTCAAAGACACAGGTCTTAACGAGCAGGAACTCAGATTCTTCGTAAAGTTCACGGGACTGCTTCATTTTGCAGCCAACGAGAAGGCGATAACCGACGGAATGACCTACGACCTCTGCTACTGCAACTACACTTCCAGAGGCTTTGACCGCGACCGCCATTTCGCCTTCCTTCGCGACTGGGACGAGGACACATTCCTCATCGTGGCCAATTTCTCCTCTCAGGGCGCGGATATGGACATCCGCATCCCGGAGCACGCCTTTGAGTGGCTTGAGCTCGCCCAGAGTCCGGAGTGCAACGCGCAGAGCCCTGTGAAGGTGAATGTGGCGGCGAACGACCTCGCCATCATTCGGCTTTCGTCCTCAGCGAGAAGCGCATCGTAGGGTCGGAATACTTGATTTTGACACATAGTGGCTTGCCGCGAAGTTCCTCCGGAGGGGCGCAGACCCAAAGGTGTGGCGAAGAAAGACGGCGCATAGGGATAAAATCCCGCCTACGTGCCTTCCGCTCCCGCCGCGGCACCGAGTCGTTGTAGTCGATTATTTCCTGCACCTCAGGAGCCACAGAACCCGTTCTGGTGCACTCCAGTTTATATTTTTTAGAAACTCTGGCGGAGCGCTTCAGGGCCCCGTCATCGCAATCCAGCTCGGACAGTTCAAGACTGACCCTCCCCGCGGTGTGCCCGCCATAAACGTTAACATAGAGACTGTCCCCGACGCGGCGCACAGAAAACTGGTCGCTCTCGTCCCGTCCAATCCTTTTGTAGGAAGACTCATAGCTGCCGTCCGGGGCAAAGGAGGTCACAAAATATCCCCTCGGGGCCCCGCAGTTCATCCTAGCATTGGGAACGACCCCGCGCTCCCAAACCGTGTCCGCACCTTCAACCAGCACCGGCTCCTCCAGGCCTCTCCACCAGCTTCCGCAGGTGGCTCCGACCCCGATTTCCTCCACTTCAGCCCCTCCGGGAAGACTCACATCGTCCCGAAATACCTGATGCAGGTGGGCGGAAACAAGCAGAGCCCCGGGATGGGCGGAAAGGATGGAAAGAACGCTGTCACGGCCCTCGCAGTAGCGGAGAGGGATGTGAACGGCGAGGACAATCCTCTGGCGAGGGTCAGCCCCTGAAACGACTTTCCGAAGCCACTCCAGCTGCTCCCGGGTGAATCCGCCGCTGAAGCCCGAAAGAATGTTGTTCATAAGTATGAACCTGACACCCCGGCACTTTATGCTCTCCGGGCAGTTCTCCCCGGAGCCCGCCGCAGGATAGTCCCCCGCAAGCCTCCATTTTCCGCCCTGCCTCCTGGCCACAAAAGTCGTGTCGCCGTAGCCGAAGACCTCGTTGAAGGCGAGGCCGCGGTCGTGGTTGCCTCTGATACAGAGATAGGGGAAGGGAAGAGAGTCAAGCGAAGCCTTGCTCGGAGAAAGCAGTTCCGGCTTTTCATTAACGATGTCTCCCATTATGAGCGCGAAGTCGATGTCCCGCCGCTCCCGAAGTTCCCTGTAAACCGTCCGTCGGGCAAAGTCCAGCTCCAGAGAATCGTCCACCTGCGGATCCCCCACAAATGCCACCCGAAACTCCTGCGCCTCCACTCCGAAACCGAAGAAAAACAGCAGAAAAAGGCTCAAAAACCCGTGTAACAACTTTGTTTCACTCCCAAACATCTATGTTTTATCAATTAAGTATCAATAATAAAGCAGGGACAATCAAGCCCCAGGCTCAATCATCCCTGCAAAGTTAACAAAAGTCCGCGACACGCCTCAGGACTATGACGCAGACCGAGAAGAACTACTTCTTAAGACCGAATACATAGAGGCGCTGAGAATCTTCTGCAGCGTTTGAAACTGCAAAAACATACATTTCGCCGCTCTTGTTCTTGACAAACTTGAAGCCCTCGTAGCAGGCGAAGTCGCTCACCGGCTCTCCGTTTGTCCAGGTCTTGGTGGTCTTGTCAACGTGAGTCGTGAAGATACGGTTGCTGCCGTCACGCGTGATGTAGGTTACGTATGGAAGGTCGTTGGAGTCGAGAAGAAGTTTCGGCCTGATTTCCTCCTTTGCACCTACGCTCCACTCAGGAATGACGCCATAGAGGATGGTCTGATCCTTAGTCTGCTCATCATACTTGACAATGGCGTGAGAGTAGCCTGTTCCATCGAATGTAGTGCTGAGAAGAAGAAGAATTTCGCCCTTGGAGGTGATTGCGAAGTCCATATACCAGTAGATTTCCTGAACTTCCTCGCCTTTCTGATTCTTGAGTTTCAGGTCCTCGAATATAGTTGACCAGCCCTTTCCGTCATTCTTGTAGAATGATATGCCGTGCTGAACATTGGAATTGTTGTTAAGTACAAGAAGGTATGAAACGCCGTTGAATACGTGACCCGTAGTGATGTAGCCATAACGCGTTGCATCACGACCGGAGATTTCAATTTTGTTCGTCCAGACGGAACCGTCATACTGGTCGATCGCAAGCATACGTTTTGTAACGCCAAGAGTGTTGGAACCAGCCTGTCCTGCCACATAAATATTATTGTCTGAAATAGGGAACACACACGGCTCAGTGCCGAACTTGTTCACCTTTCCGGCAGCACCGACAAGTTCAGGCTTTCCGCTGACAAGCTTTGAAACTGATGATGTGCGCTTTGCAGATGATGAACCTGTCGTGTAATCCAGATACACAGTGTACGGAATGCCGGTAGGGGATACTCCCACAGCCACATCGTTTGTAGTCTGCACTTCGTTGAGCACTACAGCGCTGCCGAGAGAAGAGTTGAAATTGTAGATGATAGGGTAGTTCGTCGTGCTGGTCTTGTGCTTGTAAAGACCTGCGACGTAAATGTCGTCGGAAACTGGTGACGCTGCAGCCGAAATGTAGGAATTGATGGTATCAGTCACAGGAGCGGATGCCTTTACCTCCCAGTTTGAAGGGGCGATGGTAACGTTCACGGTGTACTGGAAATAGTCATTGTCCTTCTGAAGCAGGAACACCACCGGTGAAGAGAAGTCAAGAGTGTCTCCGCTCTCCACCTCCGTTTCGTCCTCTCCCTCTCCGATTGTCACCTTGACATCCTGGCCTTCAGGGAACTCAAAACGTGCGGAAAGGCTCTTGAGCGAGTCTGCAAGCACATCGGACGGGAATTCGAAATTAAGAACGGACACCGTGGAGATGTTTGTCTGGACAAGGTCCTCTGAAAGAACATTCGCGTTGTCCTCGGCATAGAATCCGAATGATGTGAAATAGACAGGATTCACCTTTTTCTGCTCCTGTCCGGTCTTTTCGCAGCCTGCAAAGAGCACGGCAGCGATGGAAAGAACCGCTAACAATGTTTTTTTCATAATGCTGAAAATTTAATAAAACACTAATAATTGATTGATTAATACTTGCTTATCACTATGCTCCGATTTTTCTCGTCTGGGCCTATCACCCCGAGAGTCACATCCGGATTGGTGCAGGATTCCAGACGGATGGTAACCGTGTTGTCGAGGCTTTTGTCCACAGGATGGCTGAGCCACTCGATTTTCACCTGATTGTCATATATCCCCGGAAGGAATCTGAGTCTTCCGGTTGTAAGGACATTATAATCCACTCCCTCCTTCAGGCCGCTTCCCGGAGTGACGGAAAATTCCACATAAATGGCCTCGTCTGGCTTCGGGGCGGTCAGATGTACGTAATATGTCCCTGTGAATGTCCCTTCGGAATCAACAATCATGGATGAGGATTTGTCGGTCTGAAACGCGACAAACGCATCCGTGAAGATGACGAAATTATGCTTGCTGCACGAAGTCAGCGCCATAAGGCACGCTCCAAAGACTAAGATATAAGATGATATTCTTTTCATAAAACAAGTCAATTTGAAGAAGGATTCGGAACCATTTCGCTGTTTACAGTCAGTTCGATGTAGGGGATTGCAAGGACATAGCGGTAGTCCGGATAGTCCAGCCTCTTGAGCGATGAAGTCGTGTCATCCGCACGGGAAACGCCCTCGTGACGCCTTGCAAGGTCGAAAAAGCGGTGACCCTCAAGGCAGAGTTCCTTCTGCCTCTCCTCCATAATCAGACTGTCAAGTTCCTTAGCGTTTGACCAGCTGCCCAGGCTTACCGCCGAGGCGTCACACCCGAGTGCCCTTGCTTCGATGGCCTTCACGTCATCCTCCGCAGCGGAGAGATTCCCCAGCGCGCAGTTTGCCTCGGCCCGGATAAGGTACATCTCGGAAGCCCTGAGCACGAAAGGATTGTAGTGCTGCTTGCTTTCGTCGATGTCGTCGGTGCAGAGATATTTTGTGAATGTGTTGGAATAGTGGGTCGTAGTCTTTGAGTTTGAGTCTGTTATATCTACTTCAAACAGATTGAGACGCACATCGGATGAATTGGTATAAAGACTCTTGAGTTTCTTGCTCGGGACGGCCTTGGGAGAAGTGTAGTGATAGAACTTGCTCATTGTCTTGGACATATCGTAGCCGTTCAGGCGGAAAATATTCTCATCTCCGAGTTCATCCTTTGAACGGAACATCTTCACGTATGAGTCACGCGGAGTGAGCGAAGTGGCCTCGATGACTTCGGTTGCATATTTTACGGCGTTCTCGTAGTCCCCCTTGTAAAGGTAAACCCTCGCAAGAAGAGCCTTGCAGGCAAGAGGGGAGGCGTAGTAGCCGTTTTTGGAGTAATTCTCGGTGAAAGACGAGAGAGAGCTGTTAAGGTCCGAAATAACCTGAGCATAAACTTCGGAGACAGTGGACCTTGCAATCTTGTCGTAAACTGCGGGAATCCAGGTGATTACAGGCACTCCGAGGTGGGAGGCATCGGCGGTGTAGGAGTAGTTCTGGGCATACACGCAGCAGAGATCGAAGTGCATCAGAGCCCTCACGAAATAGGCCTGGGCGACTACATTGTCAATCGTGGAGGCGTATGTAGGGTAACTTTCCTTAAGCTGCGGAACCCAGTTGAGAATCTGGTTGGTGTTGGCGATTACGTCATAGCCCTTCTGCCAGATGTAGCCCACAGGGGTCGTCTCGTCCATATATGTGGACTCGAAGTTGGCGAATCTCTGCCAGTCCTTTTCGCTCGCAGAAACGACCAGATGGTCGGCCGCGACTTCGGGGTAGATGAGCAGATAGTCGTTGTAGACCGTGTAGAGCCTGTTATAGACTCCGTTCATCGACGATTCGGCTGACGAAGGGTCGGAGAAAAAAGTCGGAATGTCTGTCTTTCCTATTCTTTCCACTTCTAGGAACTTGCAGGATGACAATGACATAGAGGCAAGAGCCACAAATAATGCTTTAACTGTTCTTTTCATTGTCAACTAGAATGAGGCGTTAATACTGAAGGTGAAAGACATCTTGGTCGGATATCCGCTGCTGAGAGTCTTGTAGGAATTGTACTTGCGGCTCTGGTCCGGGGTGAAGGTGTAGAGGTTGTCGCCCACAAGAGAGAAGGAAAGTCCCGCCATCTTCATCTTAGAGACCACCCTGCGCGGAAGGTTATACTTCAGCGCGACATTCCTCAGACGGAAAGCCGTCTTGTTGTAGAGGAAGCGCGTGGAATAAATGGAAGAGTAGTTGTAGTCCTGGTAAACCTTAGGGAAGGCGGCTGCCTGGCCCGGAGTGGTCCACCTGTAATAATAGACTTCAACTGCCTGATTCTCAGAGATTATGCTGCTTCCGTCACCCATCGTGGTGTAATAGGACGGGAGGGTCCAACCGCCGATGTCGTAGTTAATTTGGAACGAAAACTCGAAATTCTTGTAGATGAGGGTGTTGGCGAGTCCTCCGTAAACAATCGGATTAGGACTCTTGCCAGGTTTGCGGTTGGCGTAGTCGAAGGTTTTGGTGATGTTGCCGTTGGCGTCATACCACATTGCCGAACCGTCCGTCGGGTCCACTCCGGCCCACTCGACCAGCCACCAGGTGCGGCTGTCGTAGCCTTCCATCCACACCGAGTCGAAGAAACCGGTGTGCTGTCCCTCGTAGAGTTCGAGAATTTTGTTCTCGTTGTGGGAGGCGTTCAGAGTGGTGTACCAGGTGAAATCTCCCTTCTTTATCCAGTTTGCCTGAAGGTTCACTTCAACGCCTGTGTTCTGCATCTTTCCCACATTCGCGGAAATCTTTGAATCGGACACGACGCGGGAAACATAGACGCTGCTGAGCATATCCACGGTGCGGTCATAGTAGTATTCAAAGTCGATGTCCAGTATCTTATTGAGTGACAGGCTGAAACCTGCGTTTGCCTTGTATTTTTTCTCCCACCTCAAGCCGGGGTTCGGAACGGTGGAAAGCACCGCTCCCGTTGTTCCGCCATACTGGTAGGTGTCGCTGTAGGCGTAGGTACCGCTGGCGGAAGAGCCGTCGTCAGAGTTTCCTGTGGTGCCGACAGAAGCCTTGAGTTTCAGCATCTTGATGGCGTTCACCTTAAAGAAAGGTTCGTTGTGCACATTCCACGAAACTCCCGCAGACCAGAAGTTTCCCCATTTGGTGTATGTTCCCAGGGCGGAGCTTCCGTCCCGGCGGAAGTTGCCGGAAATGTAGTAGCGCTTGTCGTAGGAATACTCTCCGCGGACAAGGTAGGACATCGTTCGGCGGGTGCTTATGTAGCTGCTGACGCCTTTGGAAGTGTCATCGGCGTAGGAAAGTTCACGAATTTTATCGTTCATAAACCCTGAACCGTAGCCGCTCAGCGAACGGGTGTTGTTGTGGTTAAGCTCGAAAATCGCCATTCCGCCCACTGTATGCTTGCCGAAGGTGTTGTTGTATCTGAGCGTGTTTGTGTTGTGAATCACCCTCACTGAGCCGTCCGCTTTGGTTGAAGAGCCCCTCACATTTCCGTCAGTGTCCATTCCGCGGACAGTGAGCTGAGAATGATACATACTCTCGTGACGGTGGTTGTATTCGAATCCGAAAATCGAGTCAAAGCTCAGTCCCTTGCATATTTTCACCTTGAGATTGGCCTGGGCCAGTGTACGCCAACCGGTCTGATTGTTCTGGTTCTCATTCAAATCAGGCACATAATTGTCGTAGAATTTCTTCATAGTCCAATTGTGGGTGGTCTCATCCCAAATCTTGTTGTAGAGACGGTAGGAGCCGTCGTTCAGGTAAGGGGAGAGGACAGGGGGAAGGTCGAAATAGTGCCGCCCGGAAGAGAACAGGTCGTCATCGGTGTATGTTCCCGAAAGCGTGACTCCGAGGTCAACGAAATCGAGGAGTTTGTAGTCCTGGTTGAGACGGATGTAGTAACGCTGGGAATTGTCGCCCTTGACGATGTTCTGACTGCGGTAGTAAGAGCCTGAGACATAAGATTTTACCCTCTTGTTTCCGGATGAAAGGCTGAGGCTCGCATAGATGTCGTTTCCGACTCCGAGGTACTGCTCCGCCCAGTTGGTGCTGGTGGTGGAGTAGGTGTTGTAGTCGTTGTCCTGATAGGGGAAATCGGACATACTGTAGCCGGAATTGGTCCAGGCCTCTTTCGCGACTTCCATATACTGCTCGCTGTTCATCGTTTTCACCATCGTACTGTAGTCAGGCACCGAAACGCTGAAATTCACCACTGCATTTACGCTCAGCGGAACATTGTCCTTACTGTGCTTGGTAGTTACGAGAATGACTCCGCCGGCGGCATTGGAACCGTACATAGTGCACTGGTCGGCATCCTTGAGGACTGTGATGGACTCGATGTCGGCAGGGTCAATGTTTGCGATGGGGGAGATTGAGTAGTCCATTCCCGGCATACTTCCGGTTTTGCTTCCGGTATAAATTGGAACTCCGTCAACAACCCAGAGAGGGCTTTTGCTGCCGGTAAGGGAGCCTGTTCCCCTCACGCGTACATTATATTTGTCGCGCGCGGAACCTGTGGAAGCATAATCGGCGCTCGCCTCGATGTTCATTCCCGGAATCAGACCCTGAAGAGACTCCACGACATTGGCCTTGGGCTTGTCGGCGATGGCCGTCGAGTTGACCTGGAAGGCGGAGCCCACCATATCCTCCCTCTTCTGCGCCGTGCCGTAGGCTCCGACGATGTAGGAGCCGTCGAGTTCGTTGTCAGGAAGGAGTTTGACGTTGAGAATCTGGCCGTTCGCTCCCACGGTGAATTCCTGGGAGACCATCCCGAGGTACTGGAAAACGAGAACTGAGTTTTTGGCGGATGCGGGGGCGGCGATGGTGTAGCGGCCGTCAAGGTCTGTGCTTACGCCGCTACTTGTGCCCTTATAATAGACGAACGCGCCCACTATGGGTTCGTCGTCCCTGTCTGTCACCGTTCCGCTTATGCTTTTAGAGCTGCCCGCTCCCGCAGAGTTCTTTTTAACCGTCTGAGCATCAAGATTTTGCACAGACACGAACACTAAAACGGAGAGAAACGCAGCCTTCAGGAGTTGCTTTCCACTCATAATTAAAACACTGTCTTGCCTCGCTCCGGAGGCATTCAAACACTACTTTGCGCCTTTCGCGACGGGCGCCCTTTAACACTGCTGTCGCCCCTTAGCGGGAGCGAACCGGGCGCGAAGGTAAGCATTTCTATTATAATTTGCAACTGCCGGAAGTGGCATTCCGCAAGGGCGTAAATGATATTTTTAGAGCCAGCGCAGGAAATTCGCTTTCAAAAGCAAAATCAGCGACCACTAAAACTTACAATCCGCAAGCAATCCAAGAATTTCGATAAGAATTTTATTAGAAAAAAAATATCAAAAAAAACGAGGAGCGCAGAGGCAGATAAAGGATGAAGTACAAGGCTTGCGACGAGCCTAAACCGGAGCAACCTGAAGGTTGTGAGGATTTAGGCGAGGAATATAACGCAGTAATTCGCCTTTATATGCCTCTGCGCCTGAATTCAGCAACGGTAATCGCCGTCGCAACAGCAGCATTCAGCGACTCCGATGTTTGCGCCCCAGTGGGATAAGGCGGAATGAAAAGCCTGTCAGTGACTTTGGATGCCATCTCCTGCGAAATCCCGTTGGACTCGTTGCCGATTACAATGACGGCAGGGGAGTCGGAGCCCGTCTCCAAAGGCTTGGAGTAGATGTTTTCGCCGTCGAGGAATGTGCCGTAGATGTGTCCGTCGCGCGCCTTTACGGCCTCCGAGAGGGCGGGGAGAGAACAGTAGTGGAACCTGACCCTGAAAATCGCTCCCATTGTCGCCTGAACAACTTTCGGATTGAAACATTCCACGGTGTCCTCCGCCGCAAAAACGGCATCTATTCCGAACCAGTCGGCAATTCGGAGGATTGTCCCGAGATTCCCGGGGTCCCGGATGGTGTCAAGTGCAAGGAAAAGCCCCCGTGAGCCAACTTCACGCTCAATCGCGGCCCTGTCCGCAAGGTGCAGTCCCGCCGGCTGCCTTACAAGAGCGAGCACAGGAGACGGGGAACTCAGAGCGGAAATCCTCCCCATAGCCTCCTCGCCGATTTCTTCCGTGCGGAACACCTTCAGAACCTCAAACCCCGAAGCGAGGGCCTCAGAGACCATTTTTTCGCCTTCAACGGTAAAAAGGCCCTCCTGGTCGCGGAACTTTTTCTGCGAAAGGGCCTTCAGGTATTTTATTTCCCGCTGGGAAATTGGGGAGGAAGTCATATCGGAGTTCCGGCTGGATGAAAGTGGGCTGTTATGAGGCATACTGGCGGATATATTTCAAATTTATGGGGGCAAAGTTAGCAAAATATGGACTTAAATCCATAAATTTGCAGTTTATGATTTTTTGCCGATGAAAGGTCAGCGACTCACATACGCCCTCACGCTCATTCTTCTTTGCCTTGCCGCAGCCTCCTGCAGCACGACGAAGGTTTTGCAGGACGGGGAATACAGCCTCTCGCAGACTCGCGTACGCATAAGCGGCAAAGGCGTAAAGGAGTCTGACATAACGCCTTACATCAAGCAGAAGCCAAATTCCAATTTCATTTTCGGGTGGAACCCCTTCGTGAGCGTCTACAACTGGAGCAACGGCAAGGGAAAGGGCTGGGACAAGTTCGTCCAGAAAATCGGCACCCCTCCGATCATCTATGACCCCTCGCTCGTGGACGAGTCGGTGGAGAACATCGGCCGCCACATCGAATATCTCGGCTTCTACGGCTCCTCAATCGACGCGAAAGTGACGGTGAGAAAGCGCAAGGTCCACGTCACCTACGAAATCTCCCTCGGCAAGCGCTACCCGATTGAGAGCATCTCATACGTCCTTCCCGAGAGGGGAGAGATTGCCGCCGAGTTCGTGCGCGACACCGTGAACTCCACAGTCAAAAAGGGCGATTTCCTCAGCGAGAGTGCCCTGGAGGCGGAAAGTACAAGGGCCACATCGGTTCTTCGCGACAAGGGTTTCTATTCCCTGAGCAAAAACAATTTCTTCTGCGAGGCAGACACCCTTTCGGTTCCCGGAAAGGCTCTTCTCACGGTCACGCTGAACGAGTACACCCGCAACGAGACCCCCAAGGAAGCCGCTCCGCTGAGAAAATTCACAATCAAGGACGTGGGGATTTCCTATCCGGCGAAATTCAAGGTCCGGGACAATCTCCTCCGCAAGCTGAGCACCGTGCACCCGGGCGACACCTACAGCGAGACCGCCATCAACAACACCTACTCCCGCCTGACGGCCCTGAGGATGTTCTCCACCGTGAACATCGGCATCAACCCCGTGGACTCGACCACTCTCGACTGCGACATAAGCCTTATGCCCTCGCGCCTTCAGGGAATCAAGGTCAATGCGGAGGTTTCAGTGAACTCGTCCGGCCTTATGGGCGTGTCCCCGCAGCTCACCTACTACCACAAGAACATTTTTCGGGGCGGGGAGTGGCTGAACCTTAGTTTTATGGGCAATTTCCAGTTCAAGTTCAACAATTCCATCCGTTCAAACGAGGCCGGAGTGAGCGGAAGTCTGAGTTTCCCGAGGTTCGTTTTTCTGCCGGTGAGCGTGTTCAAGGGCCCGATTCCGAGGACTGATGTCAGCATTTCCTACAACTATCAGAACCGCCCGGAGTACACCCGCAACATAATCTCCACCTCCTTCGGCTACAGCGGAAACGCCCGCTCGCGCATATTCTATCAGGTCTATCCGCTTCAGGTCAACATAGTCCACCTGTTCAACCTCGACTCGTCGTTCTACAATTCCCTCGCGAACGACCCGTTCCTGCGCAACGCCTACCAGGACCACTTCGACTTCGGAGCCGGCGGAACGTTCTATTACACGACCAATTCCGACGTGAACCCAAAGACAACCTACAGTTATGTGCGTCTTCAGGCCGACATTTCCGGCAACCTGCTGAGCGCGTTCAAGGGTCTGATGGAGAAGGATGCGAACGGCGCGGGAATGATCTGGAACACTCCGTATTCGCAATATGTGAGGGCTGAGCTCACTCTGGGGAAGACCTTCCGATTCGGCAAGGACGACAAGCAGGCGCTTGCTCTCAGAGCCGTCGGCGGAGCAGGCTGGGCCTACGGCAACTCCACGGCGCTTCCGTTCGAGAAGCACTTCTACGCCGGCGGTTCCAACAGTATGAGGGGATGGCAGGCCCGCAGCCTCGGTCCTGGTCTCTCAGCACAGGATCAGACCTTCGTCATCCCGAACCAGACAGGAGATATGAAGCTGGAATTCAACGCCGAGTACCGCTTCCCGCTCTTCTGGAAGTTCGCCGGAGCGCTCTTCACCGACGCCGGCAATGTCTGGAACCTCAAGAGGAAATCCACCGCCGCCGACGACAGCCAGATGAACTGGAACACCCTCTGGAAGGGTATGGCGCTGTGTTACGGGGTGGGCCTCAGGCTCGATATGGATTTTCTCGTCCTCAGGGTTGACTGGGGTCTCCGACTCCACGACCCCGCCCGCGCCGAGGGCTCCTGCTGGCTAAAGCCCCGCGAGTGGTTCACCCGCGACGGCTACGCCCTCCATTTTGGCGTCGGATATCCTTTCTGATTGCATCAGAAAGGATATGAAATCTTAACCCCTGTCACTTCGTGACATCCCCTGTTAGGGGAAGGAGTATGTTAATAGAGGAAGCCGAAGGCCCAGAGGGGGATTTTTCCGTCTTCTGCGATGTCAATTCCATCTACGGCAAGCGCTGCGTTTGCTCTGTCTCCCTTATTTATTTGTGAGAAATCTTTCCCCGGTCCGCCGACCTCAATGACGGTCTTTCTGTCAATGCGGAAGTCACCGGTCTTGACGCCGCCGTACTCAATCCGGTGGCCTGCCGATGCAAGTTGACTGCAAAAGAAAGTTTCCCTCACGGTGCCAGCTTCCGGTTCGCTGTCTGAGAAAGTATAAAGCAGATTGGTATTGTCCAGCAGCAGCTTATCCGGTTTCTGCAGGTCCGTAATCCTGTCCTGCTCAGCGTAAAGGTTGCGGGAGAGTTTCGCCTCATTGAGGTATTTCAGATACTTCAAAAGTGTAATCCTGTCCATCCCGACGCTCTTGGAAAGTTTAGAAATGTCAACCAGATAGGGAAGTGAAGAGGCTATGACCTGCAGCATTGAGCGGATTTTCCCGGTATTTGCTACGCTGACGCCTCTGAATCTGGTCAATTCGACATCGATGATGTAGTTGCTGACATTCTCGACAAGATGCCGGTATGTCTTTGGCCTCTCGAATGAAAACGGATAGTAACCGGATGAGAGATAGTCGTCAAAAAACTCCAGCGGGCGGCAAATTTTTCTTACCTCCCGACATAATTCATTCGGCTTCGAGAGCAGCTGCTCCAGCGAAACTGCCTGAAACTTGTGTCCTGTTCTGAACCACAGATATTCCCGGAACGACAGCCCCGGCATATCGTAAATGTCCACCCGACGCGACAAATCAGCCTGGCCGTCATTCAATTGGATGAGCGAAGAACCGCTCAACACCACCTTGAGATTTTTGTAGAGGTCATATATATCCTTTATTTCACGGCTCCAGTTCGTGTATTTATGAATTTCATCAATCAAAAGTACCTTTCCACCCCTGCGGACAAAATCCGACGCCGTGTCAAGCAGAGTGTGGTTGGAAAAATAAGCCGAGTCCGCCGAACAATACAACGCGTGCCTGTCCTCGGGCGCCCAATTTCTGAGGACATACTGGAGCATAAGAGTCGATTTTCCGACTCCCTTGGGTCCGCGAATCATCAAAAGTCTGGAATCCCAGTCAATCTCGTCCATCAGTTTTCTGACAAAAGCGGTAGGCACATCGCTCAGATAATCAATATGCCTCGAAAACAAGCTGTCCATATTCAGAATTTATTTCTCGCAAAATTAAAATTGTTTATCTAAATAAACAAATTTTACAATGAATTGTTTATCATAATAAACAAATTTCAGCCAAGATTGTTTATCAGAATAAACAAATTATCATCAATACTGTTTGTCGCAATAAACAAAATTCCCACGAAAAAGAATGGAGAAAAATGACTAAATTTGCAGGACTGAAGGGCTTCGGTGCCCGGAATTTTCTAAATAGCAACAGATATGTATACATTCAAGAAAGCGGAAGACAGGTACTTCCTCAGCATTGACAACCATTGTGAAATCGTGGAAGCGCTCACAGCCTTCTGCCGCGAAGAAAACATCCTCGCCGGCGAAGTGTACGGCATAGGCGCGGTGGGGGAGGCGGTCCTCCGTTTCCTCAATCCCGCGACAAAAAAATATGTGGATATGCGCTGGACGGAGCAGATGGAAATGGCAAACCTCACCGGAAACATTTCCCAAAAGGACGGCGAAGTCTATCTCCATCTCCACGCCACTTTCTGCAAAAGCGACTGCTCCGCCATCGGAGGCCATCTCTTCTCCGCCCGAATAAGCGGCGCCTGCGAACTAGTGGTCATCCCGTCCTCAGCCAGGCTGAACCGCAAATTCTCAGAAGAAACCGGCCTCAATATGTACGACTTTTAAGCAATACATTATAGGGTGCAACCTCTCCGGTGCGTTTTTCTTTTTTTGACCCCTCCGCCCATAGAAATTTTACTCAATAATCCGCCTGAAGCAATTGCATTACGCCGAAAATTCACTAAATTTGAAGGTTATATGTAAATTCTTGTGAACACAATATGGAAAAACTGAAAATGCATACACCGGATATTGCTGAGGGGAATATCCGAAAAATCGGTGAGTTGTTTCCTTCCTGTCTGACTGAACGCATTAACGGGGACGGAAAGACTGAAGCGGCGATTGATTTCGACAAACTTCGTCAGGAACTCTCACGGGAGGTCGTGGAAGGAAACCAGGAGCGTTATCAATTCA